>NZ_LDOV01000009.1 GCF_001029435.1 Photobacterium aphoticum | reverse complement strand
CAGCCATCTCTCCGTAAGTGCTGCGAATAATACGAGACATCGGCAAAGCTGTAAAGCCCTAATTTCAAAAAGATTCACCCTTTATCGCTCAACCGCTCACCAATCGCACAACTCGCAGCGTACTTCGTCATTTTGATGCCGATTTAGCTCAGATAAATAGCCAAAATAACGCTTACTGAAGGAAACGGCGGGTTAAGTCCTGAAAGATAGCTTTAGCGTCATCTTCTATGATTGTACCGTGGGTCACCACAATGCGGGTAAAGGCCCACGCCTCGATATGGCTGATGAAGCGCTTGAAGGCCGGTTTATCTTTCAGGGTAAAGCCCATTTTTAGCGGTGGCGCGACACAGCAGCCTTTAAAGCCAATGGGTTCAAACACGTACTTGGTCATCATACCGACCATACCGGCATAGTCGTCTTGCTCGGGATAGTGCTGAATAAAGTCGGTGACAATCAATGACTGTGACGGCACATGGTAGAACACCGTCTCATTGAATAATGGCACGGATGGCATGCTCTGCCACTCAAAATCCCCCGCCCAGACGTTTTCCATGCCAGGTTGCAGAATGTGGTAATGAGTGAGCGGCACTTTGCAGGGAATACCGGCGCTGACATAGACTTCCGCCTCAGGGTAGGCTTCGCACCAGTCTTGCAGCCATTTACTGTGGTTATTACTGGCCGCGACCAAGTACGCTACCTGTCCGAGAGCGGCAATGCCTTCTTGCAGTTGAGGAGACAACGCGGTGGGCGAATGTACCCACAGGCCGCCGTTCGACAACCGCACAATGGTCATGCGCAGCCCTAAAGGGGCCCCCAGCATTTGCATGCTGTCTTCATGTACCCAAATGTTTTCACCTATCTGACGCATTCATCCTCCCTGTCGCCTTGCTTGTCATGCCCTGCTCTCACCTTATCGTGCCCGCCACTAAATGGCATGCGCGGCGATCACATTCCCTGATGAAAGCCCCGTATTTCATGGGGGCTCTCTTTGGGCTGGCGATCGTTAACGATACTGTGCCGAAGTGATGTACTGACCAAACGACTCACACCACACAATCACGGTGTTGTATTGGTTGATATCAACGGCGCTGTCGAGCGGTAACATAAAGCGATCAAACGAATGGATATCCCCTAATTGCACCATGGCGGATTTATTGGTGTTGAAGTCGGCTTCCGTTTCCACATACACCGGCGAGAGGTACAGCTTGTAATCCGGCCCCGGCGCCAGCTCTCCCACAAAGGTGATGGCCTCATTGCCGATAGTCACTTCCCCTTCGCCCCAATGAAGGAAATCGCTGTCTTGGCGGTTTTTATCAAACGTGGTGGTAAACAGGGCGTCTTGTGCGGTCGCACTGATCATACTCACGGGCGGGGCGTCGGGGGCGATCAAAATCGGCAGGGCATACACCCCCAACACAAATCCGGCCGCCAATGCAGCGCCATGGCTTAACAGTAATCCGAATGCACGTAACATGATGATCTCCTTATCCAGTGTTCTCTCGCGCTCTCACGCAGGCCTATTCCTTCAACTATATACGCTGCGGCCTGACTCACCGAAAAACCCGCCGATCCGGATCACAAACGATGCTGTTCAAACGCTTCGTTAAGTAATTTCAGCACCGCACGGTGTACCGGGCCGCCCGCATATTGGCGGGATTCAATCACATCCACCGTAGTCACCCACCCTTCCGGTTCGTATTCCACATTCAGTTCGGTCAGTCGCCCGTTGGCAAGGTAAGGGGCCGCGAGTTTATCCGGCACAATCGCCCAGCCAATGCCTTCACTGGCTAAATCCAGCAACAATTGATGCGTGTTGGCGTACCACACCTGGGTACTGATGGCATAACTGAACCACAATTCTTTCCCGGTGGAAGAGCGATGCACCACCTGCCGGTAGGTACGCAGATCTGTATCAGTGACGGAGGTTTTCTGCGCCAAAGGATGAGACGGCGCCGCCAACGTGACAAAGCGACTGTAACCGAGTGAGCGAAATTCCGCCTCTTCCAGCATGGTGCCGTCAGCGAATACCACACCTATGTGGGCATCCCCCTCGCTGATCAGGGTGCGAATATCAAAGGTGGAGGCCGACACGATCTCGATTTGGGTCATCGGGAATTGCTCAGCCAATACCGCCAGACGGCTTAACAGTTGCGGCTCTATCAGGCTTTCATCCATCGCGATGATCAGGTCGTGTTCTTCATCAGCGTCCAGCGCCATCACTTTTTGATCTAACCGCAGTTGCTGTAACAGCACCGATTGGGCCATCGGTAACAAGGCGCTGCCTGCAGCGGTCAGGACTGGCCAATTACCCGAGCGATCAAACAAAGTCTGATTCAGGGCAATTTCCAGATTGGACACCGACTGACTCACGCCCGATTGGGCCCGTTTCAATTTACGGGCGGCGGCAGAAAACGAGCCGCATTCACACACGGTCACAAACACTTTCAGTTGTTCAAAGCTGTACATTCTTTATCCTCTCGCCGGCCCATTACTGTCTTTCCACCCCAAAAGGTATCACACATCGTGATGGCTGCTAACTTTTCCTCGTAACTGAAATCCGTATCCTATCCCCTTTGAGCAACACCCAATTATAAGAGTCACAGTCATGTCAGTGTTTGAACGTATTTTCCACGCCGTTTTATTTGAAGCTTTAGCCATTGCCTTTTCCGTTTTAGGGTTGATGTTATTTACCGATCACCCAGTTAGCAGCCTATCAGGAACAATGATAGCTGTCGCAACGGTCGCCATGCTCTGGAACATGGTATTTAACGCCATTTTCGACCGCTTCTTTCCGGGACAACGTGAAACACGTGGCGTTGCTGTGCGAGTGCTGCAAGTCGCTGCTTTTGAAGGCGGCTTGTTGTTGATCACCGTGCCTTTGATGGCTTGGTTGCTGTCTGTCAGCTTGCTGGAAGCCTTCATGATGGATATCGGTGTCACCTTGTTTATCGCGGTGTACGCATTCGTCTACAACTTTTGTTATGACCACATTCGTGCCGCCATTATTCGCAAACGCCAAGACCATGGTTTGCAAGCCCATTCCTGATGATCAGTGATGGAATTTCAACTTTTTTCGGAAGCAATTTGATGAACCTTGAACAAAGCCTTGCCCTGATCAAACGTGGCGTTGACAGCATTACGCCAGAAGCGTCCCTGAAAGAGAAACTGGCGCTAGATCGCCCGCTACGCGTGAAGCTCGGTGCTGATCCTACCGCGCCGGACATTCACCTTGGTCACACGGTGATTTTAAACAAACTGCGCCAGTTTCAAGATTTGGGCCACCGCGTTTCTTTCTTGATCGGCGACTTTACCGGCAAGATCGGCGATCCATCCGGTAAGAACACCACGCGTCCACCGCTGACCACCGAGCAAGTGGAAGCCAATGCGCGCACCTACCAAGAGCAAGTATTCAAGATTTTGGATCCGGCGAAAACAGAGATCGTCTTCAACTCCCATTGGCTATCGAAAATGGGTGCAGAAGGCATGTTGAAACTGGCCGCCAGCCAAACTGTTGCCCGCATGCTGGAACGCGAAGACTTCAAACAGCGCTTTGCCACCGGCCGCGCCATTGGTATTCACGAATTCATGTACCCATTGCTACAGGGTTACGATTCGGTCGAGCTGGAAGCGGATATTGAGCTGGGCGGTACCGACCAGACCTTTAACCTGCTGATGGGACGCGAGCTGCAAAAGCAACACGGCCAAACCCCACAGGTGGTGATCACCATGCCGCTGCTGGTTGGTTTAGATGGCGTGAAGAAGATGTCGAAATCGGCCCACAACTACATTGGTGTGACAGAGCCGGCTAACGAGATGTACGGCAAACTGCTGTCGATCTCCGACGATTTAATGTGGAACTACTTTGAACTGCTGTCTTTCCGCCCAATGAGCGAGATTGAGCAGTTTAAAACTGACATCGTAGCAGGCCGTAACCCGAAAGAAGTGAAAGTGCTGCTGGCAAAAGAAATTGTTGCCCGTTTCCACGATGACGCCGCTGCTGATGCGGCTGAAGAACAGTTTGATAACCGCTTTAAGCATCAGGCCTTACCGGACGATTTGGAAGCCATTGCCCTGCCACACGGTTTGGCGATTGCAAACCTGCTGAAAGAGGCTGGCTTAGTGGCTTCGACGTCTGAAGCGCTGCGCATGATCAAGCAAGGCGCGGTGAAATGCGATGGCGAAAAAGTAGAAGATACCCATGCGGTACCGGCGGCAGGCAGCGCGATTTACCAAGTAGGTAAACGCCGTATTGCGAAAATTACCCTCGCGTAATTCACTTTCTGCCTACGGTTATCAACAGCAACGCTGTCCCTAACAGCGATACTGTAAACCGCAACGCGCCCTGTCAGACAGCCTGACAGGGCGCGTTTTGTTTCGTCTTTCAAGAAACGAGAAGCGAGATCCTAGAGGCGGGAACCTAGAAACTCGATACTCGCAATTCTTAACTCGACACATTCTTTTACCGCTCTCCCCGACCAAAGCGGTAAATCAGCTGACCCGCAAACAAGTCATCGTTGGTTTCACGTCGTGTGCTGTAGTAATGCACCCAATCAACCACAAACGCCCATTTCGGGTGGAACTGGTAATGTACGCCCAGCCCCGCATTCATCTGGAAGGTGGTGGTGTCACGGTCGAGATCCAACAAAGTTTCCCCTATCCCGGCGGTGATATACGGCCGGACGGCCTGATCGGTCAGCCAATAATACTGCGCATCCAGACTGTAGTTCTCGTACGTGACCCGCTCGCCAGTGCGCTTGCTGTCACTGTCGATGCGCGTGTAACTCAAGCGAGTGGAAAACGCCGGCGTAAAATACAACCCTAACGTCGCCGTCGCGGCCCAGCGATTTTCGATGCCCCATTTCTCATCCAGATTGAGGTAACGGGTGCCGACAGAAAAACCGACAATACCGGTATCAACCGGATCAGACGCCAAGGTTGTTGGCTGCGTATAGGTGTAACGGCGCTGCATGGCCGGCGTGGTGTCTCCTTCCCCGAACTGAAAACGCACTTGCATGTTGATTCGGCTGTCCGTTTTGCCGTTTGCCATCTCAACATCTTGCAGGCTCAAATAGCCCGTCCCCGCTTTCACCACATCTCGCCCAAACAGGTGGTTCACACCACGGCCTAAACTGTCGACCGGATCCAGTAAGAACAGCGCGGTGCTGCCCATCCAGTCAGAGCCCCAGACCTGTCCGCCGCGCTGAATGATTTCCCGCTCTTTATTGAACGCCCATTCGCCGTATACCCAACCCAGCACGGGCGTGACGACCAAATCCTGCACCGCAGGCACTTCCGCAAACGCCTCAACGCCGTATTCCCAGTAGAAGGTCGACATCAGGAAGGAATAGACAAACGCATCCCACTGGCGATACCCGGATTTTCGAGCGATTTGATAATACACGCCGCCAAAGTACGGATGACCGATGTAGTTGATGTACCACACGTCTCGGTCCCACACTGGGCCTTGGCGCACGTTGTCCCACCACTTTTCAAACAGGCGATCGTCACTGGTATCCCAGTTAGAAATGTCTTCCGGCAGCAAGGCAATAAAACCTGCCACCCCCACGCCGTACCAAAAAATGGATTTGGTTTGTGACCATAAACGGGCTTTATCTTCGCCGTTCTCTGCAGAAAACAGCGCAACGTGATACGGCGAATCATAGACACTGTCTGGGTGCCAGGCTTCTTCCCAGGTCGAGTTTGACCAATGCGGTGATAACGATAAAGACGACGATGCTGGGGCTTCTGATTGAGGTGCTGAGTGAGTGCCGGAAGCCACAGAGAACTCAGATAGCGGCTCTGTGGATTGAACGGGCGCAGCACTCGCCGTCTGTGCCGTGCTCACGGGTGATGAGGCCACCGCCAGTGATGATGTCAACATTGCCGCCGTCGAGAGCGCACACAGGCGCGTTCGCATCAGTGATGAGGCGGATTGAACGGTAGGTTGATATGCGACGTGGTGTGATGTTGTCGTGTCCTTACGAGGTTCATGCGCCATAGTATCCCTTCTTCTGTCGCTTTACTGAATCTAGCTATTGACTGAATCCAGACTGTCACGGAATCCGGCCTGTTACAAATATCCGTTTCTTATTCAGTCACTTTCTGAGTATAGCCAACTTCTATTCATACAGGTTTACGGCTCAGGAGGCAAAAAAAGCCCCTTCATCAGAAGAGGCTTCATGGGAGACGTTCAGCACGCGTTATCCTTGTGCCACGGTGACGGCGTTGCGCCCCTTGCGCTTGGACACATACAACGCCGCATCCGCCGTTTTATAAGCTTGGGCAAACTGGGTGTCTTGCGCATACACCCCACCCACAGAAATCGTGACCGGTAATCCAGCAATCGGCTCTGCCGCAATGGCTGCGCGGATCATCTCACCTTTATCTGCCAGCTTATTCGGGCTCATGTTAGTGAATGACAAAATAAACTCATCACCGCCCCAGCGGATCGCCGCATCATCCTGACGGATCAGACCTAAAATACGCTTGGCACACTTGGCGATAATGTCATCCCCTTTCTTGTGGCCATGGGTGTCATTAATCGATTTAAAATGGTCGATATCAATGATCAACAGCGAGAAATCTGTCTGCTTTTTCAAACGCGGTTCGTAATAGTCGCGACGATAAAAATTGGTCATTTTATCTTTTTGCAGCGAATGACTATTACGGCGGAACAACATCACACCGCCGTAATACAACAACGCGATCAGTACTGACGGGAACCAGGTCATCTTCACGATATCAGAGTAGGCAATCCCCACTTCAATCGTTCCCTTGTCCGAACAAGGCAGCGTCAGTTTACGGGAATACTGGCTATGCGCCGGATCGTGATTGATCACAGAACCCGTCTGGGCATTGTATTGGTCGATGATGGTGTTAATGAACGAATCTTTAATGTCCACCACCACCAGCGCATCCAACTTTTTCTGCAGGTGGATCGGATAGAAAATCGAACGAATTCGTTTATCCGTACCACTCTCTTCGTACGGTTCACTCAAGCGAATATTACAACCGTAAAACTCACGGTAGGTCTCATCCAACCCTTCCGCCTTTACAATGCGTTCCATCACATCTTCTTTACGGTAGCGTTTGAACGCAGCGCGGTATTCTGGTCGCATTGGATCGAAATAGCCGTAAGCACTTTGGTTATCAAACACTGCGATGGTCCAGATATTGTCTGGGGCAATAGTCTCTAATTGGGTACGCAGCTTTTTAATGCCACAAGACAAGCATTTTACATCCGTGCCGTCATTGGCTTTGATCAGCAACCCAACATCTTTGTGGTTATATTCCCCGGTTGGCAATACCGTATGATCGGCATTGTTATAGTAAGAGCCAAAACGACGAACAGAGGAATAAAGGGCATTAAAACGGCTTTCGACCGCTGTTAGCAGGCGATCCGTGTGCAGGATGTTATAGCTCAGGTAACCAATCGATAAGAAAAAAAACGCAAGCATTCCTACTTTTAAAATCAGTAAGATATGCGTTATTTTGATTTTTTTTGCAAACATCAGGTTCATCTGAAAGTAAACGCTACCATTGATCAAACCAATTGGTATGACCAGTTTTATAAATTAGGCCGGCTAGTTTATCGCTTTCTGGATAGGTAGCAACCAAAAGATACGCTCTTTGCGCATAAAAGCAGAGTAATGATAATGACTCTCACTCACCGCAGACGCAATCAATTTACAATGTAAATGAAGCTGAGAAACAGGGCGGTAAAAAGTCATGCTTAGCGGTGCGTCTCAACCTTATTGAGATGCTCAAGTAAGACATTAGGAGGACATTGTTTAAGGGCAATACGTCGCAACATATCGGCAATGTCGGCATCGCCACCTAAACAGCGTTGGATCACCGCATTGATTTCCTGTTGTTCCAGTCCATCATACGCTAATGATTCAATCCACCGGTATTCGACCGATTCCAAATTCAAAATGGTCTCTCGGCCTATCCGCATTTTTTCCATTCCCCACATCCCTGTTGCGACACACAATGCGTGATTATACGCTCAAATAATGGACAGTACAGTGATATGACGCCCAGACGGTATACCACCAGCCAGATTACACGCATAAAAAAAGCAATGGAAAACCATTGCTTTTCAATATGATGAAACGACTATACCGTCACATGCCAGTACCGGCGTTAACGGAATGAGGCTTACAGCGCCGCAAACTCTTTCAGTAGTGCTTTTTGCTGCTCGCTCAGGTTACGTGGGGTTTCGATGTTCACCTGGATCAGCAAATCGCCCACCTGACCGTGACGGTCAGTGATACCCTGCCCCTTCATGCGGAATTTACCGCCCGTCTGGGTTTCCGCAGGCACTTTCAGATTCACGCGTTTACCGTCAATCGTTACCACTTCAACTTGGCCGCCGAGTGCCGCTGTCACGAAGTCGGTTTTCACCGCACATACCAGGTTATTCCCTTCACGGGTGAAACGCAGGTGCGGACGAATATTCACTTGGATCAGCACGTCGCCTGGCTGACCGCCATTGGCGCCCGGCTCACCTTTACCGGCCAGACGGATTTTACCGCCGTTTTCGATACCGGCTGGTACTTTGATATTCAGTTTCTTGGTGGTCTGGACGTTACCTTCATAAATCGGCAATTCCACCACTTTTGAACAGCCGTGGACAATCTCTTCCAGATCCACGTCCATATTGAAGATCACATCTTGACCACGACGTGGACGCTGGCCAAAACCGCCAAACTGCGAGCCGCCACGGGCGCGACCAAACATGTCGCCAAACGCACCACCGAAGATGTCTTCAAAATCATTAAAGCCGCCATACTGCTGACGACCACCGCCCATGTCCGGACGTTCAAACGCACGATGACCAAACTGATCATACGCCGCTTTCTTTTCTTTATCGCTCAGGATTTCGTACGCTGCTTTCACTTCTTTGAATTGATCCGCAGCGGCAGGATTATCCGGGTTCTTGTCCGGATGGTATTTCATTGCCAGGCGTTTATACGCTTTTTTGATCTCTTTTTCAGATGCGTTTTTAGCAAGACCTAGCACTTCATAATAATCGCGTTTTGACATAACAAACACCTCTGAAAAAGGGCGTGAGAGTAATACTCTGACGCCCTATACCTCATGAAGTTTTGATTGATGGCACTTTCTGCTCACCACACTTCATCTTAATGCTGTGGCATCCATACCTCACAGTACAGAGGCCAGGTAATCTGGTGACCGTAGGAACGGGCCGTGCAATTGTGACCCGTTTTTTGCCGTTCGTCATCCCTTTCTCGCCAAATGCCACTTGCCCATGATATTCAATGTTCGATCGAGGACGAAAGTGACCCGTTTACCGGTATCGATACACGATCAGGCACAACGACGCGATATCACCGATTACGCTTCAGCAGAACCTTCCACCTTGGCGCCAATGGCAATTTTTCGTGGTTGCATCGCTTCTGGCTCTTCACGTTCTAAATCAATGTGCAGCAGACCATTTTCGAGGTGTGCGCTCAGCACTTTGACGTGATCGGCCAACTGGAATTTGCGCTCAAAGTTGCGCTCAGCAATGCCTTGGTAGATGAAGTTTTTCTCTTCTTCGGCTTGGCGGACACCACTGATCACCAACATGTTTTCTTTCTGGGTGATATCGAGTTGTTCTTCAGCAAAACCAGCCACAGCCATGGTAATGCGGTAGTGGAGTTCGTCTTGTTGTTCGATGTTGTACGGCGGGTAACCACCGGACTGAGATTTTTTGGCACTCGCTTCCACCATGTTGAACAGACGGTCAAAACCAATGGCGTTGCGGTATAGGGGAGCAAAATCGATATTACGCATAAATAACTATCCTCATAAGAAGCAATAGCTTGGTGCGTGTCACCGAGATCAGCTATACGACATCGCATTCACGATACTGTCTCAGTCACACACAGCCAAGTCATGACAGACATTCCACTGGCTCATCGGGCGCGGGGACATGCTGTACATGGTTGATATATACATTGCGGCTTCCCTGTATAAGGCGAAGGGCAATGAGAAAACGAACTCCATTTGGCAGTTCGTGTAATCAATATATGCTTCCGAAGGTTTTGGGTCAATATGTTATAATAAAAAAATCAATAAAATACACAAAGTCATTATTTATCAGTTAATTACACAAAAACCCACCACTGCATCAGCCATAAAAAAGCAGGACAGCCTGATTGTGTTACTGACGTAAACGGGCACGCAAACGACGTTTCAGGCGGGATTTTTTCCACCAGTTTCCGGTACTGTTTGCCAACAGATAACGGATGTAGGCTTCACTGAGATCCAGCACTTCTGTGGAATCTAACCGGAAGGTGCTCGGCATTGCCGTCAGTGTCTCTATGCTTGTCGATAAGCCCGCATCGCGATCCGCATCAAAACCCACCGCACGGTGCATGATCGCCAACATGCTTTTTTCACACGCCATCAACCCCTGTTCGGTAATTTGGCCTAAGACCTCCGGATCAATACGCTGTCCCAAGCGCAATTGCACATAGCAGTACCACACCAGGCCATTGTTATAGCAGCTGTCTTTCGGACGCGATAAAAACTGGGGCATCACTTTTTCCAGCAAGGCGTAATCTTTGGTTGCGGAGCACACATAGGCAGTGTGATAAAGGGCGTAACCCGGCACCATGGGGTTATCCATGACCCCCATCTTCACGTAGTGCACTTTGGCTTCATAGTAATGTTCTGCGCGAAGCAGCACATACCCTTTCTTACTCGCCAACCCCATATCCTCATAGATACGCGCATCAAACGTTTCCCAGAATCCCGGTTCAGGCAGTGACTGTTTCTGACTGAGCGCCCCTAAATAGGTCGTACAAAAAACACGCCACACCGCAGGGCCAACATCTTTATCGAGCAGCGCCCGTAAGCCTGCGAGTCCTTGCTGTTTTTCGCACCAGTCGGCATACACATCGGCAGTGACGACATTGAGCGCCTCTGCGGTCATGGCCTGCTCCAATGTCGTCCACAACGCCTGTAATAGCGAAGATGCCTTGCGCGTTTCTGCCCACTCAAGCGGGTGGGCATAGAGCCAATACGTTTCTTCACCGCAGGCCACCACTTGCTGGTACATCTCAATCGCCTGTTTTTCCAGCCCTTGCGCAGCAAAGATTTCAAAGCGGCGCACATCAATCCAGGGTTTGTCGAAATGATCATCCATGGCATTGGCGACGTGACGCGCGGTGACATAGCGTGCTTCGGTGATCAGACGATCGAGGTACGCAAACGCAATATTCCCGTAATGGGGCCCCATCGCATACGCGGCTTCAAACAACGGCAAAATGCGCGCCTGATGGGCGGCTTCACCGTGTTCTTCATACACTCGGCCCACTTCATACAAGGCTTCCAGACTGTTCCCTGCAATGCCCTCTAATTTTTCACCGCAGGCAAGCGCGTCCGCAAACCGTTCGGCATGAACGGCACACTTCATGCGCAGTAACCAGCCTTCTTCAAAGCGCGGATTGCGCGTCAGAATGCCATCCAAAATCACCATAGCCTGAATATAGTCACCACGCTCAAACAGCAAGGTCGGCTCTTTAATGGCAAGCGTGATTGGCGCGGCACCGTCCCATTTGTCGCTATTGATCAGCGCATACACCGCCTCGTCTTTCCCCATGGCAATGTAGGCATCCACCAGATCAATGTGCGCGCCCAAGTGATGGGGTGACAAAGCGATCGCCCGTTGCAGATGATCACACCGCTCAGGTAAATCACTCGCCAGTTGTGCGGCGATCAGCCACGTATCCACATGGCTGGCATAATGTGCCTGACGCTCTGCCATTAATTCACGCCAGGTTTGGCCGTCATCCAGTTGCTCACTCAAACGGTGCAATTTGTTCCACGCCCACGGGTAATGGAACAGATGCCGCACCGCTTCCACAAACAATGCCAAACTCTGTTCGGGCTCATCATTGTCGAGGTAACTTTCCGCCAAATGGCCCAGTAATACGCCGTCATCATCGTTGTATTGCAGACATCGCTCTAATACCGTGCGGCCTTTTTTCAACTCAGCAATGCGCACCAAATGCTGGTAATACTCGGTCGCCAAGAACGTCCAGCCTGGCGATAAGGTCATGGCGTAATCAAACACCGGTGTGGCTTCGTCATAACGCCCCACACACGACAACATCCGAGCACGTTCGGCGAAGATACGCACCGTTAGCGGAGAACGCTTAGCCGCTTGGGCTAAATCGTCAATGGCCTCCGTAATGTGACCCGTCAGCTCTCGCTGGTACGCACTGACCACCCACACACACCAGTTCTGGCCGTGGCGTTCAATCATGGCATCACAAAAGGCCCGTTGTTCATCAACATCCAACCAATTTCGGGCAAAATGCCAGAAGTTCCACACACCATCGTCGGCATTGGGCAGGGTTTTGAGTACTTCGCCAAATTCTCGAATGACCGCCACTTTCTCTGCGGGCGCGGTATGGGTGCGCATCAAGGCTTCAAACGCCGCATCACTGTTAGGGGAATGGGTGATCGCCGCTTTGGCATTGGCTTTCGCCTGCGCCCAATCTCCCCGTTTCAAGCAAATTTCTGCCTGAAGCAGTAAATTGTCAGCATGATTGGCGTTTTTCTCTAACAAGGCTTTGCAAAGCGATTCGGCTTGCGCGGTCTCATCACGCGACAGGTAGTAGTAAGCCAATCGGCGGGCACTGTCATATTCGAGCGGATATAACTCGGTGATCCGCACCAGCGCTTGCACCCGCTTGGCGTCATCCCGCGTATGATTCACCATCAAATCCAAGGCGCGTAAGCTCTCACCGTATTGGCTGATCTGTGCATCTAAACAGGCTTGCGCTTTGTCTGCCTGCCCGGCACGGTTGTAACTCGTCAGCAAATACTCGACAGCACTGTCGTTCCCCGGCTGCAGTGCCAGCAAGGCTTCATAACGCGCAATCGCCCGATCATTTTCCCCTTTGGCGAAAGCCTGTCGGGCGGAAATCATCAAGCGTTCACTGTGAGGCAAACAATGTTCGTATTGGGCATAGGCGGCCTCAACCTGATCCCATTGTCCGTATTTACCTAATTCGCCGAGGTAAAACGTAATGAGGGCGACGTCTTCCTGTTGCACCTCACAGGCTTGCTTTAACACCGCTAAGCCCAAGTGATCTTCATCCTTCATGCAGTACGCACGGTAGAGCGAATAGGCCATGTTGGAAGACACCGCTATGGAGGCATCATACAAGGCTTGCAGTTGCGCTAACGCTTCCTCAACCCGCCCTTGATCCACATTGGCGATATAATAGCTGCGCAGATACGCATCATTTGATGGCTCCAGATACAGCGCCCAGCCATACAATCGTACGGCGGTCTCTTTATCGCCATCGCGCCAACTATCATGGCCTTTTAACCAGAAGTATTCCGCATTGGTCCACATCACCGCGCGGTCTGCCAGTGCTTCAATCGCCGCATTACCGTCTTCTAATACCGCCCGATCCTCCAAGAGCAAATTAAACACTTCGATGCTTTTGGCCTGCTTAAATTGCGCAGACAACCACAGATAGGCCTCACGGTGTCCGCATCGTGCCCGCATACTGTGGTATTTCGATAAAATCAGGTAAGTGGTATCTGGATAAGCCGCCAATAGCTGAGTGGTATAGCGTTCTATGTCCGCTTCATTACGCAACACCACCGCGAGTGATCGGTGTGATAACTGGGTAATGCGGTGATCCGGTGCTAAAGCCTCCAACTGGGTGATCAGTGATCGTGCCAGAGGGATGTCTTGTTTGTCGAAGGCACTGTCCAGCGCGTGCCGTAACGGATAGAGATCTTGTGCGGGCAAGTCTAACCCCACAAACAAATGCTGCTTACTGTTTGGTACAATGGCACGACAGCGAGGACCATGCACGGCTTCTAGCTGGCAGGTTTCTTCGGTGAGGATTTTACTCTCCATGTTCACCGACGGATCCATCAGATAAAGATACCCCGCCTCGCGATCGATCCCTTTTACCACTTGCAGGTGCGAAGACATGCCTTGTGTGGTGACTAGTGTGAACGGGATCCCGCGCGACAATACCGCTTCTGCCGCTGCCAACGACAAATCAAAGTCCACATAACTCCATCCGTTGTCGGTCAGCCACTGGCGTTGCAAGTGATCCGCCGTTCCCTGAAAGCAAATCTGCTCCGCAATGGCATCTTCATCGGCGGGCTCTCCCCAGTACCGCACCACAGCCGCAATGGAGGACGGGGCGCAGGTCATGTATTTCTGCGTGACATGCGGGACAGCCAACTTCAGCACAGGAGAGAGCGTGGTAACGGGTTGCAGACGCTTGAGGACCAACGTCGAGAAGGTGTCTTTTTGCCGGCCTAATGCGGCACGGGCAGCCGGTAAGTCACGTGTTTCGAGGTACAACTGACCACATAACCAATCGGCGTAGTTGTCGTCTTTGTCCTGCCCCAGCACTTGCAGGTTTTCCAGCTCATGCAGACATGCCAGTGCTTCTTCGGTCTGGTGCAATAGGAAGTGAAGCTTGGCCGCTTCTTGCCACAGCGTCATATTTTGCGACTGCGGCAGATGCCGTAATAATTCGGTCAACGCCGCTTGTGGTCCCTCTTGCGCTTGGGTCAAGCGGATCACCATTTCCAGCGCCATCTGGCACTGTGTGGCCGCATAGCGAGCTTTGGCGCCGTCTAAGGCTTCCGCCCAACGCCCTTCATCTTCCCATAAGCGTAAGCGAATACGTGCCGCCCAATCCGCTGCGTTCGGTTGTTGTGAGGCGTCATCCAGCAATTTCTGAGCCTGGGAAAAGTCACGCACACGCCCTAACACAAGGGCTTTGGCAATCTGCCAATCCGCATGTTGCGCCGGATCGGCCTGAGTCGCCGTCAGCCATTGCTCAGCGATGTCATAGCACGCCATCGCGCCTTTTCGTGACAAGGTATGCATGAAATAACGCAAGGCATTGTCAGACTGCTCGGGCTGGGCACGGTAGCACTTGATCTCCAAATAGCTCGCGCTGCGTCGACGCCCAAGTCCTCGCAGCAAAGCGATCAAGCACGCTATCTGCGCTTCATCTTGCCACGTTTCATACGGGCCCCAGGCTTGCACGGCATGCTGATAGGCCGACACATACTGGCCTTTATCGAGCAAGCTTCGAAGCTGTTGTTTCGTCGTTTGAGAAGCCACCTCTTGCGGCGTAAGCTGTGCATCATGCTGTGGCTGACTCGCCTCACACACCGTGCTGTCTGACGTCATGAAAAATCCTTTTTCGATCAGCGATTATATTTCGACAGAAAACATTCAGTATGCGCCACATGACAAGATTGAACAGCGCCATGAGGGAAACTTTAGACTGAGCACAAGTTATGAAAAGCAGATCGCCCGCATGCCATCGCACGCGGGCTAACAGAAGGAGAAAGACGGGGAGAAATGAACGGTTAAGCCAGTTTGGCAGTTTTCGCCAATACGCTGTCTAGCGTGTCGATCACCTGCTGCACTTTGTGATCGTCCAGGGCATCGCGATGCGGTGGAGCAAAGGCTTCAATATCGTTATCAAAATACTGGCCGTGTGCTTGGGCAAACTCATCAGACAATGCCGCCCGTACCAAGATATCGGCGCCTTGGGTGATATCGCCCCCGGCAACGCCGTACGCTTCTTTGACCATTTTACTGCCAAGGAACGATTTCGGGTTTACTGACACAATCATTGGCCCTTTGCCTTGTTGTGCCAAACCAAGCGCGCGCGACCACATAGTCAATGCCAGTTTACTTTGCGCGTACGCCTCACCGTCACTGAGTGCCCGTTCACCTTGCAGGGCGGCGACATCCACCGGAGCCTGTGCCGCTGATGACAGGTTAACGATACGCCCAGTCGCATCAAACAACGGCAGTAATGCACTCGTCAGCAAGTAAGGCGCGTACGTGTTCACGGCAAAGCGCACGTCTAAGCCATCCGGTGAGATGGTTTCTGGCACCGCATACACACCGGCATTGTTGATCAGCACGTCTAACTTGCCGAAACGCTGCGCCAATTCGGCGATCATTTGATCGACGGCGACCATGCTCGACAAATCGGCCTGAATGGTCTCGATAGGCCCCGCTCCCGGCAAGACGGATAACGCATCACGCACCGCCTGCAATTTCTCACCATTTCGACCATGCAGGATCACATGGTGGCCTTGCGCCACCAGCATTTTCGCGGTTTCTAAGCCAATACCGTCTGTTGCGCCCGTTAAAAGAATGATCTTCTGCATGATTGCGGTTCCTTATCGATTCGGGGTTTTGTTCAAGGAGCTTTCAAGAATGTGTTTAAGCACTGTTGGCACAATCATAGAACCCCTTGCGGCGATAAACTATTGGGACGGTTCAGGAAACACTTTATAGAAAATCTAAATAATCGCGGGTAACGGACGAAACTGATCAAACGATGCCGTCAAACGAATACCAAAGTACGTGTTTAACGCCTCGACATACGCGTCCCCTTCCGGCAATTCAAGGGTTGTTGTTTCCCCATCCACCACCACTTTCAAGGCTTGGTTGAGCAAAGTGATGCTCCCCGCCTCGGTCGGCAGTGCGGCAATACGCGAGGTGACAAACACCGAGGTCGGTGCATGGGAAGTGTAAAAGTTGCCGTAAGCAATATCGCCCTCACACACGGGTTCTAAATCAAAGCTGTAGAGATTCATCCACTCGGCATTGGCCGAATCGAACGTTGCCCGTTCACGCTCATCCACCGTCCCGACAACACTCATGCAACGTTGCAGCAGGTAGCCGTATGCGTCGGTATGGAGAAAACGAAAACATTGTTGATCGGTCCACAACACCTGATCTGTCACCAGTGGCAGCGGTGCACGCGGGGTGTGCGAGCCAAACCCGGCATCAACGACCCAGTGTTGTCCCTCTATGGTCACCAGCGAAATAAAATGCCCCCGCCCTGAAGCACTGCCTGATAAATGCACACGCCCCAACGCGGCTCTCGCCTCAAAGCCGCTCGCCTGAAGCACTTGCAGTAACAGCCCGTTCAGTTCAAAACAGTAGCCACCACGTGCCTGATACACCAGTTTTTGCACAATGGCTTCTGGCGTGACCTGCACCTCACGCTGCAACACCACATCAAAATTTTCAAAAGGCAGTCGTCGGTGTTGTGCTTGATGCAATTGCGTGAGTCCGGCCAGACAAACCGGTGGCGCGTGCATGAGGCCTATTTTCTTCCAGTACGCCTGCAGATCTTTATCTTGCATGCTCATCCTTTCTGTTGGTCTTACGTGTTCAATCACAGCACGCTATTGATGCCTAAGTATGCTTTTATGCTTTATATCGCGCACTACGGTATCGTGATGTTGAGCAAAATGCCAGTGTCCCACCGGATGCTTAATGACAGAGCCCATTTCATCACAGAGCCGACTTAATGACAGCGCTTAATTAACAACAGAGCCAATTAATAACAGAGGCATCAATAAAACAATCCCATTGCGCGATACTAAATAAAATGCTCAGTGTGATAAAAGCCAATTACTGCCTTCATTACTCTTACCCTGTATTTCCATGCCCCACAGAAATACCTCTCACACCCTTTTTATGGATGTTCGAATGGCTCATTAAAACAAAAATTGAATATAACAAGGCGGTATAATAATTAAAGGGTATAAAAAAACCCATGTGTTTCCACATGGGCTTCTTCACTCAATACGGTAACCGTACATCGCTTATTCGGCAGGTACCGCTTCCGTTGCATCTTGTGCTGGTGCGGTTTCAACAGACTCTGGCAACTGCTCAACCAATACCGTTGTGATCACTTCTACATCCATGGCAGGAGAGATGATTTCTACACGGCGGTTTTGCGCGCGACCTTCTTCTGTTGCGTTGCTCGCCACAGGATCGCTCTCACCACGGCCTTCTACCGCAATGCGGCTCATGTCCAGGTTCAGTGACTTGCTCAGTGCCTGTGCCACAACCAATGCACGCTTCTCTGACAATGTCTGGTTGTATTTCGCTGCACCACGGCTGTCTGCATGGCCGACAACCACGACCATGGCGGTATCATTTTCTTGCAAACGCTGGGCAATCGGTGCCAATGTCTCAAGCTCTTGGGCATTGAACTCCGTGCCGTCAAAGGCAAACGGCACCTGCACTTTCACTTCATCCAGCTGAACAATTTTCACTTGCTCAACCTCCACCATCACAGGCTCTGGCACAGGGATCACAACCGGTTCTGGCTCTGGTACAGGCTCTGGCTCGATGATCACAACAGGCTCTGGCGCGCCCCAGTGATAAACAAACGACAGACCCGCAAAGTGAATGGTCGCCCCGCCCACGTTATCGTAGTACTGGTATTCCAAACGGCTTGACCAGTTCTTATCAAAGAAGTATTCCGCACCCGCGCCAAGCGTCATAGACAGGCCGGTATCGCTGCCCTGTACTGGGCCTACCGCATTCCAGTCATACAAATAGCTACCGGCTTTGAAGAAGAGATCCACGTCATCATTCATGGCATAAGAGAACTTACCCACAATGTCGACACCGTGCGCTTCATAGCCACCCGCGTAACCTTTAAGATCGGTTTTACCCAAATGCGTATAACCGGCTTCTAAAGCTAACCAAGGTGCTGACTGGTAACCCATGAACAGACCGCCAGCCAGGTTATTGCCATCAGCCTGCAAGGCGCCACCTAAATCACTGAAGTCGCTCATGCCAAGACGGGCACCGGCATACCATGGATTATCTGTTGCGGCTTGGGCTGCACCAGAAATAAGAAGAGCAATAGAGACTGCTAATACTTTTACTTTCATTTGATACTCTTTCTTTATGATAACTATCCATATCGTCATAGAACGACAGAGATAAATGACTGAATATTTGTGCTGACCAATAAAAGCAATAAATGGCCTATAACCTTAATGCGGCAAAGCCTTTATTTGCTGAGTCATACCCCTTAATCATCACTATGATTAAATGGGCCACTCTCGATTGACGATATTATTATTTAGACAGCCATTAATGTGTCTGATGAATAAAATAAATCCGGAGTAAGATAACAGTTTCATTTCCTATTGCAAACATTAAACAAACATATAAATTTGAAGTGAGTCGAATTAAATTAACGAAAATGCGATCTCGATTGAACTGTTCACGCACTATTTTGCTACGTACATGTCCCCCAGATGAAAAAATAAAATATTCACATTAAGCATGACCATTACCTATGCGCATCTGCGCTTAGGTTCCCGCTCACAATCATACCCTTGTCACATTTTTGTTAATTCTGTGTTTGTTGCCACCTTTTAACACATTCTCAATAGGAATTATCAAACTTGTCACATATAGTGTGCACTATACGCAGTCCAGAGATCGCACGCACCGCACATGCTTCATACCGCATTCACCGTATTGCGTTTCTCTGATCACTTTTTCCCGATGTAAGGAGACCACACATGGACGTAGTAGTAGAGCTAGACAATGGGCTATTCGGTATTGCCGAAGATCTGGAAGAAATGCCTGCGGAAGGCGATGTGATTGACTGTTGGGTGGATGACGGCATGAAAGTCATCTACCAGAAGCAACGTGTGCTGCGCGTGCTGTCTTAAACGCGTTATCTCGTCGTTTCACCCGCTGTGTAGGGTTCCAATCTGTGTCTGTCGCCTGTAAAGTACGGGCGATATTCCTCCGCCTTGGTTCGTCACCGATTCACGGCGGATTTCCACAGAGATAAAGAGCAAAACACATGAACAATGAACTGGATATTATCGACACGCTAGAAGAGCTTGAGCGTTTCCTTCAGTCGATTGAAAAAGGCGGTTTGGGTCTGCAAGATGTCGAAGGTATCGGCATGGCAACCAACAATGCTGACGGCCGTCACTTCGTTGCTGCATTCAACAACAAACACGAAGTGCTTGTCGCACGCTGGGTGACCAAAGAGGTGTTTGAAAACGGTAAAGATATCGTTCGTGGTGTTGCACAGCGCAACATGCACTAAGACTCATCGCCCTGATGATCAAAAAAGCCCTCTTGCGAGGGCTTTTTGTTATCGCGAAATCGCTAACCGATCAAGCTCACTTCGTCGTCACCGGCAGACCGGCTGCACGGCCACTTGCCTGACGCGGTAACTCAAACACCACTGGCGTCCAAGCCGGTACCACCATCTTACCATCGGTAAACGTCGCGTCTTTCGCCAAAGTGCTGGTGTGATGCGCACTGCGTGCTAATGTTGCCCCCGCAGGTGAAGCGATCGTCTGCGTCTCAGGCGTGGCGTTGATCACAATCACCAAGCCATCCAGTTTTGCATCAATATCGGCGCCTGACGTGTTGCCGTTATCAATCGACATTACGATCAACCCAGGAATTTGATCGCTACCGGTATTGTGGAAATCCACACGCTTGATGACTTCAGCCCCTTTACCCAAGGTGATCAGCGGGTAAGACTGACGTAAACGCGCTAACTCCTCGTAGTAATCCACCATAGTCGCCATATCCGTTGGTTCAGGCAGCACATTCGCAGCCGCATCAGCAATCACTTTTTCGATCAATGCGTAGTTATCGCCGTCTTTGTCTTTACGCGGCAGCCCCTTGTCCCAGTTGTTGTCATTGAGGGTAAAGTCCACGTTGTTGTAGCGATCGCCTGAATCATAAGAGTCACGCTGCATCGATTTAGAACGCAACAACTCAGAGCCCATGTGGGTAAACGGCACACCTTGTCCCAGCATTGCGGTCGCTAACGATACCGCTTGCATGCGCACACGGGTCTCCATCGGCACGTCATAGCCAATCTTGTATTGGTTGTTGTCCCACAAGGTTTGGTTATCGTGCTTCGACACGTAGTTCTGGATCTCGGTTGGATCGTCCGCATACCCCGCCGCTTGGTCGCTGTAATTCATTTCAGCCCCGGTGATGGTTTTGCCCGTCGCATCAATCATCTTAAAGGCTTTCAGGTTACCCGCCATGCCCAGACGCGTCAGATCTGCCTGATGCAACGCAGTTTCCTTCGACACGGTACTGATGTCATTTGGCATGACCAACGCACCATTACCAAAGCCTTGGGTTTTACGGAGGTTATCACCGCCATCAAACGGGCTGCCACCACGGACGGCATCACGTAAGCGATCCGAGAAACTGCCGATACCGGTACCGCCTAAGTGTTTTTGGGTCGCCTGAATGAACAACGCATCATCCTGTACTTCACCGAAGTTCCAGCCTTCACCGTAGAAATAGGTATCAGGATCCACCGCTTGCACCGCTTTCAGTGAGCGCTGAATTTGCGCCAATGGGTGGTGACCCATCAAGTCAAAACGGTAAGCATCAATCTTATAATCACGGGACCACACCACCAGCGAGTCAGAGATCAGCTTCTCGAACATCGCACGCTCTGGCGCGGTATTGGAACAACAGGTGGAGTTTTCCACGTTGCCCGATGTTGGGTTCAGACGCTGGTAATACCAAGGCACCAGCTTATCCAGTACCGACGTACGGGCATCCGGACCGGCTGCATTGGTGTGGTTATACACCACGTCCATCACCACGTTCATGCCGATGTCTTGCTTCATCGCCATCACCGCTTCACGCAACTCTTTAATACGCTGTGGGCCTTCCGCATTGGTCGCATAAGAGCCTTCCGGCACGGTGTAGTGGAACGGATCGTAACCCCAGTTAAAGCTGTCGCTGCTGGATACATACCGGTTCAGCGCCTGTACCGCAGGGTTCTCTTTGGTATCGTCTTGGGCAACACGATCAAACACCTCAGAAATCAGTAATTCAGAGTCACAGTATTGGCCGAACTCTGATCCCGCGACGTCCTTATTTACTTGGCACAACTTGCTGAATGGCTCATCAATGTTCGCCACTTCGTCCGGATTTTCATTGATCGACGCGATATCGAAAATCGGCAGCAGATGCAGGTGGGTCACCCCATTATCGCTCAAGGATTTCAAATGCTTCACCGGCACACTATCGGCTTGTGTAAACGCACTGAACTTGCCGCGATCAGCGACGGGTGTAGAGGCATCATGGGCAGAGAAATCTCGCACATGGGCTTCATAAATCACAAATTGCGCCGGGTTATCTTGTGGCACAGGGCGCTTCAAATCATCCCAGCCATCCGGTTTTAACGCAGGATCATTGAGATCAATAACCTGGCTGTAGGCCGAATTCATCGACAGGCTCAGTGAATACGGATCCGTCACCTGATAATGCTCCACCTTGCCCGATACCGGATGGAACACATCCACCAGGTAACGGTAGTACGTCCCGCTTGGCGCTTTGTCCGTCAGCAGTGACCACACACCGGAGCGGGCATCATAGTCCATCTGCAAACGGCCTAATTCTTTTTTCGCGTCATCGAACAGCACAGCCACCACGTTTTGTGCCGACGGTGCCCACACATTAAATTGGGTGTTGTTGTCGACGATAGCTGCGCCTAGCACGACATCTTTCGCCGCTGATGCAAACAACTGATCAAACGCCACCGCTGGCTGCACTTTGGTACCTTTGATCACGGTACCCGTATTATCAACCGCTAACACCGCCATTTGCGCTTTCATGATAGGGCGCATATCGATGTTGCCATCAATCATGTACGCCGTTTTACCGATCAAATGCGGCTGCGTGGCACGAACACTGGCTGGCATTGGCACAGGCGTCAATACCGCATAGTCTGCGTCATACGTGCCTTTCTCATTGGGCTGTAACTGACCATCCAGTGACACATACAGACGCAATTCCTCAGCGTGTTCAACGCCTTCCCACAGCAAGATATGGCTGCTTGCAAGGTGTGCTTCGGCATTGGCAATCCCGAACAGTTGCACGTAGGCATCACCACGCTCGTCATACGCTGCTGTGCTGCCAGACAAATAAGACGCCGTGCGATCGCTGATCTCATTGAATGCTAACTTGGCGTCACCAGTCAGGTTACTCAGGTTTTCATCACGTACGATGAAATTAATACACGCCGTTTTTCCATCGACCAATGGCAAACGCCAGTAAGGCCCTTGTGCATCCACGCCGTCAGGCAGAATTGTCTTATTGCCCCATTCCCCGTTCACTTCCTCTGCACGATCACAGGTATCATTATTCCAAACGTGCAGACTGTATTGATCAAACGCCTTGTTATTTGACTTATCGACAAAATAAATCACAGCTTCATTGTCGCCCGCCGTGATCGGCTCTGGCACCGCACCGGCTTTTGGCAAGGTGGCTTGTGGCCCGTCCGTTTTTGGCAAGGCAATATCAATCGCCGGCGGATTGGTGGTATCAAAATACCCATCAGCATCATTGTGCGAAGAGTTGCTATTACAGCCGACAAGCACAGCCGCAGAACACAGAGGTAGCACCGCTTTAGCCACGGCAGAGAGTGTAAATTTCACCGATATTTCCCTTTATTGGTTTGTCTATTGTTGATTTGTTTTTTGATTTTATGGGGAAGTATTCCGCACCCTCATGGGAGTGCTGTTGTCTTGCATTTGGAATAATTATGGCGGGAACATACTGAATGCATCTGGCTACATTCTGTGAAGATGGTCACCAATGTGACTTACCTTTGGGATAAATAGCATCGGGTTTGAGGCAATATCACGCTTTGTACACACAAGGCATCGCAACCCATCAGGCACAAAAGCACGAGTGGCTCACAAAGTGATGTGAGCCGTTATTCATCCCGTTTTATACTCTTTTTCGCACAGCAACTGGCTATTTATGCCTGACTCTCCTGACGGCATTGCTTGGGTGTTTTACCAAAGGCCAGACGGAATTTTTTGGCAAAATAGGCCGGGCAATTAAATCCCACTTCATAAGCAATATCAGTGATGGGTTGGCGAGTTTCGGTCAACAACACCGTTGACTGCTGCAGGCGGTATTGCAACACATACTGGTTAGGCGAGCATTTTAAGGTCTGCCGGAACAAGCGATAGCACTCGGTTTCACTGATGGAGGCAGCCTGACTGATCGCGGCAATGGATAATTTGTCCGCATAGTGCTGATGAATGAAATGCAGCGCCGTTTGTAAGCGACGCTCTTGTGTCGAAGACACCCGTCGCCTTGCCATAATCGTCGGCGCATGCACACAAAAGGTCTGCCAGAAAGCCAGCAAATGCTGATTCACCGCCAATTCATACCCGCTCGGTGCGACTCCCGCTGCAGAAGCAGGGGCATGCACTTGCTGACACACCGTAAACATCGCCTGCAAAGCCAAGATCGCCTGTTGTTGCCACGCGGTCTGCGGCGAGAACACATAACACAGCAATTCACTGTTATTGATCACCGGCGCGACGTACTGGGTGTAAATGCGGCTCAATGGCGTGCCGCCAATTAAACGCGGATCAAACACCACATTCAAAATGCGGCAGTCGGTATCGCCGACATTGCTCAGCTTGTGCAGCACACCTGCATTAATAAAAATGATCTGTCCGGGCTGAAGAATGTCACAGCTGCCCAAGCATTCCACCTGAGTACTGCCCTCCACCACCCAGACAATTTCAATTTCATCGTGCCAATGCCACGGCACTTCACCGGTCACAAATTCTGAGAACCGCTCGTCATAAAACGCAAACGGAAAGTCCTCCGAACCATGCGGGGTCAGCTCTTTGCCATCCGGGGCGGTTTGAATATGGTAAATCTGCATAATGGAAAATCCACAGCCGTCCAATTTGGTAGGATCGTTATAGTTTCCGGCAGTATACGCCTGTTTTCCCACATTGGCTGGGCGTATCGTTGCAATCCTTGTTCAAGCTCTCATTCTCACACTGACTATCTAGGAAAAGGCTTTCCATGCTCTTACTGCTTATCATTATTTACCTTGCTTTTATCAGCCTCGGGCTACCGGATGCGGTACTGGGTTCTGCCTGGCCCGTCATGCGCCATGACTTAAACGCCTCATTGGCCTTTGCGGGCGCGATTGCTCTGGTGGTCAGCGCCGGCACGGTGATTTCCAGCTTACTGTCGACCCAAATTATTCACCGCTTTGGCCCCGGCAAAGTCGTGGCGATCAGTGTACTGATGACCGCACTGGCCTTACTGGGTTTTACCTTTGCCACCGAGGCATGGATGATTGTGTTGCTGGCGATCCCGCTAGGGTTAGGTGCCGGCTCGGTTGATGCGGCGCTGAATAACTTTGTCGCACTGCATTACCAGTCTAAACACATGAACTATTTGCATTCGTTCTGGGGCGTGGGCGCAACAGCAGGGCCGCTGATCATGGCGATGTTCCTCAGCCAGCAGGCCGGTTGGCGTGATGGATATGCCAGCCTGTCTTACATCCAGTTTGCGTTGGTTGCCGTGTTGTTCTTGTCCCTGCCACTGTGGCAGCGCGTGAAACATACCGATCAGAGTGACGATAACGCAGACGCTTCACCAGTCAGCAACCGTCAGGCGCTGTCGATAAAAGGCGTGAAACTGCAGCTGCTGATGTTCTGTGCCTACTGCTCACTGGAAGCCGGTACGGGTTTGTGGGCGGCCAGTTACCTGACCGTTGAAAAAGGCATTGCCGCAACCGATGCCGCCTTCTGGACCGCGATGTACTTCCTGGGCATCACAGGTGGCCGTTTTATGTGTGGCTTTATTGCTGATCACTTCAAAGGGGAGACCTTGATCCGTGCAGGCTTGCTGACCATTTTAGTCGGCGTGATTGCCCTGTTGCTGCCACTGCCAGCGACCATGGCACAAGTGGGTTTGATCCTGATTGGTTTTGGTTGTGCGCCGATTTACCCGAATACCATTCACCTCACGCCACAGCGTTTTGGTAAGCAAGCGTCACAAGCGGTGATCGGTTTGTCGATGGCCTGTGCGTATGTCGGCACCACCTTGTTGCCACCATTGATGGGGGCCACCATGACGACCTTCTCGTTCGCCCTGTTCCCGCTGCTGTTACTGTCTTTCTGCATGATCATGCTGGTGACCACAGAACGACTGAATCGCGGTGCAAACCAAGAAGCTGCTTCGTTATCGACGGCCACTGAGCAGCTGTAAAACCGTCTACCACTAAAACCGTCTACCAGTAATGACATTAAGGAAGCGCGTCATCACAGATGAGCTTCCTATCATAAAGCGCCTTGTAATGACGCTCCTATAATGAAAAACGCCACTCTTTCACTTATTTATCCCGAGGCCATCATGACACACACTCACACCGGTGATGTTGTACTCACCACCGAGCAGATCCAGCAAGGCGTTCAGACTGTCGCCCAACAACTTAATACCGCCTACCAAGGCAAAGAGGTGGTGGTGATCACCGTGGTGCCGGGCGGGATCCTGTTCACCGCCGATCTGGTGCGCCAGCTCACCTTCCCCATCAGCATGGATACCCTGTCTTGCCCGCATACCCCCGGCGAGCGCAACAACTCATCTGACATTCTTTATCACCAACACACGGCCATTGCCGGAAAACACGTGATTGTGATTGATGATGCCATTGAATCGGGCGGCACCATGAAACGGCTGGTTGAACACTTACAAACGGGCTTTGATATTGCGTCACTGGCTGTTGCGACCTTGTTCGTCAAACCCGGCCGCGTCAGCATTCCAATCCCACAGTATTACGCCTATGAAATGGACAGTGATGATTTATTGGTGGGCTATGGCCTGCCGTGGCACGACCAATCGCGTAATTTGCCATTCATCGCAAAAGTCATCAAATAAATACACCACAAAACAATATAAATAAGATTTGCATCGAAAATATAAGGGGAGAAGTGCCCCTTATATTTGTTCCTTTTCTATATACTTTTCATCTCTTTTTTCTATCACTTTTCTTCTTTGTCCCCTTGCTTTTCACGCCTCTTTTTATTCCGCTTTAACCCTCATTTTTACGCCAATGCTGCATACCGCACACGATATTATTACTGACAAAGAAAACACTATTATCGTCTCTGTTCTTTCCCTTATCAGACGCACACTATTATTTTCATGCTGTCACTAAGCAACATGTCAGTCACATTAATTTTTGAGAAGTAGACTCTAAAAAATCAGGCAACCCGTTAAATGATACAGTTTTGTCAGATAAACTGACGGCTTAAATCATGACCTTCCAAGATGGAAAATAAGAATATGGATGTTTTTTTCTCCGCCCTGTTGTCTTATCCCGTTGCCGTGTTTTTTATTCCATTTTGTATTTTTGCCATCCTGATGGTGGTTGATTTACTGTTAAATATCTCAGAAGCCGGTGCCGATGGCGATATCGATGGCTCCTGGGCCACCACACTGTTTCTTCCCCCGGTCATCGCGCAGATCCCTCTGCCGATCACGCTGTGTATCAGCACCTTTGTCGCTACCATTATCACCTACTACCTCGACCGTGTGCTGTTGAGTCACTTTGACGGCCTTATTCTCACCGTGATCACCGGGGTAGCTTTGCTCATTATTCTTTATGTGGCGCTGTTTGTGTCAGCACAATTGCTGCGCCCGCTCGCGCCGCTGTTATGTAAAGAAAACAGTTTTGCAGTCGTGACCTTTGAAGGAAAACGCGCATTTGTACGCAGTGCCAGTGTCACCCACGAACACGGCGAAGCCATTATTACTGACGCGGGCAATGAGCTACAGATAGATATTTACAACAATATCAATGAAGACATTCACTACGGTGATGAAGTGCTTATTTTGTCGAAGAATGAAGATACCGGACGTTACCTGGTTTCAAAGATCACAGACTAATTCTCATTCGTTTATTTTTCCCAACCGCAATACCTTGAATTTATTTACTACATACCATCCAAACTGAAGGAGTCGTTAATGGAAATGGAAATTTCCCCCAGCATTTTTTTCATATTAATCGGTGTAGGGCTATTTGTTGTCATCTTGCTCTTTTTAACCTCGCGTTACCGTAAAGTACGTAATGAAGGTGAAGCCCTGATTATTAACGGCGTCGATCGCACACGTGCATCGCTTACCGGTGCCTTTGTTTGGCCGATCATCAATCGTGCTGAATATATGGATATTACCCGTAAGAAGATTTCAGTGATTCGAAGTGGTCGTAAAGATCAGGAAGGGGAAGAATACGAAGGTCTGCACTGTAAAGACAATATCCGCGCTGACCTGAAAGTCGACTTCTACATCGGTGTTAACCATGAAGAAGATGACATTGTTCGCGTGGCCAAGCTGATCACCGCCAATGGGGCATCGAACCTGGATCGCCTGCAGGAACACTTCCAGCCGAAGTTTTCTGAAGCCCTGAAAACCGCTGTGAAGCAATTTGATTTTGAAGAACTGCTGACCAACCGTCGCACCTTCCGTGATGCGGTGGTTAATGTGATTGGCAGTGAAATGGACGGCTTCAAAATCTACGACGTGGTGATCGACAAGGTCGACCAAACCGCACTGGATGCGCACGATCCCAACAACATTCTGGACGTAGAGGGTATCCGTAAGATTTCCTCTATCACGTCAGTGAAAAACACCGAAACCAACGCCATTCGCCAGGATGAGCGTACCTCTATCCGTAAGAAAGACGTGGAAGCGGAAGCCAACCGTCTGCAATTGGATAAGCAGGAACAAGAAAGCATCGCCCGCACCAAGCGTGAAGTCGAGATCATTCAGGCGCAAGAGCATGCGTTAGCGGAAGAAAAGCGTCAGGAATTCGAGCGTGCAGAACGCCTTGCCCAGCTGGAAACCGAAGAAGCGGTCTCGAAACGCAAAGAAAGTGTCGATATGGAAGTGGAAATGACCCGTATCGCCAACCAGCGTCAAATCGCGATTCAGCAAGAAGAGCTGACCCGTGCGGTAGAAACCGAGAAAGTCCGCACCGCCTCTGAAGTAGCACAAAAAGAGATGGAAAAAGAGACCACCGTGGAAGAAGCCATGAAGTCAGTGGCGGAAACCAAGTCTCAGCGTGTGGAAATCGAACGTAAGATCGCTCGCGAAGAAGAAGAAACCGAAAACCTACGCGCGACAGAGCAAGTCAACCGTCGTAAGAAGGTACGCTTGGTGGAAGCCGAAGCCGAAGCGGAATCTCAGCAGCTTGAAATGCTGGTTATCGCCAAAGCCGAGAAGGAAGCGGCGAAAGAGAAAGCTGAGCGCATGCTGATTGAAAACGAAACGCAGCAGAAGATCCGTACCCGTGATGCGGAAAATGCGCTGGCAGTGAAGACACGTCAAGCAGAAGCCGATTACATCGTGAAATCGAAAGAAGCGGAAGCGGTATTCGTCGCCAACGAAAAAGCGGCCGAAGCGGAATACATCCGTCAGGAACGCGAAGCCGCAGCGAAAGAGCGTATGGCACTGGCTGAGAAAGAACACATCAGTGCAACAGGTATGGCGGAAGTGGCAGTGGAACGTGAGCGCGCCATTGCTATCCGTGAAACCGGTGAAGCACAAGCGTACACCCTACAATCAACCGGTGAAGCCGAAGCCGAAGCACTGCGTGCGAAAGGCCTGGCAGAAGCAGAAGCACAAACCGCTCGCTTTGAAGCCGCGAAACAGTACGACGATCAAACCCGTGAACACGACAAGTGGGTTATGCAGCTACAACAGCAGAAAGAGCTGGAAATGGCACGCATCACGGCTCAGCAAGAAATGTCGAAAGAAAGCGCCAAAGCACTGGCCAATGCCCTGTCTACCGCTGACATTAAACTGTTCGGTGGAGAAGGCATGGAGCAGCTACGCCGTACGGTGATTGAATCTGCCGCGATGGACAGCCGCTTCAAAGAGTCTGAAGTCTTGTCGCCACTGGTAAAAGATTACATCAGCGGTGAGCGCAGCCTGCCACAAGATCTGAAAGACATCTTAGAGAAAACCGATGTGAACAGTGGGGATATCAGCAACATCGCCATTGCCAACATGCTGAACAGCCAAAGTGGGAGCGAACTGCTTGCGTCATTGAAGAAAAACTTGTCGCGCGGTAACGGCTCTTCACTGGACAACTGAACAAGCCAGTAACCCTTCACATTACTACCCCGCACACCCTCACTTAGAGGGTGTGCTTCTCTAAGGATATGAGACAGTGACTGACACGACGCAGAATGCGATTGATGATGCCGTGAGCGAAGGAGGGGCTTACGAAGTACTCAAAGCCCGCCTTTCCCAACAAGGTGAAACCCTCAAAGATCTTTCTCAACAATTTAATCTCAAGCGCCAGCAAACCTTTGGTGGCAGCGAATTTTCCCTGATCGGCAAAGCGAACGTCCAAACCGACGCACGCTGTATTCCGGTCGACATGGCGCAGGTCAACGGCCAAATCCTGTTTGGTTATCACGTTTATGTGGGGCTCAAAGCCAGCCCGGCACTGAGTGATGTGTTTGGCGTGTACACCCTCAATGAAGCAGACGGGACGTACCGCCTTGATCCGGTCTCGCTGGACGCGTGTTTCCTGAATGATCCTCAGTTCATTCATGAATTCACCGAGCTTTTTACCTATTACAAAGACGCGCGCCTTTCTCAGATCTCCCGTCAGGACGGGATTTTATATATCGCGTTCCAAATGGGGATGCGCTCTGAAGACCGAAAAGTGTTCCGCTTTGAGATCACGACCAAGCAAGTCCGTTATCTCGACAGCCTTGGCCATGTCTCCCTGAACGATGCGCCACAGCATGATTTTGACTGGATCCCAACCGGTCGTAATGACCACATCAATGGCGAACACCCGCATGTGTCCATCGCCGATAAACTGTTCGTGGAATGTGTAGGCGGCGATCTCACCATCAAGATCGAAAACAATACCGAAGAAGGCCAAGGGATCTACCGGGAACCGGTTGAAGATGCCTACCAAAGCGTGGCCGATGCGGAAATCAGCTATGCCTTTGTCGGTGATCTTATCGTTCTGAAAGTGTTACCCAACCGCGAAAAGCACACCCGCTATTTCATCTATAACCCGATCAACCAGCAGGTGATCCGCACCGATGCCATCAGCATCAGCGCCAAAGCCCTGCCGGAAGGCCACGGCCTACTCTATTCGCGAGGTTATGTCTTATCCGGCGGTGAACACAAACACTTTGATGGCGAGTGGGAAAATCTGCGCTTCTTCCAAAAAGTGGCCTCCCCGAACGGGGAAGACGTGCTGTACTACTTTTTCAACGTCGAAAAAGGGTATTACGTCATTTATGTCTACAACCTGATTGAAAAGAACTTCTCATCCCCTATGCACAGCCACGGGTGCAGCCTGTACCCGGACGGACGAATGCTGATGTTCCGCGTATCGGAAAACGCCGAAGCCTCCACCATTCACCCGCTGCGCATTTGGAACACACCGTTCATGATGCCGGAGCAGTATGCCCTGCATAATCAGGTGCCCAAAGACGGGGTCGATCCGTTTCTTGCTAACCTCGGCAACAGCGAACTGGTGCGCGCCCTCTCCGCTTTGCTGACCATTTGTCAGCTGGCGCAAAGTGACGAAGTCAGCCAGAACGCCTTCGAAACCCTGCTCAAAACCTGTCAGACCACACTGGATCACTACGACTGGCTAGAAAACAAAGCCGCACTGGGCCTCAATACGGCGGTGGCGGCGGTGATGGGCACCGCTGATTCCATCATTGATGAATTCGCCAAAGTCCGTCAGTTACAGCAACACGCCGAATCTGCGCTAGCCAAAGAAACCCAAGTCGTCGACAACCTGATCGGCCGCCTGAAACTGGCCCCGCGTGACGAAGCCAATGTGCTGCTGGGCCTGCTGGCCGAGGTCAAGGCCGAAGTGGGTAACGTCATGGCGCTGCGCCAGTACCGCTACATGCCGGATGCGCCAGTTGAAGCCATGCTGGATAACCTGGCCGAGCAACGTCAGGCCATGAACCTGATTTTGCTGGAATTGCTGCAAAGCGAAAAAGCCTACCGCCCATACAAGCAGGCGATCAGCGAGATTGAAGACAAGCTACAGACGGTCGATAAAACCGCCGATCTCAACACGCTGCAAACGCAAACCGAGCAAGTACGCGCAGAGCTCGCACTGGTGACCGAAGAAGTGGCGGAAATCGAGACGGATGATCCGACCCAGGCCACCCGTATTCTCGACCTGACCACCGAAGTCTCTTCCCTGCTCAATGCCACTTCAGCCCGACTGCGCCAGAAACATCAGGCCCTGCGCGGGAACGAAGCCAAGGCCGAGTTCAGCTCTCAGTTCAAACTGTTGGCACAAGCGGTCAACAGCGCGATGGAGCAAGCGCAAACGCCGGAGCAGTGTGATGAGCAACTGGCCAAACTGGTTGGCCTGCTGGAAAAACTCGAATCCCGCTTTGCCGATTTCGATGAATTCTTGGCCGAGATTTACACCAAGCGGGATGAAATTCAGTCCACGCTGGAAGGCCATAAACAACAGTTGATCACCGCCCAGCAACGCCGGGTGCAAAACCTCAATCAGGCTGCCACGGTAACGTTCAACAGCATTGAAAAACGCGTAACACGCTTTGATGATATGGCTGGCCTCAACAGCTTCTTTGCCACCGACAACATGGTGCTGAAGCTGCGCCAATTGGCAGAAACCATGCGCTCATTGGGCGACAGTGTGAAAGCCGATGCGGTAGACAGTAAACTCAAAGCGGTACAAGATCAGTCCCTGCGTGCATTGCGTGATAATCAGGATATCTTTGAGCAAGGCGGCAATGTACTGCGCCTTGGCAAACACCGCTTCAGTGTGAACAAACAGGCGCTCGATCTCACCATGGTCACCCATGACGATGCGCTGTCGCTGCATATCTCCGGTACCGAGTTTTATCAGCAGGTTGAATCAGCCGAGTTCCTGGCCCTGCAAGACATGGCCGCGCTGGATGTGGCCTCGGAAAGCCCGACCGTCTACCGCGCAGAATACCTCGCGTATGCCCTGCTGGATGCGGCCCAGCGCCGGGTTGATGGCTATTCCGTCGCCGAGCTGCAAACCGCCCGCAAAGAAAACCGCCTACTGGCCGTGATTCAGGCCTTTGCCGCGCCTCGCTACCGTGAAGGCTATGTCAAAGGCGTGCACGATCACGATGCCGAGAAGATCCTCGCCGCTCTGCTGCCCTGTTATGAACAAGCCGGTTTACTGCGCTTTGGTCAGGCGGAACGCGCCTCGGTGCTGTTGTGGCTTGCCGCGCTGGGCTACAAGGACTACTTGGTGTGGTGTCAGCAAGCCCGCAATGCGGTACTGATGCAGCAACATTTAGGCTCAAACACCGCCTTTGATCACGTCAAAACCACCCTGCTTGCACACATTACGCCACAAGCTAATGCGATCCCAGAGCAATGCGCAGAATACGCCATCGCTATTTTGTCCGATGAAGGGGCGGCGTCTATTCTGCCGGTCGACATCAGCCGTGATGCGTTAGAGCTGAGCGAAACTTACCTGTCATTCCGTCGCAGCTTAGGCTGGAGCAACCCCACTCAACCGGCCCACGAGGCCTTTGCCGATCACCAACAATGGCTGTTTGCTTATGCGGCGCATCAAGCGGCAGAAAAAGGCGATCACACCGCCCAAGCCTTCATTACCGAAGCCGCCGTGCTGGCCACCTTGCAGTCTGACACCCAAGATTCAGAAGAGGAAGTGGCACAACTGAGCGTTAAAGCGGTGGAATTTTCACTGATGACGACCGTGAAAGGCTTACTGGGTGAACATGCGCGATTAGATAACGGTACGCTCACCGTGGTGCTGGATGAATTCCTGCAGCGCTGTGCCCACCACCAGCATCACACACTTCCTCAGTATGATGCCTATCTGGAACAGCGGGCGGCCCTGCTGAGCGACGCCAAAACACAGCTGCGCCTAAATGAATTTTTGCCGCGCCCGCTGACCTCGTTTGTGCGTAACAAACTGATCAGCGACAGCTACCTGCCTTTGATTGGTGACAACCTTGCCAAGCAGATGGGCACCGTCGGCGAAAACAAACGCACCGACTTGATGGGCATGCTGCTACTGATCTCACCACCGGGTTACGGTAAAACCACCCTGATCGAATACGTTGCCCACAAGTTAGGGCTGGTATTCATGAAGATCAATGGCCCGTCATTGGGGCATCAGGTGACCTCGCTTGACCCGCGTGATGCGCCGGATCAAAATGCGGCCCGTGAAGTGGAAAAAATCAACCTCGCGTTTGAAATGGGTAATAACGTCCTACTGTATCTTGATGATATTCAGCACACTCACCCAGAGTTTTTGCAGAAGTTTATCTCGCTGTGTGACGGCACCCGTCGCGTAGAAGGGACATGGCGTGGGCAAACCAAAACCTACGACATGCGCGGCAAGAAATTTGGCGTGGTGATGGCCGGTAACCCGTATACCGAATCCGGTGATGTGTTCAAGATCCCGGACATGCTGGCGAACCGTGCGGACATTTATAACCTCGGTGACATGTTGTCAGATCAGAAGAACGCCTTTGAACTGTCGTTCATTGAAAACTCACTGACCGCCAACCCGGTACTGGCGCCGCTGGCGACCCGCGATTTGAACGATCTCTACCGCCTGATCGATATGGCGCAAGGGGAAAACGTGGCACTCAATAGCCTGAGCCATCCGTATTCTGCTACCGAAGCCAACGACATTGTCGCCACCCTGCAACGCATGCTGATCGTGCAGCAGACGGTACTGAAGGTGAACCAGCAGTACATCGCATCTGCCGCGACAGCCGATGCATACCGCGTGGAGCCGCCGTTCAAGCTGCAAGGCTCTTACCGTAACATGAACAAACTGGCCGAGAAGATCTCGTCGGTGATGACCGATGAGGAGCTGCAAACCCTGTTGCAGGATCACTACCAGGGGGAAGCACAGACCCTGACCAACGGCACCGAAGAGAACTTGTTGAAGCTGGCTGAACTGCGTGGCGAAATGACCGCTGAGCAACGTGAGCGCTGGCAGCAAATCAAGAACGAATACAGCCGCCAGCAACAAACCGGGGATGACAGCGATCGCGCCGGCCAAATGGTGCAGCAGATGGTCACCCTGAACCAAAACCTCACCCAAGTCGCCAATACATTACTTAGCAACCACACGTCACGCGATCATGCTAACGCCACAAGGAAGGGCCATCATGAATAAATTCACGCTCGAGAAAACACTGGCAGCCAGTTTCGAGGATCACAAACTCGACAACAACGAACGCCGTGAACTGGCGGCACAGTTAGACGCCGCGAAGGTCCAGGCCGATGATCTCGCCTTCTTGCGTAATCGCGCGTTTGGGTATGTGCAACAGCATATTCGTGACGGCGGCGAGCCGCTGGTTGTGCTGAAATGGCTGGAGCATGTGGTGAAGCAGTTTGATAACGCCCGCCCGCAACCGACCGGCTTGCTGGCGGAATCTTGGTTCTCACCGGGGAATGACTGTTTTGACGGGATTTGCCACCAGCTGCAACATGCCGCTGCCACCGTCGATATCTGCGTGTTCACCATTGCCGATGACAACCTGACCAAGGTGATTCTGGATACCCACAATCGGGGCGTGAAAGTGCGCATCATCACCGATAACGACAAGGTGAACGATCGGGGCAGTGACATTGATTTTCTGGTTCGCCAAGGCATTCCGGTCAAAGTGGATCAAACCGATTATCACATGCACCACAAGTTTGCGATTTTCGATCAAGCCCGCTTGATCAACGGCAGTTTTAACTGGACGCGCAGTGCCTCCCGATACAACGAGGAAGATCTGACCTTAACCGATGATAAACGCCATATCGATGCATTTTGCACCCACTTTGAGGGGTTATGGCGTCGATTCCCGGATTATCACGGATAACGCGCCACAAAAATAACACCCAACGCAAACAGGGAAGCCACTCGCTTCCCTGTTTTTTTATTTGCTGGATATTTATACGCTGAGCTTTCGTGCGTTAAGGCTTTATCTGCAAAACTAGAAATACACCTTCATCACATCCGGTGTGATCTCACGCTCTTCCTGAATCACTTGCAGCCACGCTTCCGCCAGTTCTGCCAGTAAACGGTAGGTATCGGTTTGGGCATGAGTCTGCACCAAGGTCAGGTAGCGATAGGCCCAAGGCAACAAATGGGTTTGCAACAAGGCATCCAATGCCGCTGCTCGCTGGGCTTCCGTCGTTTCCGATGCGGCTTCAGTGCTCTCGACCTCATTGCTCTCCGCTTCGTCGTCTTGTGAAGCATCAGCCCCTTCAATCAACTGAGCCATCGCCAGCAACATCAGGCCAAACTGATCTTCCGGCTCACGCATGCCGGTATCCAGCGCCATATCCTGCGCGGTAAGAAAATGGCGAAACGCCACCGTCGACTCACCAAAAATCACCTGCTCTTTATCCAGATACACCGAGCCCCAAGGTGGCGCCGGCATCACTTCGCAGCCTTCAAACAACTGCTGAAAATCTTCCGCCAGTGCCTCTGGTGTTTCTTTATCCATCGCTACCAGCACGTCATGGAACGGACTGGCCTGCTCGGCATCATGGTCACGCAATGCCGCGCACAATTGGCGGTTATTCTCGTGGGTCACCGGAAAGTAAAAAAGGCTGCCCAACACTTTAGCGAAAGTGGCAATGTGCTCCATGTCTGCTTGTCTCCGAACATTCAAAATTGACTGATAAGGCTTTCAGTATGATAGCGCTAACTTAGCGAATCTCTGACACGAAAATATTGTCTCAGGACAACAAAACCGATGTTATGACAAGAAATGAAAACCATTATCAAATATAAAACAATCACATAGCAGTATCACACAAATAGATTCAGTGATCTTATTCACAATAATTAACAATGCGTAATATGCATATTAGTTTTCCAAAAGGTTTATTGACAAATGACAAAGTTAACCCCGTTCTCATGGTGAAAATGGTGTGTCAGAGAACGCCGCCAATCGAGCGGCCTGCCACCAACAAGAGAATGTCGTGTCATGAAATCACAACTAAAAAAGCTGCTGACACCCAAATTCACCCGCCGGGACTTTATTAAGTCCAGTTCTGTGCTGGGTGGAGTGGCTGCAGTGGCAGGTAGCATCAGCCTACCGTTTAAATCCAGCCCCGTTCAGGCGGCCACACCGGCTAACGCCAAAGACGAAAAAGTCGTCTGGAGTGCGTGTACGGTTAACTGTGGTAGCCGTTGTCCGCTGCGTATGCATGTGGTCGATGGCGAAATCAAGTGGGTAGAAACCGACAACACCGGTGACGACACCTATGGTCAACACCAGGTGCGTGCATGTCTGCGTGGCCGCTCTATGCGTCGTCGCGTGTACAACCCTGACCGCTTGAAATACCCGATGAAGCGTGTCGGCAAGCGTGGTGAAGGCAAATTCAAACGCATCAGCTGGGATGAAGCCTACAACGAGATTGCCAACAACCTGACCCGCATTCGTAAAGAATACGGCAGCGAAGCGGTGTACCTGAACTACGGCACCGGTACGCTGGGCGGCACTGTAACCAAATCCTGGCCTCCGGGCAGCACCCTGATCGCCCGTCTGATGAACCTGACCGGCGGTTACCTGAACCACTACGGTGACTATTCAACGGCGCAAATCGCGGCGGGTCTGAACTACACCTACGGCGGTTGGGCCAACAACAACAGTTTCTCTGATCTGGAAAACACCAAGCTGATCGTACAGTTCGGTAATAACCCGGCAGAAACCCGCATGTCAGGCGGCGGCCTGATCCATCACCTGATGGAAAGCAAAGCGCGCTCCAATGCCAAGATGATCATGATTGACCCGCGTTACAACGACACCGCTGGCGGTCGTGAAGATCAGTGGGTACCAATTCGTCCGGGGACAGATACGGCACTGGTTGCGGCTATCGCACATGTACTGATCACCGAAAACATGGTCGATCAGGCTTTCCTGGATACTTACTGTGTCGGTTACGACGAGAAAACCCTGCCGGCTTCTGCGCCTGCCAACTCTGATTACAAATCCTACATTTTAGGACGCGGTGAAGACGGCATCGAAAAAACACCGGCCTGGGCCTCACCGATCACCGGTATTCCGGTCGACATCATCGTTAAGCTGGCGCGTGAAATCGGCCAGGCTAAACCGTGTGCCATTTTCCAGGGCTGGGGCTTGCAGCGTACCGCGAACGGTGAAATCGCGTCACGTGCCATTGCGATGCTGGCATTGCTGACCGGTAACGTGGGCATCAACGGTGGCGGCACCGGCGCACGTGAATCGGACTACAACATTCCGTTTGTCCGCTTCCCGATGCCTGAAAACCCAGTGAAAACCGCGATTTCGATGTTCCTGTGGACCGATGCGATTGTGCGCGGCCCGGAAATGACCGCGACCCGCGACGGTGTGCGTGGCAAAGACAAGCTGGATGTGCCCATCAAGTTCATCTGGAACTACGCGGGTAACTGTCTGATCAACCAGCACTCAGACATCAACCGTACCCACGACATCCTGCAGGATGACTCGGCGTGTGAAATGATTGTGGTGATCGACAACCACATGACCTCTTCGGCCAAATACGCCGATATCGTACTGCCAGATTTAACCACCTCTGAGCAGGCGGACTTCTGTATGGATACCAAAGCGGCCAACATGCCGTACTTCATTTTTGCGGACAAAGCGATTGAACCGCAATTTGAAGCGCGCGGTATCTACGAGATCTGTACCGAGCTGGCGAAGCGTCTGGGCGTGGAAGAAGCGTTTACTGAAGGCCGCGATCAGGAAGGCTGGCTGCGTCACCTGTACAAGCTGACCCGTGATAACGATCCGAGCCTGCCTGACTACGAGACCGTGCGTAAACTGGGCATCGTGAAACGTAACGATCCAAACGGCCATTACGTGGCTTACAAGGCGTTCCGTGACGATCCGCAAGCGAACCCACTGAGCACCCCATCGGGCAAGATTGAGATTTACTCTGAGCGCTTAGAGACCATCGCACAGGAATGGGAACTGCCGGAAGGCGATGTGATCCACCCGCTGCCGGTGCATGTCTCGACCGCCGAAGGCTGGGATGACCCAATGCGCAGCAAATACCCGTTGCAGCTGACCGGCTTCCACTACAAAGCCCGCTGTCACTCAACCTACGGCAACGTCGACATCATCAAAGAAGCGGCGCGTCAGGAAATGTGGATCAACCCGCTGGATGCCGAAGAACGCGGGATCAAAAACGGCGATCTGATCCGCATCTTCAATGACCGTGGTGAAGTGCACATCGATGCCAAAGTGACCCCTCGCATGATGCCGGGTGTGGTGGCGCTGGGTGAAGGTGCGTGGTATGCCCCGGATGGTCAGAAGATCGACCACGGTGGCTGTATCAACGTACTGACGACTCAGCGTCCAAGCCCGCTGGCAAAAGGCAACCCGCAACACACCAACCTGGTGGACGTGCAACTGGTGAACAAGGCATAAGGTGTAAACCATGAAACAATACGGTTTTTATATCGACTCAAGTAAGTGCACCGGCTGTAAAACCTGCCAGCTGTCGTGCAAAGACAACAAAGATCTGAACGTGGGTGTGAACTACCGCCGTGTGTATGAATACACCGGGGGGAATTGGATCAAAGAAGGCGCGACATTCCGTCAGGACGTGTTCTCTTACTACCTGTCTATCGCCTGTAACCACTGTGATGAACCGGCCTGTGCCAAGGTATGTCCGTCAGGCGCGATGCACAAACGTGAAGACGGCTTTGTGGTCGTGAACGAAGATGTGTGTATCGGCTGTAAGTACTGCTCCATGGCCTGCCCTTACGGCGCGCCACAGTACAACGAAGAAAAAGGTCACATGACCAAGTGTGACGGCTGTTATGAGCGTGTGGCAGAAGGGCTGGAGCCGATCTGTGTCGGTTCATGTCCGCTCCGTGCACTGGAATTCGGTCCGATTGCCGAACTGCGTGAAAAATACGGCACCAATGCCGATGTCGCGCCGTTGCCGTCATCGCTGAAAACCAAACCGAACATCGTTATCAAACCGAACCGCCATGCCCGCCCAACCGGTGATCAAAGCGGCTTCTTGGCAAACCCGAAGGAGGTATAACATGGCATGGCATGAGTGGCCGTTGATTCTGTTCACGGTATTGGCACAAACCGCTGTCGGCGCGTTTTTACTACTGGGCGCTGTTATTCTGGGCGGCAAACTGTGCGTGGGGGTGTCTCACCGTCTGCACAAAGGCATGTTCTTCGTTTGGGTACTGATGGGACTGGGCTTTACCGCATCCACCATGCACCTGGGCAGCCCGTTCCGTGCGTTGAATGCACTGAATCAGGTGGGCAGTTCTTGGTTGTCGAATGAAATCTTCACCGGCAGCCTGTTCTTCGCACTGGGCGGCGGTTACTGGCTGCTGGAGATGCTGGACAAAGGCGCGGAAAGCCTGCGTAAAGTCTTGCTGATGGCAGCGATGGCCGTGGGTGTGGCGTTCATGTACTCGATGATCAAAGTGTACCTGATTGACACCGTCCCGACGTGGAACACCGCCTACACGCCACTGGCGTTTATGATGACCACGGTAATTTCAGGGCTGATTTTGGGTCACCTGCTATTAACGGCGGCAAAACACAAAATCGAGGCGTTGGATACCGCACTGCCAATCATCGGCGCTATCGCTGTCGCGGTGAGCCTGACCGCACTGGTCAGCCAAATGATCAGCCTGGATGCGATTCACACCTCGGTGGCGAGCGCAGCCGAACTGATCCCGAACATGGCGCAGCTGCAAATCATCCGTGTTGGCCTGCTACTGGCAGCTTTGGCGGTGTGGTTTATCCCTCGTCTGATGAACAGCCGTCCGGGTGTACCGGTGATGGGCCTGAGCTTTGCGCTGGTGCTGATGTCTGAATTGGTCGGTCGCGGGGTGTTCTACGGCCTGCACATGACGACAGGCATCTGAAGCTAGAAACTAGAATCAAGCATAAAAAACGCCCCAAGGTCATACCTTCGGGGCGTTTTCTTTTATCTGGCACCACACCAAGCACGGATCATGCTTACCCGCACAGACGGCGTATGCGCCAAACCAGAATCCGCATTAAAAACGATGATAGAGCTTGATCCAACGTGCCACTTGCTCGCTCTTTCTCATGTGATCTTGCACCATCGCTGTTTGCGCCGCGTTAGCATTTTTAATGGTGCCCGACCACATCATTCGTGCGGTACCAATCATCACCCACTTGTCTATATCCGGGAAATAACACTCATAATACCCATGGCTACCTTCACGGTATTGTACGCCCGTGCCTTTCACCACTTCTTCTAACGTACGGATCAGCAATCGCTTTCCGCTGTATTTGGTGCTGAACAATTGCAGGTGAGCGGGATCCTTTTTCCCCGGTGGGTGCGGATACAGGAAAATAGGCTCAACCCGATTACGGATATGCCAAATTTTTGCAGGTAACCCGGCGTATTCCGGCATTTTACCCATCTGCTCTAAGCGGTAATCAGAAAAATAGGCCTTACCATTGCGATCGCCCCATTCCAACACCCCTAAGTCGGCAGCCAGGCCATAGTTATGGACCGATTCACCCGGGCCATTGGTGCTCACTTCCCGGTATTGTTGCTGAAAAGTCCGGTATCCCGCGCCAATGCCCGGCAACACCCCCATCGCAATCCCGTGGTAGTGCATGTAAGTGATCACATTCATCAAACGCACATGTAATTCTGTTCGAACAAATCGCGGAATGGTGGCCAGACATTCTGCCAATGTGGTCACAGGACGGGTCAGTTGATAGTCGGAATCGTGGAAGGTAAAAGTGTGGATTTTTTTCGGTAAACCAACAAGGCCGTTCAGTTCTCGGTGGGTGGGACCATTGACCGAGATCAGGCCATCGGGATGCTTCAGGCCAACCACTTCTTTTTGATACAGCTTAATCGCTTCCAGCGTTTTCGAACGGTGGATGTTAGAACCAAATGTGCCGTCTTCTGCCAGTCGCTGTAACGGGCTGAGGTATAACAGATGATTATTCAGGGCTTTTTGCACCGTACGAATATCATTCGGGAGATTTCGGCCACGCAAACCCACGGAGCCAGACAGCTTAAATCGCATCGGAGAATCAGGCATATACTCAATCGCTTTGATAAAAATAAGCTCGAGTATATTTTTTTCACTCACCCATTACCGCCAGCCGTCAAAAGCACAACATGGGATTTCGACGCTATTCAAACTCCCGACTTAACAGAATGCAAAGAGTGAAAAAATCTTAAATCCATTTCGCGAATCAACCACCTATTCGCTTTTCTCTCTACCCACCAACAAAAAACGCCGCTGATCACTCAGCGGCGTTTCTCGTGTTCCAGTATTTCCGTGTTCCGTCATTCAACCTTGCAAGATTTTGTCGGCTTAGCGCATACGCACTCGCTGACACACATACATTGCAGATTGATGGACAATCGACAGATATACGCCGATAATCCGCTTGTGGCTTGATCAAAATCAATCCCCTCGCGATGAGCATGATCTTTCGTGCTAAAAATGTGACCTGCGGCATGCTTTTATCGCATATTTTCCCGGCATGACAGCGAAAGATCGGGTCTTTTCTGTCTTGCTGCATGCGGATAAAAATATTTTTCTGGTATGATGACGGCAACAGCGACTTGATAGGTAGCGGCCAGATCATCCGCCACCTCTAAGGACAGCATTCGGCAAAAAAACGGCATGACGCCCGAGAGATCCTTCAATCACAATGAAAATCAATAAACAAAGCTTAGAAGAACAAGCCACCGACTACCTACGCCAGCAAATTGTGAATGGCGACATGGCACAAGGCGAGAAAATTGTCGAAAGCACACTGGCCAAAGATCTCGAACTGTCCCGCAGCACGGTGCGCATGGCGTTAAACTCATTGGCCCATGAAGGGCTGATTGTACAAAAACCGTATGTCGGCTGGCAGGTGATCACCCTTGAAGACGATGACTTGTGGGAGCTTTACCACCTGCGTGTGGCCTTAGAAAGCCAGGCCGCCGCGATGGCCGCCGAGAAAGCGTCGGATCAAGACAAAGAAGATCTACGCCAGCTGTATCAGGAATACTGTGCGCTGTGTGCGTCGACCCCGACAGACAGCCAGGCGATCAGTGAAGCGGACTTTAATCTGCACAAGAAGATCGTTGAAGTCAGTAACAGCAAGCGCATGGAAAAGATCTACAGCCAGATCGCGAACCAGCTGCAAAGTTACCTGAGCATGACACACCAAGATTACGACTTGGCACAAAGTGGTCTGAGCCATGAGGCGATGATCGATGCCATTTGCAGCGGCGATACCGATCGTGCGTGGCAAGAAGCCAAAGCCAATATTACGCCGTTTACTCAAATGGGCAGCGCGCTGAAAAACGCGTAACAGACCTATTTTAATCCGCGTAAAACGGAAAAATTAAGCCAGTGCACGGTATTCCGTGGTGCTGGCTTTTTCGTTTTGAATCAGCCTTACTCCGTTAACGGCGGGGTTGGGCGCATATCGCTGGGCACATCCCGCACATGAATATCCATCTGCGGGAAGGCGATCTCGATACCGTGTTCCCGAAAAAGCGCATCAATATGCTTGTTGATCAGATGGATGGTTGATAAGCGGTAATCAATCGCGGTGATATAGACCCGCATTTCAAAATCCAGACTGCTGCCCCCAAACGCCAGAAAGAACACGGTCGGTGACGGCTCTTTCAACACCAACGGGTGCTCATTGGCGACCTGATACAGCAGTGCTTCCACCTTATCGACATCGGATCCATAGGCCACTCCTATGGGGATCACGATACGGGTGATCGGATCGGTCAGTGACCAGTTGATCAATTTCTCGGTTAAAAAGGCCTTATTGGGCACCACGATTTCTTTGTTGTCCCAATCAATAATGGTGGTGGCGCGGGTTTTAATTTTGCTCACCGTGCCGGACAAGTCGTTAATCGTCACGATGTCGCCAATCCGGATCGGCCGCTCAAACAAGATGATCAACCCTGAGATAAAGTTGGCAAAAATTTCCTGCAACCCAAAGCCCAACCCGACCCCGAAGGCCGCCACCAGCCATTGTAATTTTGACCATTGCACCCCCACAATGGAGCAGGCACTGAGCACCCCGACCATTACCAGCAAATAGCGGATCAGCGTGGTGATCGCATAACCGGTTCCGGGGGCCAGTTCTAATCGGCGCAGTACCAATAACTCCAACAAACCCGGTAAGTTGCGCACCGCAATCACGGTGACCATCACCACAATCAAGGCATAAACCACCGACTGCAAGGTGACATCCACCACCACAATGCCGCCATCTCCCATTTCGCTGACTTGCCACAACACCACCCGCTCTAACCAACGGGCCATTTCTAACGCGCTGGACCACAAGGTGAGCATGGCGATCACAAAGCCAATCACACAAAGGCCACGCAGTAACGTGAGTGACTGCTCACTGATCTGCTCGACATCCAAACCGCTCTCTTCCACCTCGGGCAGCTCTTCGCGCAATTCAGCCAATTCCGGATCCTGCTCGGCCTGCTCACGCTGCTGGGCAATCAATTCTTCCCGCTTGGCTAACAAACGCTGGTAGTTGAGTTGTCGGTGTTCCAACTTGAACCACCGCTCACCCAACTGGTAAGCCAGTAACGCCCCCAGCATGATAAACAGACTCGCTTGCTGATACGTCAGTAAGATCCAAGCGGCCAGGTAATACCCCATGGCGGCAATCACAATCATGGCCAGCAAGGAGCCCACCAAGAGCAACTGGATCCCCCACAATGCCCAACGGTGATTAAAAGGCGGTGGCATGACGGCCGGCAAGCGTTTGTGTCGCAGCAGCAACCCGTAGATGTACAACATCCCCGTCACTAACAATAAAAACAGCAAGCGAGAGAACTCAGGCGCACTCTGACCGGACAACAACTCAGCAGCAAAAATAAACCACAGCAACATCACAAACACCCAGCGTAAGTGACGTATAGATCGGTGCAGATAAGTGGTAATGGGTGTCGGCCAGTTCAAATGAAGGTTCAGTACGCCATCACGCCGTGTCAGCTGATAAATCAGCTCCAACACAAATAATCCAAAGGCACTGGCCAGCACCAAGGTAGAGAGATCGCTGGCAATGGATTCAGGCCACCACCAATGCAGTCCTAAAGTGATAAGCATAAACCAAGCGGGCAGAATCAATGCCTGCACCATAGAGAGCACCACTAAGCGGATGGTGTAACCAAAACGATCTTTGAGCGGATGCCCCAGTACCTTTTTTGTGGCTTCATTGTGTATCCGTTTCTTCTTCGCCAGCATCACATACAACAGCCACGATCCCAGACTGTAGAGCAGTACCGCCCCCACGCCCACAAACCGCTGTGCTTCAGGAACCGCTGAAAAAGCCGCCTTTAAGCGATCACCGACCGCCGTCCAATCTGTCGCCTGCCACACCGCATAACTGCGCCATAACGGCGGGTTACTGCGGATCCACAACTGTTGTTCACGCAAGAAAGCGCGCTCTTTGTCGATTTCCCCCTGATACAGGGTTTTCACAACCTGCAGACGCCCCAATTCGACGATCAGCTTGTCGTATTCTTCCCCCAAGCGCACTAACAACTGCCCGCGAAACGTGTGCACGTGGTAACGGGCATTCAACTGCGGATCAGCCGCCAACGCCGCTTCGGTCGGTACTGGAGAGGTCGCTTGTTCTGTCGCGATACGGGTCCGCATCTGACTGATTTCGTAAATACGAATATGACTTTGGGCAATGGCATCCGGCACATTGGTATCGCCAATACGCTGAGGCAGACGTTGCAGCTGGGCACGCAGTGATGCTCCGAAAGCCGTACTTTGGCGTAGCCAGGCGAGGTTATCTTTGATCAGCCGCTGCTCATCGGAGAGTAACTGGCGCTCCATCTCAAACTGCTGACTTTTACGGCGCGTCTTTTCAATGTCCACCAGCACGTGTTCAAGCTCTTTGGCCAGCTTCTGACTCGAGGCAATATCCTTGCCGGTGTCTGCATCCATATCACTCCCCGTCTCAGTCCCCTCACTGCCCTCACCGCTAGCATCACCACTACCATCCCCGCCATACAGGCTCTCCAACTCTGTCGCCTGTTCAATCAAAGCTCTGGCCGAATCTTGCTCTACCTGCGCTAAGCGGTTTTGCAACGTAATGCGGATCGGTGAGGCCAGCTGAATGCGGGTCGAGAGCAGCTGTTGTTCGAGTTTCAACACCGCTTCCCGTGCATCTAAACTTTGCTGTTTTAAGGTCAATAACCCCTTTTCAAGCATCAGGTGCTGTCGATTAGCTAACGCCAACCACTGTGGCAGCGCGTTTTTGTCACCATTGTTGCTCAGCACCACATCATCGATTTGGCTGTTTAACGCGGCGATTTCTTTAGGCAAAGTGAGGCGGGAAGCCTCGAGCTGCTTAAGACTGTCGGCATTGGTTTTCACCGTGGCACGCCAATCACTGACCGCTGCCCGCAAACCGGCCAATCGGCGTGAAAGGTCGTCATAACCACGAAGGGAGGTGATATTGAACAAGTCTAGCGAGCGCACTTGCTGTATCTGCGTATTCAACGCCTCTTGCCGTTGGGGGTATTGGCGGATCTCGGCTTTGAGCTGGGCTTGCTCATCGGTCAGGGTCTGGATGGTTTTCAGCTGCTGAGAAAGGGCTTGGTATTTGCCGATCAAATCCGTATCCGGCGGGTCATCTGCCGACAAACGGCTAATTTCAGCATCCACATAACGGCTGTCAGGCAACTCTGCCGCCAGCACAAAGGGCGAAGTGGCAACTGACAATGCGAAGAAAGTCAGGCTTGTGATAAGCAGCAGAAGAGCACGAAAAAAGGATAACTCTGCCTTGTGACACAGCGATAGTGCACATTTACTGACTGCCATGCCGCCATGCGTATGCACAACGCATGCGGTATCTCGCCTCCCTGCCTGCATGATTCCTCTCCCTGTCAGCATTCACTCTCAAGTGTAGTCGCTGGACAGGGATATCAATGTGTTAGGTGAGGATTTTGTCGTTTTGCTTGTAGAACTCTAGGCCGAGCCACGGATGATCAGTGTTGACGGCAATACCACCTTCTCGTTGCTTTGATCAGGCTGCTTCATGCGAGTCAGTAAACGCTGCGCCGCCTGCTCACCAATGGCCTCGGCGGTGGATGACATGAACGTTAACGGCGGGTGGGTTAACTCCGCTTCGGGCACATCATCAAACCCCAGCAACGCCACTTGTTGGCCGATGTAATTATCGCGCCCCACACTACGGTTGGCACGTTCAACGCCGTACACCGCCCCCAGCGCTACTGCTGAACGGTGACACAAAATGGCGGTGATTTTCGGGTGTTGCACCAACAAGGACTGTACCGCTTCAGCAGCGGCTTTTTGTGTGCCTTCGCACTCAATCACCCACTCGTTTTTGAACGGTAAACCGTACTGAATCAGCGCGGTACAGTATCCGCCGATCCGTTCAGCGCGGGTGAGTGATTCCCCTTTGCCACCCACATAGGCGATATGACGATGGCCTTGTTCAATCAAATGCAACGCCGCTTGTTTGGCCGCTTGCATGTTGTCTGGCACCACAAAATCCACGTCGTCATTCACACTGGCGCGTGCCACACACACCATCGGCGTATTCGCATCGCGCAGCATACCAAGCACGGCCTGACTGGCACCACGCAGCGGGCTAAACGCCACCCCAGCCACGCCTTGCTGGATCATCGATTGCACACAATGTGCCAAGCGTTCTGGCGACTCACCATACTGGGCAAGAAAGAGCATATAGCCCTGCTTTTCCAGTACACGACTGAATCCGGCGGTAATTTCGGTATAAAACGGATCGGTAATGTCTTTGACCACCAAGCCAATCAATTTGGACTGGTGAGAACGCAAATTAGCCGCGGCTTCATTGCGTACATACCCCAAGGTTTTAATGGCGTCATTGACCTTGTTAATGGTCGCTTCGGAGATCCGCCCCTTGTTACCAAGCACTAACGAGACGGTAGACACAGACACACCGGCATACTCGGCCACATCGGTAATTTTAATTTTCTTCTGGCTCATGGGCGATGCGTATCAACTGTAGGTAAAAAGATAAGAGACCCACAGCATATTACAGGCAAGTAAAACGTTCTACCTCTCTTTTCACACTTTTACCCTGATCACACTTTGAATCACCCAAATCAACAGCGTTTCATTTCGTGATCTACCCATCGAAATCATTAGGTAAAACGTTTTATCCTATTTTTAGCGAAACAATAACGACGCTGAGCGCCAAAGTCTGAGAAAACCTCTCCCGTCCGCCTCAGCGTTTTTTTAACAAATTTTGATAAAACGTTTTATCTACTCTACTCACAACAATAATACGGATAGGGGTTATCCATATGTCTCAATCATCGAAGAAAAGTACCTTATGGGAGTTTTTCCAAAGCCTTGGGAAAACCTTCATGCTACCAGTTGCCCTGCTGGCTTTCTCCGGTATCCTGCTTGGGATCGGCAGTTCACTTTCCAGTAATGCGGTAAAAGAAAGCATGCCGTTCCTGGACGTCATGCCGCTTCAAATGCTGTTCATGTGGATGACCAAAATCGGTCTGGTGGCCTTCATCTATCTGCCGCTGATGTTTGCGGTAGCGATTCCGTTAGGTCTGGCCCGTGAAGAAAAAGGTGTAGCAGCCTTTGCCGGTTTTGTTGGTTATGCGGCACTTAACCTGTCTATTAACTTCTACCTGACCGTGGCAGGCGTGCTGGGCAATGCCGAGCAAGAAGCAGCGTACGGTGTGAAGTCGATTCTGGGTACGCAGTCTATCGATACCGGTATTCTGGGTGCAGTGATCGTGGGTATTATTGTGGCCAAGCTGCATGCTCGCTTCTACACCTACAAAATGCCTGACGCACTGGCCTTCTTCGGTGGCGCACGTTTTGTGCCTATCATCACCACGCTGGTACTGGGTCTGGTAGGTCTGGTTGTGCCGTTGATTTGGCCTTACTTTGCGGCTGCGATTAACGGTGTGGGTACGGGTATTTCTCACGCGGGTCCATTTGGTCCATTCCTGTTCGGTGCGGGTGAGCGTCTATTGCTGCCGTTCGGTCTGCACCACATTCTGGTTGCTCTGATCCGCTTCACTGAAGCAGGCGGTACGCTGGATGTCTGTGGTAACACCGTAAGCGGTGCACTCAACATTTTCTACGCTGAACTGTCTTGCTCTACCACCAACGGTTTCACCCCTTCTGCAACAGCGTTCTTGTCACAAGGTAAAATGCCTGCGTTCCTAGGCGGTCTACCGGGTGCGGCACTGGCAATGTACCACTGCTCACGCCCTGAAAACCGTGGCAAAGTGAAAGCCCTGCTGCTATCTGGCGTGGTAGCCTGTGTGGTCGGCGGTATCACTGAACCGCTAGAATTCCTGTTCCTGTTCGTGGCACCTGTACTGTACTTCATCCATGCAATCCTGACCGGCCTTGGCTTCATGGTGATGGGTCTGTTGGATGTGACTATCGGTAACACCGACGGCAACATCATCGACTTCTTCATCTTCGGTATTCTGCAAGGCACAGCCACCAAGTGGTACCTGGTACCGGTTGTGGCAGGTATCTGGTTCGCGGTGTACTACTTCGTGTTCCGCTTTGCTATCACACGCTTCAACCTGAAAACACCAGGCCGTGAAGTAGAAACGGCAGAGCAAATTGCAGCGGCTGTTACGGGTGAGAAAACCTCTGGCTACAAAGGCGACATCATTCTGGAAGCGCTGGGCGGTGCCGACAACATCCTTGCACTGGATAACTGCATCACCCGCCTGCGTATGTCCGTGAAAGACATGTCACTGGTCAACGATGCGGTACTGAAAGCCAACGGTGCTATCGGGGTCGTGAAGCTGGATGAGCACAACCTGCAAGTGGTCATTGGTCCACAGGTACATTTGGTGAAAAACGAAATCCAAAGCCTGTTGCCTGCTTAAATACCACACAAAATATAACGGGAAGCGATAGCTTCCCGTTTTGCTCCCTTCCTATCGCACTGGGCATTGACGCCAACGTCCAGTGCGATAGATGTTGGCAACACCGTACCCAATACGCGACCAACTCGCCGTTTTATGCCGATTCACGACCGCGATAAGAATATCATCGCTGAATCCGCACCATGTTTTACAGAGGTTGTTATGTTTGATTTTTCCACACCGGTTAACCGCTACGGCACCTACTGCACGCAGTGGGATTATGTGCAAGATCGCTTCGGGGAAGCCGATTTATTGCCGTTCACCATTTCCGATATGGATTTTGAAACCGCGCCCTGCATCCTTGAAGCCTTACAACAACGCTTAACTCACGGCGTTTTAGGCTACAGCCGCTGGAACCACGATGATTTTAAACACGCAATCACCGGCTGGTTTGCTAACCGCTACCGCACTGCGTTAAATCCAGAAACGTTGGTGTATGGCCCATCGGTCATTTACATGGTCGCGCAACTCGTGAACCAATGGACCGCTCCGGGGGAAGGCGTACTCATTCACACTCCGGCTTACGATGCCTTTGGCAATATGCTGGCCGCGAACCAGCGCGCGTTGCTGGCCAGCCCGCTGTTGAAAACGGCTGACGGCTATGCCATTGACTGGGCACAATTTGAAGCACAAGCGGCGCGACCTGACTGTAAAGTGCTATTGCTGTGCAGCCCACACAACCCGACGGGCCGTGTATGGCGAGAAGACGAACTGACACGCATGGCGCACATTTGTCATCAACACAGTGTGAAGGTAATTTCTGACGACATTCATATGGACATGGCGTTTAAAGCGTACATTCCCTGGTCGCAGGTGGCGATGGATCCCCATTGGGCCATCGTCAGCTCAGGCTCTAAGTCTTTCAACATTCCAGCGCTGACAGGCGCATATGCCATCATTGCCGATGACGCCGACCGTGCGGCCTACCTGACTCAGCTCAAAGCCGCGCATGGTTTGTCTTCCCCGTCCATCTTAGGGGTGATTGCCCATATCGCGGCTTACAACAACGGCGGTGAGTGGTTAGATGCTTTGAAAGAGTACCTGCATCAGAACCTGACCTTCGTGGCAGAACAATTAAATAGCCACTACCCAGAGATTGGCTATCAAGTCCCGGAAGGCACCTATTTGGCGTGGATTGATCTTAACCCACTCAACATCGATATGGATGCGCTGCAACAGGTGCTGATCAAAGACTATAAAGTAGCAATTATGCGTGGCGACACTTACGGCCCGGAAGGAAAAGGCTACGTACGCCTGAATGTGGGTTGCCCACGCAGCAAAGTCGAAGCCGGTGTAAATGCGTTGGTGGGCGCGATTAGGCAGCTGAAAGGTTAAGCAACACGTACCCCTCTCTTTCTATCACCCACAAAAAAACCGCCTAACCAGGCGGTCTTTAATTCATCGTACATTATCTATCAGATATCGTAATGATAAATAAATCATGGCAACTCATCATACATTTAATGACTTGTCATAATTCACTTTAAATCATCATTTGTCGTTTTTGGGTACTAAATCAACATCAATAAACTCGGTACCTACACCCTTTCTCAATGTCCCTGTATAGATATTATAACCAGGAGCATTAATCATCATCGTATCACCGGGTATAAACATCCCTGAAAGTGCATAATGACCAACAGCGTCAGTTAGTGTCGAAGTAGATGTTCGCATCACCGTAACAGTAGCAGATGAAATAGGTGTTGATGTATTTTTATCGCGAACTACACCAACAACTGATGAACAACCAGTTAAAGCCATCAACACTGCACTAGCAAAAACAATTTTTTTAAGCACTTTAAATAATCCATTAATTTTCAATGAATTTATTATCTATAAACATATCAATTTAACAAGTTTAATTATGCTTTTAAAGTATTAACGAGAGCCATCTGCAAAACCGTTAAACTCAACAATATCAGAGACTTATCTGTACAACCAATAATTATAACGAATATGACTAACATATATTAAATTTAAGATTTCAGTAAAGTCATTTAAAATCATATTATTCAATATAATAAAACCGCCTTACCAGACGGTTTTATTATGCATGAATCAATTAACTTTCAATTTTAATTGATTGTGCTTCATTACTTACTGCGCTTTTAACACATAGTTATCACGCTTTTCAAAGTACGCTTTTGCACGTTGAATTTCAGCTTCTGTCGGTGTGTATACCTGCCACAGATCACCGGCGTTTTTCTTATAGCGGATCTCGTTTTTCTCTAGGTCGAACTGGTAGTAAGGGAAGACTTCGCGCAGATTAAAAAACATAGCAGGAGCAAAAAAGAGAATATCTGCAGCAAGGTAACCACCATTAAATTTCAGTGGCATCACACCGTACATCGGTTCATGGCCGTCCGCTTCCAATTTAAAACGGTACTGACCAAAACTGGTGGTGGAATAGGTCTGCTCCGTCATCGCATCGATCGTCAACGGGGCTTTATCATTCACCTGAATAGAGACATCTTTTTGGGTGGCATCGAGGTTGGTAGAGGCCGAACAACCGGCAAGGAGGGTAAAAACAAGCGGCGCTATAACTTTTTTCACGATAAAACATCCTGTGAAAACAAAACGTTGATCATACGCGGCCTGCAAAATATTGCGAGTATTGCACTCTAAGATTGCATCATTACCAGCTATCACTTTTGTCTACATCTTCGCCCATCACCCTCGATAATGACACAAACTCACCTCTTCGACATATTTTGCGCATTATCTGAAATGCACGCCCCACCGCACTTCTGTATTATCTGCCGCGAGTTAAGATCTCCTTGAACTCGAATTGTCAGTAACTTAGAAAACTTGTTCTTGGGTTTCCTTCCTTAGAACCCAATTGTCCCTCACAGTCTATTTGCTCAGTTGCCGACTGGCGGGGGACTTTTTTTTGATAAAGGCTTTATTTTCTGGGAGTCATGATTCTTCACCATATTGCCCCAAATAATGCTAAAGATTAAATATCTATAGACGTACTCAATGGTATTGCTCATCGTTGTTGCTGGATCCATTTCACTACTATCGTCAATTGTCCACGATAGGGGACAATCTCACCTCTTCGACATATTTTTTGCATTATCTTAAATGCACATCTTACCGTGCATATGTATTATTTGCTGCAAGTTAAGGTCTCCTTGAACTCAAATTATCAGTCACTTAGAAAACTTGTTCTTGGGTTTCCTTTCTTAGACCAAATTATTCCTCGCCATCTATTTTCTCCGTTTCCGACTGGTGGAGGACTTTTTCAATAATTCTTTACACGACAAAAATTGATGAATATCAACATTAATCCATACTATCTACACTACATCATTTATATTCTATATCTAACATCTCCTACCAGACCATTTCTCAAGTAAAACGCTTAATTTATTAACATTCAACTTTTTATTTGAATCATGACTTTCACTAAGCAGCGTTAATAAATGTTTTAAAGATTCCTCAAAATCCAACCAATTATACGCATCAAGCATTCTTAACAGATAAGTAATATCAATATTAACGATACCAACTAGAGAAATAATTTTATCAATTAATGGCTTTATCTCTGCTCTCGCTGTTAATGACAAATTACCACCTACTTTACCATTTTGATTAAACTCCCTCTCTGCATATCTAGCATAATATTTAAAGCAAGAATACAAAATCTCCTCAAATATATCATCCTTTTGTGAGTTCAACCTATTTGGTGAAATTACACAATCTAAATAAAACCCATTATCAATATAAAACAAGAAGTAATCGATTCCATTTTTCACTCCCCAAGCAGATAAAATCTTTGATGCTTCAATCGATTTAAGAATACTTGTTTCATGTTTATCAAATGAAACTAAATCAATAAGCTCACTAACTTTACTTGGTAAAATATCCTCATCAGCACAATATAAAACATCCTCCATGTCATCAATGTAATTACCATTCCGGTCATAATGACAATAAAGAATACTGTATACCGAATCCCCTAAAATATTTTTAACCCCGCTCACTCAACCACCTTTATATACTTTTTATGCACACAACCTTTTATTAAGCACTCATTATCTCTTATTGCATGCTCTAAATCCACCTCAGCTCGTATAAGTTTGTCTAAATTATTAGGACTAGGGTGTAAATCATACATTTTCTGCGCTTTTATTATTTTACTTTTCAATTCACTCTGAACTATCTCTGGCGGTATAATTTCAACATCATTAACTTTACCAGCATCTATATCATCTTGGAGCTTTCGAGTGTCAATTAATATTTCATTTTTACCATAATACTTTGCTTGAACACCATCTGAAATAGCAATTGTTGATGTATACTGACTGTCACTCTTTTTTGGCTCTGAACCACGAATATGCTGTTGAATTGTAATGTCGCCTAAAGGATTGGCTGGCCTTAAATAGTCTCCTTTAATATGAGATTTCCTATGTCCTTTATAATTTAGCTCAGACTCAAAATAATCATCATAGCGCACTACACTTTCAGGAGTAATTTTTGATATTTTTACCTTATCTAGAGCTTTATCTGCAATTTTCCCAGGGATAAGTGATGCAGCTAATGCCGCCCCACCAGCTAATGAAGGATTGGTGATAAAGTCCTGTGCTGCTTCTGCAATGTCTATTGCACTCTCTACCCCCATTGATACAGGATCAATATTTACTGGAGTAATACCTTGTGACGCAGGATTAGCAATCGCCTCCGCCAAATCGAAACTCGGCACCTCAACCATTTTTTCTTGCGATACTGAGACTTGCCTACCTACTTGAGGAAGGCTTTTTGTTTTTCTTTCAGGTGGTGCCGCCATCACGGCCTGCGTTTGAGGTGCAGGAGTGGCGGCAGAAATGTTAACTCGACTTCCCTGGGGGGGAGGGGGGATAAAATTATCAACAAGATAAACAAGTAACTCACCCTGCATCATCCTGTCGCTTAATTCTTCGAGCATTGCCTGTTTAGGAATATGGTGCTGAAGTGGCTTATAACACAGACGGTGGTACAACATGGGGAGGTCAAAAGGATATCCCCAGCGAGTACTGTGACTTTGAAGCAAATGCTTAGCCCAATATTTGTTTTGGTACTGCATTAACGGGGATTGATCGTCAATATGTATTCTTCGATTGCGGGGAGTGATGAGGTAGCAGCGACCTAACCCATCAATAATTCGCATCCGATAGAATTTAGCTTCAGCAATGGGATCGCCAAAAAGTGCCAACGTTACTCCTCGCCAATAAGGTGATTGTGATATTGGCGCTAATTTATCGTCATGAGATAAACCTGTTAGCAGTTGTTTAGGGTTTCTGGATATACCTATGAATAAAAATAGCAATCTAATATCAGCATCATCTAAAAAACCAATTCAGATCGCATTTCTTGATGGTGTAAATAAGCAAAAAAAACCGCCCTTGCGGGCGGCTTTGTGTCGATGTCATGGCATCGTTTTATTGTCTGACTTTCTTTTCTTACCAAGCACAATGCATGATCAACACTGACGGTGAGCAGTCACTCCCTGACCGCTCCTCGCGGTTTCTTACGCGTTGACTTCACGGTCTGCTGCGTCGGCCGCTTCTTGCTCTAGGCGGGCACGCATCAGTTCATTGAACTGCTTACGGGCGTCCTGCGCTTGTTCCGATGCTTGTAGCTTATGGGCTTTTGCAGCCATCGCTTCATCGGTTAAACGTTGGATTTCATCCAGTTGTTCCTGTGGCGCATCGCCCAGTTCCATCCCGGATTCGCCTTTCGCAAGGGCGTCTGCGCGAATTGCTTTCTTCAATGCCCAAATGGCGTTGAGTTTTTCGCGCTCTTCCTCCGCAGCGGCAACGGCTTCGTCTTTCAGACGCTCAAATTGTGCCATTGCCATCCCTTCTTTTGACCAAGGGTCAACATCGGGGAATTCTTCAATATTGATCACCGGATCCACATACCCTTCCTGATGAGACAGGTCGAGGGTGGCAGCTTTCACGCCGGAAATCATCAGCATCACGGCAATCACCAACAGCGGCAAACCACCGACAATCGCAGCCGTCTGCAAGGTCGCCAAGCCGCCCATAAACATCAGAATCGATGGCATCAGTGACAAGGTGAAGGCCCAGAACAAACGGTTCCAACGCAGTGGATCTTCCGTCACGTTGTTTTGCACCACAGACGCCAAGATGAAAGAAATGGAGTCAAATGTGGTCGCCGTAAAGATGATACACAGAATAGTGAACACCGCGATCACCATGGTGCTCATCGGTAACTGTTCCAAAATCATGAAAATCGCACGGGTTGGGCCTTCGTTGTTCAGAATACTGACCACATCTAACTGGCCAGATAACTGTAAAGACAGACCAAAGTTACCCAAAATCATGAAGTACAGCGCACAGCCCATTGAGCCGAAGAAGATAGAGCCCGACACCATTTGCTTAATGGTACGGCCGCGAGAAATACGCGCCACAAACAGGCCCATGCTCGGTGCGAACACTAACCACCACGCCCAGTAGAAGATGGTCCAGTCTTGCGGGAAATGCGTGTCTTCAAAGGTGCCGTAGCCGCCAAATGGCTCTGCCCAGGTTGCCATCACGAAGAAGTTTGACAACATGCGACCCACAGAATCTAAGCCGGTTTCCAGCATAAACAAGGTTGGACCGGCAATAAGGACGAACGCCAGCAAGCCCAATGCGCCCCAGAAGTTGATGTTACTGAGCACCTTGATCCCTTCATCCATCCCTTTATAGGAGGAGTAGGCAAACAGCGCGGTACACAGCAGCAACACACCGATTTGTGAGGTAGTTGTGGATGGGACATCAAACAGGTAGCTGATCCCTTCGTTGATCAACGGTGCCGCTAAGCCCAGCGTGGTTGCCGCACCGCCAAGCAAACCGAAGATGAATAACACGTCGATCACTTTGCCCCACTTACCGTGGCTGCGCGCTTCGCCGATCACCGGCATCAATGCGGCAGACACTTTCAGTACCGGCTGCTTACGCACATAAAAGAAGTAGGCAATCGGGATTGCAGGGATCAGGTAAATCGCCCAGGCAATCGGACCCCAGTGGAAGATCCCGTAAGTCGCGGCCCAACGCACCGCTTCTTCACTGCCCGGCGCCAACTGGAACGGTGGACTCTGGTAGTAGTACGCCCATTCGATGGTACCCCAGTACAGGATACTGGCCCCGATGCCGCCACAAAACAGCATGGCCGCCCAGGAAGCGGTTTTAAATTCCGGCTTTTCATCCGCATCACCCAGTTTGATCTGGCCGATATCGGAGAAAATGATGTACACCATAAAGAAAAACGCAGCGATACCCAGCGCAAGATAGAGGAAACCGAGCTTGTCGGTCATGAAGGTTTTGGCCACCGCGATCCATTTCGCCCCCTGTTCTGGGAACAGAATCAAGGGAATAATCACGGAAAAAAGTAGACCGAGCGCCCCGAAAAAGGTCGGCTTATCGATCAACTCGAAGTGTTTTTTTAGCAACATGCTAACTCCTTAAGCTACAATTCGCTTCCAATGCGTAAACGAATAATCACGCAAATTAACAATTTCTCAAAACAAATGTTCAAATGGTAACCATAAGGAAAGTTGATTATCTAAACTGTTTCTCAATCAGCATTATATAATGCTTGTGTTGAACTGCTCGGCTGTTATGATGGCGCAGCAAACCCTTAATCAGTAGAGGCGCGCTGCCTATCAGTAACCGTGCGGAGGATGATCCCGATGATGCCGGAGAAAGGAGTCAGCGCCGAAGTCACTTGAGCCGTCATGCTCAGTGGCTGGGTCTGTGTCGAATAGGCACAGAACTGCCATAGTATTATGTCCTATGGAGCGCTACCTGAAGGGGTAACAAGTCTTTTGTCATTCCTTCAGACGTCTTCGTTACACCTCTTTTTGGTAGATCTCCACCTTATTGCAGTAGGTGTAGAGATTATGAACCTCGTAAATTTTTCAGACTCTTTAATGTCTGTGGTACCGCCACTTCTGGCGGTCATTCTGGCAGTCACGACCCGTCGCGTGCTGCTGTCTCTTGGTGCAGGTATTGTTGCTGGCGCCTTGATGCTTAACCAATTTTCCCCGCTAGAAACCGCGCATTACCTGTTTAATAAAGTCCTTCACCTCGTGTGGGCAAATGGCGCACTGAACAGTGAAAACGCCAACATGATCATCTTCATGCTGCTATTGGGCGCCCTGATCAGTCTGATGAGCGTCTCCGGTGCCACCCAAGCCTTTGCCGATTGGGCAGCGGTACGTTGTAAAGATCGCCGCAGCGCCAAATCCCTGACCGGTCTGATGGTATTCATCTTCTTTATCGACGACTTTTTCCACAGCCTGTCAGTGGGTGCGATTTGTCGCCCGGTGACTGACCGTTTCCAAATCTCACGTGCAAAACTGGCGTACCTGCTGGATTCCACGGCAGCACCGGTATGTGTGTTGATGCCAATCTCGTCATGGGGTGCTTACATCATCGCCCTGATCGGCGGCATCATGGCGGCGCACCACGTGACGGATCAGAGCCCGATTTCGGCGTTCGTAGAAATGATCCCAATGAACCTGTACGCCGTGTTCACCTTGGTGATGGTACTGTGTGTGATCGCCTTCCAGCTGGACATCGGCCCGATGCGTAAGCATGAAGAATGGGCACTGGAAGGCAAATTGTGGGATGAATCTCGCGGCCGTCCAGCGGGTCTGGATATCGAAACGCCTGAAAACAGCAACGGCGGTATGATCGATATGGTTCTGCCAATCCTGACGCTGACACTGGCGACGGTGTACTTCATGATCGAATCCGGTGCAGCAGTGCTGACTGAGAAAGGCCTACCGTTTAGCGTGATCGGTTCCTTTGAGAACACCAACGTGGGTTCATCACTGGTTTACGGTGCGATTTGTAGCCTGGTGGTGTCTATCGCATTGGCACTGCGTTTGAAGCTAAGTGCAAAAACGTGGATGCAAGCGGCGCCTCAAGGTATCAGTGCAATGATGCCAGCGATTGTGATCCTGTTCTTCGCATGGACTATCGGCTCTGTTGTGCGTGACATGAAAACCGGTATGTACCTGGCGTCGATGGCGAACGGTAACATCCCAGTACAGATGCTCCCTGCGGTTGTGTTTGTCCTGTCTTGTGCAATGGCGTTTGCGACCGGCACCAGCTGGGGTACGTTCGGTATCATGCTGCCATTGGCGGGTGATATTGCGGCGGCAAGTGACATTCAGATGCTACTGCCTATGCTAGCGGCTGTACTGGCGGGTGCGGTATTTGGTGACCACAGCTCACCGATTTCAAGTACCAGTATTTTGTCGGCGACCGGCGCAGGCTGTCACCACATGGACCACGTCCTGACACAGCTGCCTTACGCGACCTCTGTGGCATTCGGTGCCCTACTGGGTTACGTGGCGATCGGTTACACCCATTCAGCGTGGATTGGTGTGGCAGTGAGCGGCGCATGGTTTGTACTGTTCTGCTTGTATGCAATGCGTAAAAACCAGCCCATTATGGAAATGGCCAAAGCCCAGTGATGCATAGCCACTTGCTTTAGACATAAAAACACATCAAGCGCCTCAGGGCGCTTGATGTGTATCTGGAGCAAAGAAATGATTCTTTCTTCTTTCTTCTTTCTTCTTTCTTCACCACGACAATCGTTCTCTTCGAATGCAATATCAATTGTCATTATATTGATATTGGTCTCTCTCACTGTAAAAGTACCCGCGAAATAATTTGCCAAGACAATATTATTTAAGCTCAAATCACAATGCCCTCATTTGAAATCATGCGACTTTATCACTAGGATAAGCCCTCCTCACTCAGGCTATTTATTCCCGTCTGTGTGAGCACTCTTGATATTTTGACTACCTTTATTTTTCATTATTCCGAAATGCGCATTTCAAATTACGATAAAACCATTAAAGACAAATATCACCCAATATTACTTCAACATTTATATTATTGGAGGATCAATGCCACAAGGTCTAATGTTGACAGACTTAGCAATTGCGGGGGCATTATTATTAATTGCCAAAGTTCTACGTGTTAATATTCCGCTATTACAGCGCCTTTACCTTCCCTCTGCCGTTTTAGCCGGTTTATTAGGACTACTGTTTGGTCCAGCTATACTCAATGTACTGCCTTGGACACAAACCTTTTCACACAATGCCAGTTTGCTGACGGCAGCCTTGTTTTCTGCGCTGGGTTTAGCCACCGATCTTCCCTCGCCTAAAATTGTTGCCCAACGTGCAGGCTCTCTCTGGGCGTTTAACCAGATTGCTTCGGTATCTCAGTGGCTGTTTGCCGCACTGTTTGGTCTGGGCCTGACAACCTGGATTTGGCCGACACTCAACCCGGCATTTGGGATCACCCTGTCATCCGGCTTTATGGGAGGGCATGGCTCAGCCGCTGTTGTGGGAAATATTCTGGACGATCTCGGTTGGGAAGATGGTTTTACGCTGGGCCTGACGTTTGCCACCGTCGGTATTTTCCTTTCCATTTCTATTGGTATGTTACTGCTGCAGCTGGGCGTTAAGATGGGGTGGATTCACACGTTTACCGCATTTTCAAATATGGACAGTTATCAACGCAAAGGGCTGATAAAACCTGACCATCAAAAAGCAGTGATGAAAGATACCATGTCATCCCTCTCGGTCGACTCCTTTGCCATTCATGCCGCCTTAGTGGTACTGGTAACAGCCTGCTCTTACTTGTCATCCGATTACTTGTCATCGTTTTTTGACAGCGTACAAATCCCAACGTTTGTTACCGGTTTTCTTGCGGGCATGTTGTTACGCTTGATCGCCAAACGCACGCATGCCAACCAATACTTATGTGATAACGCATTCAATCATGCCGCCGGGATCAGTACCGACTACTTAATTATTTTCGGGATCTCCGCCATCAAAATTACCGTTGTGGCGCACTACCTGTTACCGATGACGGTGATGGCTGCCGGAGGGGTCGCCTTCACTCTCTGGCTGATCTTGTGGGTTGCCCCCCGCATTCTGGGCGAAGGCTGGTTTGAGAAAGGCCTGTTTTCATGGGGCTGGCTGACGGGAACTGTCGCGATGGGCATCGCCCTACTGCGCATTGTGGATCCTGAAATGAAAGGCACAACACTGGATGACTATGCCATCGCCTATGTACCCGGTTCGATCACCGATATCTTCATTATTTCGCTGATGCCCATTGCGATGTATAACGGCTATCACTGGGAAGCACTCGGTATTGGTCTCGCTTACATTCTGGCGGTGCTCTGTGTCTGGCGTTTCATGCTGCCTCGTGCCGCCTGCGCCCATTAACCGCTCTTATTCGCATCTATCCTTACATTGACATCAAGCGCCTCAGGGCGCTTGATGTGTATCTGAAGCAAGGAAAATGAAAAGGGGCAAGGCTGGTATTAACGACGCCCCATGATGCGAAGAATACGCACGAACAAGTTGATGATGTCCATATACAATGCCGCAGCACTGTCGACAGCATTGTCTAAGGTTTTCGGGATCTGATTTGCGCGTCCCCAGTCATACCCGATGTACCCACAAAATATCACCACTATCGCCCAATCTGTCCATGCCTGGCGGATCCCCAACACAAACATCTGAAACAATTCCACCAGCAACACAATCAGCAACGAAATACATAACGTGCCGATAATACGTTGGAAAAACTGCGGAAAAAGCGTCCCTAATACCATCATGCAGCCCGTCACGAACCCTGTGACTTTTATAGCATCAAGCACCAAGGTCGGATCATATTGAGACACCACAATATTGATAATCAGGCCAAACGGCACCACGACAAAGTTGTAACCAATGAAGCTCACGATCGGGTCATCAGAGGAGCGGAACAAATACACGCCAAAGAAACAACTCGCAAAATAGCCGATGAAAAAAGCCCACGGCGATATCGCAATGATGTTTTCCACTGGTATCCATAACACCATCAACCAGTTCACCAGAAAGCCCCAACACAAAACACTGCCAATGGTGAAGTTATACAAACGATCACTGATCACCGGATCGTTGGTTTCGGTTCTGTCAAAGACATTTGACTCTATCATCGCGTGTGTTCTCCTTTACAATACGCAAGATGTGTCGAAATGTTACCACTGTGAGTTGTATGATTTTCAATCAGCCCTGCGTTCTCATGGCTACATTTTGGATTTGGGAGGCAGAGCGCAATACAGTGAAGATCCTCGCAAGTCCATCTGGAAAATGGAAATCTTCTACATATCCCTCTCTTATTATCGCACTCAGCAAGTACAATCCCCTCAATCATAAAACCATGACTTTCCGATCATGAAAAAGGACAGACTTATGAATCTTCACGAACAGTGTTATTACGTCAAACTTGATGGGAAAACTGTCGCAACGGTATCGCATGTGCGCTCTGAAACCCCATGGATGAGTGGTAAAGTCGCATTCGTTGATTCTGCACTCTTTGATAAGCTCATCGCCGTTACCGCCATGGCAGGCTTTGACTTAGATGTTGATGCACTGGATGTAGATGAAACCGAAGAGGAGAGATTATGGGCAGTAAAAATACATGAGCTTGCGCTCACTTGGGATGATCTGAAACTGCCGTACAATGGGCGCTGGACGATGTCGGACAATGACCATGGTGAATACCCGATTTACTCCCCACTTTTTCATGCATCAGGATGGATTGGCGTCAATGATAGACGTTCACTCTATAGCACCTATAGGTGACAATTACAGGTTATCGCGTCAAACAAAGAAAAAGCCGCACAAAACAGTGCGGCAAAATCAGAACCTGCACGATCAAGCTAACCACTCAACGACTAACTGTCTCTGCTCTCAATTTTATCAGCGGGGATATCAACGATTGAATCCACCACTCGAGAGAGTTCGACGGTCTCTAAAATTGAACGTTCAAAATGCTCATCAGCTGTACGAACCCACTCGACAAACTTCCGTGAAGCCATTGATTGTTCAATTTCATAATGAAATTCAATACTGATATAATAATCACCTTTTAATGGAAGATTATAAAAACGAGAACACTTATGGGTCAAATCAAGATTCCCCTCTTTATATTTTGCAAAAGTATTCGTTCTAATTTTAACTTCTTCACACTTTATTGGTGGAAATGCACGGAGAAATCGTCCTAATAAAAATTCTTGTTTCTCTCTTATATCCTCTTGGGACTCTGGATTCTCACCCCAGCACCGTATTGCGAAATCATGAGCTTCATTCATTATATCCGTATGTCTTCCCCTATGGGTTTTGTTACAGACAACAGGGTCATGATAATACTCAAAATAATTTTTCTCCAAATAGCTCGTTAATGAACTAATACACTCCACATCAATACTTGCCTTTTTCAAGTTCAAATAAACAAATACATGACCGGGACTATTTAATGGACGAATTGGGACAATGATTTTTGTTTGAAAACAGTACTGTATATATCCTAACTTTAGAGCTGTTTCATGGCGATAAATTTTATCCAACCATTGAATATCATTAGTTTTAACTTGATTATGATAATTAACACCATTATTAATATTATGAGGGTAACTTAATGTTAATAAGTGTTCATCAATCTGATATATATAGTTGTGTATTGATGAAAAATCAGGCTTCCCCCTAAATCCATCTTTTACTGTCTTAAATAGCCCCATACTTTACCTCTCAACAGCGATTAGTATTATTTAACTTTTTAATCAACAAATCAACGTCGTTTACTCTTTTCAACGCCTTATGATGCCCCGAATTGATTAACTGCAATCTATACAACTCCAGGCCAAAATAAGGCAGTGTATGTGGACTAATGGTCATATCATCATCATTAATAACTAGGCCAAACGCTTTCATACACTTCATTAAAGAACTGTTACTGTTTTTCATTTCAAAACCACACACATTAGGTACCGCATCAAACGGATTGATACGTGTTTTATGATTATTGATACGAAGACCAACTTTTTTCGCGATACGATCTAGTTTAGCAACACCGGTTCCTCCTGCATGAACAACCAATTCTTGATTAGGCAACTTTAACCCTGGGTTTATCCCCTCAAGATATGTTAATGCTGAAGCAAAAATGATCGCGCCTTGACTGTGCACTGTCCATTTCACCTTCTGACCATTTTGAGCGCATTGTTTCATTACAGCAGCTAAATGTTTTGCATTATGTGACGTTTTCCATGTTTTATCAAAACCACATTCTATTATATCTAACTTCCATTCATCAGTCGGATTATGAAATAAAGTATATTCTCTTGGATTATCTTCATTATAAGCAACCTGCGTATGAATACCCATTAGCCCTGCCGCTTTATTATAATCATTCAACATCCCATTAACGGTAACATGAATAGTTCTGACATTTGATGTTTGCTGTGCTTTTGACGCATTCCACTCCTCCATCAGAGCCTTTACCTCTTGATTATTTTGAGTGCCATTATACTTGCCTGTAGCACCATCTTCTTTCTTCACATGATACATTTGAGTGCGTTGATGCGAATTATTTGCAATATCACGACCATGTAAACGTTCATCAAATGCAATATCATGGATTACTACCTCTCCATCCTTTAACTTGATAGTCAGAAGATAATGATAATTTTTAAATGGATAGCGTGAACGATATATTCTAATCAACGGAAATCTCTTGTGCCTCACTACAGATCGAGAGTGAGGATTTGCTGATACGTAATACATCTCTTTAATAACTTGCATCTGATCATACTCATTCATAGAAGCAAGCATAGCTAAGGCTTGGCGGGACATATTGATTTTTTTACTACTAAATAATGAAGGGCTAATATACCCCGGAAGAAAACTATCCAAACCTTTTACCGTTTTATTATTTACAGCAAATCCATCAAAAGCATCAGCCCGACCTGCAAATTTCCACGTCATTATTAACAACCTCATAAAATAAAATGATACTAAGTTTACTAAACAACAAGTCACTTTTCATACTGGTTAAATTTATTTTTAGATTCACACCTAAATTCATTGCAAATCAGTGTAATGAATTTTATGGAAACATATGATACATCTAAGTAAATACTATCTTTCAAACTAACCTATTGCAGGGTTACTGTTATTAATTTGTAAATTTACAAGCAATCCCTTTTACACATACAATGTAACTTATCTAAACGCTACGACTAACTTTATTGATCACCGAATCCCCCACTCGAGAGAGTTCGATGGTCTCGAGAATTAAACGTTCAAAATGCTCATCAGCAGTACGTACCCACTCGACAAACTTCCGTGAAGCCATTGATTGTTCAATCTCATAATGAAATTCAATACTAATAAAGTAATCATCAATTAATTGAAAATTATAAAATCGAGAGCATCTATTTAACAGGTAAATATTTCCCTCTTTATATTTCGAAAATACATGATTTCCAACACCCACCTCTGCACATTTAATAGGAGGATAAGCACGGAGAAAACTATCCAATAAGAAATCTTGTTTTTACTTTATTTTCTCAGATGACTCAGGATTACCCCCCAGCACCTATTTGCAAAGTCATGAGCTTTATTCATTAATTTCGTATGCATTCCACGCATTGAGTCATCACTTACGATAGGATCATGGAAATATTCAAAGTAGTTTTTCTCCAAAAAGCATGATAGTGATTCAGTATAATCTAAACATAAATTGGATTTTTTAAGTTTAACCCTTAGAAAAACTTTACCTGGACTATTTATAGGTAACAATGGATTAACAATCTTAGTGTTGAAATAATATTCAACATACCCCATCTTTAATGCGACTTCATGATGATCAATATTTGACAAACAATCAAAGTCATCCAGTTTAATTGTTTTATGATAATCAGAACTACTAGTTACATTATGAGGAACACTGAAAGTTAACAAATGGTCATCAATTTGATATGTTTTCCCATGTAATGATGAAAAGTCAGGCTTTCCCCTAAAGCCATCTTTTATATTTTTAAATAACCCCATTACATCCTCTTTTTAATAAGGTTACATATACCTACTTAATGAAGGCTGTAGTCTGTACCTTCCAAGGTATACGCAATTATTGAAGTTTCATCTTATCATCGTCACTGTTCAACGTCTGATTTCAAGATTTTGGATCGTCTTTGGGTTTTATGTTTTTTGAATCTAACAAAACGTAGAGAGGGATAGCAAAAGAAAGGAAACAGCGCCGCCGAGTGGCACGATGACCAGATGAGGCCCATTGAACCTCATCGTTTACTTATAGGCTTACAAAAACTTCTCAATCAGGATTTCGTCAATATAACGATCGCCGATTTTGCCATGCTTCTTAGCGGTACCCACCACTTCAAAGCCTTGGCGCAAGTACACGGCCAGCGCGCGTTCATTATCGGCACGCACATACGCAAACAGTTTCTCGTAGCCCTTTTGCTTGGCAACTTCAATCGTTGCCGCAAACAACTGTTTACCCACGCCTTGACCACGGCTGTCAGCATCCACAAACGTACCGATGATACCGACATGATCGAACGCTTTGGTGTACGACGCAAACGGCTCGACGTTTTGGAAACCCAGTACTTTTCCTGCTTCATTGGTGGCAACCTGAAACACACCGCGCTCAGGAAAATCTTGAATAAAGGCCGCTTCTTCCTCTGCCGTAAACGTGCAGTCCAAAATCGTGTATAACCCTTCCGTGATAATCGGGTTAAGCACATCAGTGATCCCTTGTGCATCCTGAACCGTGACTTCTCTGACAATCACACTCATGCTCTACTCTCTTATTATTGTATGACTTATGGTTTGGCGCGCATTGTAGTGACGTTGATCCGCTATAGATAGTTATTCTTACGTAAAAAAAGAGGAAGGCCTATCTTGACCTCCCTCCTCTCATTGATGCCATACGATCTCGTCTCTGTACCGAGCGCTTCTCGCTTCATCAAAACGCTTTTTGTTGTGCCAGATACTGTGCCATGGCGCGGATTTCTTCGTCACTAAACGGTTGCATGGCCACTTCCATCGGGACATACAATCCGTTTTTACGGCGCTTGGCTTTGTAATCAATCATCTGGTTATACAGGTAGATTTCTGACTGGCCGCCGATTTTCGGGTACATTGGGATCACCGGTCCATTGCCGGCTTCGCCGTGGCACTGAATACATCCACCGCGTCCCGGATTTTTATACAATTGCTCACCGGTTTCACTCGCCGATACCGATGCAGAGGCAACAGACAGTCCGCCTAACAGCCACAGGCTAATGGCGACACTAATGTGCTTATATCGCATAAATCGTCCCATGATTTTTCCTCTCATTTTTGTTCATTCCGTGTAATGGTTTGTGCGCGGTTTACGCCAAGGCACGTCAACCACGCCGTCAGCACCTGTGGATCAGTATGCAAATACCCATCCGCACGATACTGTGGCAGGCCGTTCACCGTCACGACAGTCGCTGGCAGCCCCTTAAATCCCAACTGCCGCACCGCATTAAAGTCTTCAATAAACTCACTGCCCAGCGAAGTGGCCGCCAGTTTTTCTAAGGTGGCCGTTATCGCAGGTAAGTGATTGCCCACATGCACGGCACCCACACTGGCCGGGGCTTGCGAACTGACGAGCGTTTCTTGCATCTTGGCCAGCATCGGCAACTCTTTACGACACGGCGGGCACCATACCGCCCAATAGTTAATCAGTGTCACCGGTGTCGTGAATACTGACTGATGCGATGCGGGTAACGCCTTTTGCAGCGGCTGGATCCAGATCTGCGGATCATCAATGGCAACAAAAGGGGCGGGTACGGCACACTGTGAACCCGCTTGGTCAGCCAATGCCGGTGACGCGCCAGTCGCACTGAGTAGCAACAAACCGACACGCCATCTCGCTCCCCCACTCTGTCGTCTCACGGGATTTCCCTCGCGATATGGGCCGCCATTTTCTCTGGCCCGTCACCATAACCGTATACGTCAATCAGCTCACGGTCCGGGCCATACAAGTACATATAGGTAGAGTGGAATACCTCATAGAGTGCCGGCAGTGGTGGGTAGACCGGCTTGCCGTCACGGGAATAGCCATAGGTGCTTTTCAGGGCTTTGGCGACCGCTTTAGTTTGTGCGTCAGTGCCCACTAACCCCACCAGATTGGGATGGAAATAAGACACATACTGCGCCAGATTAGAGGCCGTATCGCGGTGCGGATCTATCGAGATAAACAGCGGCACTACGTGCTTGGCTTTTTCACCTAAACGGTTCATCACCCCAGCCATGTCCATCGCCGTGGTCGGGCAGATCTCCGGACAGGAGGTATAGCCGATGGCAATGAACAGGTATTTATCCGGCCATTGCTTTTCCGTCACCTCCCCGAGCGAGGCTTCATGCAAGGTGAATTGCAGCGGCGCGGCATGCGCTGACGATACCGCTCCCATCAGGGTTATCACAGTGGTCATCACGCCCCCTGCCATTCCCATTATCATCCCCATTACACGGCTCTTACGCCCTCGGCTTTGGGTTTCCTTGTCTGTGTGTCGCATCATCATTCTCCTTCTTCACTCTTCACTCTTCACGGGCTGCTTACTATGACTTAATGACAGATGGTGTTAGTCAGGCCCATCGCGATCAGGTTCGGCGCTTTCAAGCCGGTCTCTAGCGCAGGCAGCAGGCGCTCTTTTCGCAGATCCACCACCAACAACTGACTCTGGCCACCTTGTGTCGCAAACAGTGTTTTGGAGTCTGCGACCACCACCACATCCCCCAACGGTGCCGATAGCGGGAAGTGCTTAGCGGCCTCTTTGCTGGTCAGATTAAAGATGTTGAGGCCACTGCGGGTCGCCACCACACCAATACTTTCCAGCCAGCCGGTACGAATTTCGGTGGTGGTATCTTTAAAGTCGATGCTTTTCACGGTTTGCCCGGTCCAGGTGTTCACCACCAGCCCCTGCCCGTTTTTCGCCGCGAGGATCATGTGCTCACTGTCAGAGCTCACATACGGACGCCACGGCGTCGACTGCAACGGAATACGGGCAAACTCTTGCTCCATGAACAGATCCCACACACTGACGTTGTTGTTGACCAAGTCCCCCACCATCACCAAACGGGCATCCGGCGAAAGCGTAACTTCCGAGACGTTGCCGCCACTGCCCAGTTGGATCTCAGTGATGGCCGCATCGTGTACCCGCCAGATCTTGGTTTTGCCGCTGGTTTGATCGGTGATGTAGAGGTTGTAGCCGCCTGTATCAAAGTTCAGGCTGTAGGGCATGGAAAGGTTGGGAATGGTTTCAAGATAGGTGTTGGTCAGCGGCGCCAGCATCACCAGTTTATTATCCAGTGCCACCGCCACGCGGGCACCATCTGGCGCCACCGCCAATGAACGCGGAATGCTTTCAACGGCCATAGCCCAATGCGTCTTCTTCACCAAATCGTACACATAGACTTGCGGGGTTTTGCCGTCGATGTACAGCAGCATGTCCTGCACATCCGAGACTTCCATCATGGTCGGAATGGCTTTCATGGTCAGGGTATCAACATGCTTGTGGTAGAAGGTATCCACCACCGCGACCTGAGCAGAGGTTTTATCGGTAATAAACGCCCAGCGGGCACCGTCATCATAACGGCCGGGCTCATCGGCCTGACAGACACTGATCAGCAACTGGGTACACAATAGGGCACCCGTCAGCAATGAATGAAAAGCGGGCCGTTTGACGCGAGAGGTAACGGCGGAAAATGTGCGTGCCGCCGTATTGAAAAACACAGATGTTAATACAGTCATAAGATCTCCTGTGCCCCCATGAAGGGGGCACTGAAATAGGCAGGAAAAGCGCGTTACGGGTTACGAATACAACGGGTGTAGAACTCCACGTCTTTACTCATCCCCAGACCGGAGCCGATCTGGTAACCCTGTGCCCATCCTTTGTTACCGGTATCTTTGCGGTGATCCAGCATCTCTGGAGTTTGGTCTTTCTTACGCGGTGGCAGCGGACGCACAAACAGCGTTGGCCCCGGTAAGTCTGTGGTGCTACTCCAGAAGAAGTACTTGATTGGCGTGTTCGGGAAGAACTCTTCATCAATCGCCGGCGAGGTCTTGTTGTAGTTCACAATCGACACCAGCTCTTTGATGTTCGGCAAGCGCCAATCTTTGTAGCCTGCATAGTCCAAGTTTTCGCAGTAGTCGATCGAATCCAGCCAGTTACGGCGCTGGTAATCGATGTTCTGCTGCCACATACGATCGGTCACTTTTTCTGTTACCGTCCCGTCACCGTTATCCACGTAACGCATGTTGTGGTACGCCGCGCCATTGTCAGCACGCACACAACGCACCAGTTTGGTGGATGCGGTATGCTGGCCCATGATATGACCTTCCGGGAAACCAATGTGCCAAGCGTGATCCGGATGATCACTGACCGGGAAGCCCCACACGCCCGAGCTCAAACGCGGCATGTTCAGGAACGCATCGGTATTGATCGCCGGACGGAACTCCCCTAAGTCCGCAATACTTTGCAGCTCTTTCATCAACGGGTAACGCCAGTCGTCATAACCATCCAGTTCCAGATTGTCACAATACGCCTGACCTTCATCGGCCGTCATCCAGATACGGGATGAGTCACGCTCCCACATCAGCTTGGTATTATCGTCAATCACGGTTTTGCCCGACGGACTGATGGTGTAACTCATCGGGTTTTTCGGGTAATCCACGTCTTCCCCGTGTTTATCGGTGAAGTTTTGGATCTGACCGGTATCCGGCAATTTAAACCCTTCTACTGGTGGCATGCCTTTACCGGTAATGAACTCACGGCGCTCTACCGGGGTGTAGAACATACCGGTCACGTAGGCCACGATATCGGCGTAATCGTCTTCACTCAGCATCTTGGCAAACGGCACCATGACTGCTGCCTGACGGTTGGTACGCTTGCCATCGCGGTAAGCGGTCATCTGTTCAAACACGTAGGCCGGCATCTGGCCTTTCAGCGGTGGGTAAGCCGGATTGGTGCTGGCCCCCTGCTCGCCATGACACATCTTACAGGTCGCGTCATACTTCGCTTTGCCGCGCTGATATGCCGCGCTTTCGACCACCTCTTTGCGCGGGTTCCATTTCATGGTGCGCTCGCTGAGCACTAACGCCATGTCCGCAATTTCTTTCGGCGGCACGGTGTACACCATTTCTTTCATCTGGGACGACACGCCAGCCTGACGCTCCATGTCCATATCCACGAACTGATCGTAAAAATACTGCGCATCAAAGCCTTCCAGTTTCGGACTCAGGGTTTCCGGCACTTCTTCCACCGCCGGACGGTGACAGCCCAAATAACACGAATAGATGTTACGGTTGGCGACCTGTCGCTCTTGCGGCGTCATATCTGCCGGCGTACGGCGGATGGTGTAGTCCTCGTAGCCATTATTGATGTCCGTAACCGGAGCGGCCATGGCCATGCTGCTCATCCCTAGTGCCATCAAACACGTGGCCAGCACTGTCGTTTTTAGTGACTTATCCATTGTTTTCCACTCCTGAGAACTTCGCCAAATCACGCAATACCGACTCTTCACGCAGACGCATTTCACGCTTTAACCCTGGGTGAGCAATGTCGTAGTGACAACTTGAACACTGCCAGTTGCTGTCCGTGTCTTTGCGGGCAAACGCCAACTGGTGGGTTTGATCGGAAATCGGCGATGTCTCTGTCGCAACAGCCGCTCGCTCTTCCAGGGTGCGGTGACAGTTCACACAGCCAGAATCAAACACATACTCGGTACGTTTCGGGTGCAAAGCGTCGTAGTCCAGCGCATCCATCTGCAGCACATATTCCCCCCACAGGTGACGCATACCCGAGGTACCTTTCACCCACAGCTCTTCCACCACATTGGACTCAGGCAAGTGACAAGACACACAGTCGGCCACAAAGCCTTGTGAGTTATTGCCGCCGTGCACACTTTGCTTAAAGGTCTCAGCCATTGGTGTCATGGTGTGACAGCCACTACAAAATTCGTTGGTGCTCAGAGCATGCATCACTTCACTGGCCGGTAGCGCGGCTAATAAACCCAGCCCACCACCAATGGTCAAAATGGCGGCAAACACTGCGCCTTTGACACTGCGAATGCCTGTTAATAATTTTTTCATGGCGTCACCTGCCCAGCGTTGTCTGCGGCGATCTGCGCCGAGGTTTTCACTTCCGCCATACAGGTCGCGTTCGGATCAAACGCTAACCACAATTCCACCGGATATTGCTCACCGGCTTTTGGCATTTTGGTCAGGTTAAACAACATCACGTGCTTGCCCCCCGGCGTGAGAGACAAACTGGTGTTAGGTTTCACCTGCACTTGAGGAATACGCGTCATGGTCATCACGCCATCCACATGGGTCATGTCATGCAGTTCGGTGTAACTGGTCAAGGCCGGTACGGCTGCGCCATAGAGGGCTTCAGGGGCCGGCAGTCGTAGTGATGCCGTTTCAGCGTCTGGTTGATAGTTCACAGTAAAGTACAGGCCGGTTTTATCCGTCCCAGGGGCAGGCTCTCGGATCACACAGTCGGTGACCGTCACCGCTGCCTGGGCCGACAGCCCACTCAGGCCAAGTAAGGCCGAGCAAAGCAAGCGTTTCATGGTTGGGCTCCTTAAAGGATGAGGGTAATAGCGCGAATAATGAGCAAGACGCCACCGTTAGAAAGAGACGATCAAACCCAGGTTAACGTTGTCGCTTTTGGCGCCTTGGGTCACGGTTGGTTTGTCTTTGCTGTACAACGCACCTTCAGCAAACACGGCAAGATGCTTATTCAGGTCATGGCGCACGTTAGCCAGCCCCAGCACTTCGTTTTCCACTGCCGCATTGTTCCAGTCCGCGTATTGCGCACCCAAGCTGAAAGCGGTGTTACCGTAGGTATATTTTGCTGACACGCCATACACTTGGCGCTCACCGTAAGGTGCGTCGTAATCCAGCTCCGCCACTGCCCCCAAGTACAGATCAGCCCACTGATAGCTGATGGCAATCAAGGTGCGCTGGCTATCTTGCTCAGTACCGGCCGGTAGCATGACTTTGTCTGTCCAGGAATGGTTAACGACTAAACTGAAATTGTCCTGCTTATACAGCGCACGCAAACCAATGATGTCGGCATCGTTGTTATTGCTGTCATTCGGGCTCACAACGGCCACTTTGAATTGAAAACCGCCCCACCATGGCGTCATGTAGGCCAACTGGTTAGTGGCATAACGCTTACCACCGAACAGCAGGTTGTCGCTGTGGCGTTCCATGTTGTTACTTTCAAAGATATCCACCTTGCTATACAGATCCGCCCAGGTTCCTGTGGTCCCCGAACCGATGTATAAGCCCCCCCACGGCGGCAACATGGTGATGATGTTGGCTTCACGCACGATCAGATCGTTATCTTTGTCTGCTGAATGTTCTGATTCCGAATACTCCGCTTCGAGCTGATAGCGTACTTTCAGATCCTGATACCCCAGATTGCCGATCGCACCGACCGTCGCCTGATAAATATCGGTGGTGTAATCCTTATCCTGATGCCATGCGGCTTGGGCGCGAATATCTCCGTAAACCGTCGGCATCGGGACAGTAATGCTATCGGCAGGCGGCGTCTGTGCAAAAAGGGGGGCTGGCAGCAATGCCAACACAAGAGAAAGGTGTTTATTTTTATTCATATCTTTGCCACAACTTTAAATAGTTTTTCACGGTGGCGAGTATATGAATAGCATTCGCAAGGGAGAACCAGCGGAACGGCATCACCGTCATGCAGAACATGCATACCGGCAAAAAAACGCATTCATAATTTATAAAAACTCAATAAATCAACATATTAAATGGATATTCAAGAAAGTGCTGACCAATATGCACTCCATTCAATATTGGTATAAAGCATGCCTCGCTTGCCCCATACTGATAAAATGTCGGCGGTTAACGACATACTGATACAGACACACATGGCCTTTCCAATCGATACACTACGGATGTTCTGCCTGCTGGCACAGAAACTGAATTTCACTGAAACCGCCAACTACCTGAATATCAACCAGTCGACGCTGAGTCGCAAAATCCACCAGCTGGAGCAAACCACGCAACTGCGCCTGTTCCACCGAGGCGGCAATCAGATCCACCTGACGCCACAAGGCCGGGTGTTTCTGGAGTCTTGCCAACGTATTTTGCAGGAATGGGATAACACCCTCGACAGCCTGCATGACGATCAGGATTATCTGCGCGGTGACATTAAACTGGGGCTGTTACACCCGATGGCACGCTGGCTGAGCCAAACCTTTTTCCGGGAATTTTGTGCCAAGCACCCGCACATTCGCCTGCACCTGACCACCTTGCACCCGACCAATCTGCGTGAAATGGCCGATTGCGACATCATGATCGCCCCCTTTCTGCCTTGTGATCAGTCATTGGTCGCCAAACCACTGGCCAAGTACCGTCGTGTCTTTTGCGCCTCACCGCAATATATCGCGCAGCACGGCCTGCCGCGTCACCCACAAGAACTCTCTCAACACCAATGCATTACCAATACCAATTGCCCGAATCAGGAGTTAAGTTGGAAGTGGGAAAGCAAAGAGACAGAAGGTGTGGTCGATGTGAGCGGCACGATTTCAACGGATTCTGTGGATATCGCGACCAATCTAGCATTGGCCGGCATGGGTATCGCCCTGATCCCACTGGATCAGATCAACCACTTGCTGGAAAAAGGGGAACTTGTTGACGTGTTTAACTGTGAGTATTACCAATGGGGAGAACTCTATGCCGTGTACCGATCTCGTCAATATACACCGGAGCGCTTTGCCGTCTTCATGACAGAATTGCGCCAATACATCAGCAGCCATTGCAACACACACAGCGGACCAAACCGAATGAAAGTGGTACCCGCCGCCCCACTCTCCTCGTACGCCGCAATGCCGGCTCATCCTTAATGTCGTTTTTCAGCACACCGTCTGTGCATTAAAAACGTCGCGATAACATCCAATAACAAAAAAGCCGCCACATGATGTGACGGCTTTTTCAATGAGGATGTCTTGTCCTGATATGTGTTTGCACATTGAGGACTGATGATGGCAATTAGCCGATGAACTTGCTCACGAAGTTACCGATGTTGCTAAAGCTTGCCGCAGCCATAATCACCACAATCAATGCGCCCATTGCTGACAGGTAAACAGGATGTTTGTAGTCACCGACGATGTCTTTACGACGTGTCGCAGCCAATACTGTACCCAGTACAATCGGTAGGATGATGCTGTTCACCAGGCCCGCTAACATCAACAGTAGCAGTGGCATGTTCATAAATACCGTGCCAAGGCTGGTCACGACGATGAAGCCCACACACCATGCTTTCTCGTTACGCGCAACGACTGGAAACAGGGTCTTAATCAGCGAAATCGCCATATAAGAGTTACCGACTACCGAGGTGATAGAGGCAACAAACAGCACCAGGCCAAAGATGAAGTAACCTACCTCGCCCGCACCGTGACGGAACGCATCGGCCGCTGGGTTTGCACCATCAAGCACTGCACCCGCTGCAATCACACCGAATACCGCCAAGAACAGCAGGATACGGATCACCACCGCGATAGAGATACCCGCCCATGCCGCTTTCTTGATGGCGCCCACGTCCTCTTCACCCTGCAGACCAATGTCCACCAAGCGCTGGGCACCGGTGTAGTAACCGCCCACGGCACCACCCACAATGGTCAACGTCGGCAGTAGCAGACTCCCCATATCGGTAGGCATCACTGCTGCGACCATGGTCTCACCCATCGGTGGCAAGCTGGTCATGGCCACATAAGCAATCAGTACAATCATGAACAGGCCCAGGTAGCGTGCCATCTGATCCATGCGCTTCGAGGCGTTATGTACCACAAACAGCAAGCAGCCAATCGCACCGGTAAATAGCGCGCCCCACGTGGTATCCACGCCGGTGAGCACATTGATACCCAGTGCAGAGCCACTCACGTTACCAAAGTTAAAGGCGACCGCGCCCAGTGCCAGCAGAACACCGATGAAGTAACCCATTCCCGGGGCGATTTTGTTGGCGATATCCTGAATACGCAGGCCAGATACACCGACGATGCGCCACAAGTTCATCACGATACCGAAGGTGATAAACATAGAGGCGAACACAGGGAAGGCCATGTCCATCTTATAGATATTGGTAAAAACAGCCGTTTGCGTCAGAAAGCCCGGACCCACAGACGTGGTGGCCATCAAAAAGGCAACACTAAGAATCGCTTTATTCTGCCAAGAAGCTGGCTGTGATAGATCTGCGCGGGTTGCGCTGCAAGTAGAGGTGCTAACGGTCATGCCAATATCCCAAAAAAATTGTCTCTCTCTTTTATAAAAACAGAAAGACAACTGACCGGGATCAGCTGACCTAGCAGAGGGGAATGCTCAATAACAACAGGTATCCCGTCGCGAGCAATCGTTTGCTGGGCGCGGATACTAATGACTTAACAAAAAGGAGTCAACAGAAAATTGCATCATCAACAAAAAAAGACACGGTGCTTTTTTCTTCGCCTCTTCATCGCCCTCCCTTGTCTACTTTATCCAACAAAATGTGTTGCAAAAATAACCAGTGAATACCCAAAAGGAATAACACCCCCGCCACATCACAGACGGATAAAAAACCGTTTGCATACAAAAAATTTACTTACAAAGCAAACCATTGGCAATGCTGGTGACTTGCAATACAATATTCGCACTAGCAATATTTTGCGACCGGTATCACAAAAAATACCGACAACCATTCAGTGCAGCAGTAAGTATTTATTCGTGGAAGACAGCTCAACCGTTACACAGGTGTATTACGATTTACTGGATCTCAGTGAAGAGGCAAAACATTCCTTTTTACAGGATCTCGCACATACCCAGCCGGCACTCTACCAACAGCTGCTCCCTCTGTTACAAAGCGATTCTCAGCTCACCCAGCTATTAGGTTTTCACGTTGATCAACTGGTGGAGGCGGATCGAGATTTCAGCGGCCGTACCATTGATAAATATCAACTGACGCACGAACTGGGCCGTGGTGGCATGGGGGTCGTGTATGCCGCACACCGTGCCGATGAAACCTTTGAACAGCAGCTGGCGATTAAATTCATCCAGCCCACGTTGATCCAAATTTTGGGTAAACGTGCGCTGTTTACAGAAGCGCAATTACTGGCTCGCCTTAATCATCCGTGTATCGCTAAAGTCTTTGATGGCGGGGAATATGAAGAGTGCGTTTACATTGTGATGGAAAAGGTGGAAGGGAAAACCCTCGACCGTTTTGTCCATGAACACAAGCCTGATACCCAAGGTAAACTGACACTGTTTAAGCGAATTTGCCATGCGATTGAGCACGCACACCAAAACCAGATCCTGCATGCAGATGTCAAGCCGGAAAATATCCTGGTCGATCGTGATTTTCAGCCCAAGTTGCTGGACTTTAACCTGACCCAAACACGTCATCGCAAAAATGATGTGAATGCCGGTGAACTCATTGCGTTTAGTGAGCAGTATGCCAGCCCTGAACATCAGGCCGGACAATTTTTAACCCAACAAAGTGACATTTTCTCGTTAGGGAAAATTCTGGCCATGCTGTTTCCACAGGCTCACGGTGATATTCAAGTGGTAATAGAAAAAGCCACTGCCCATGATCCGCAGGATCGCTATGCCAGTGCCACGGAATTACGTCAGGATATTGAACACATACAGCTCTACCGGCCGATTTCACTGAAGCAACATTTGCCCCTGTATTGCACGCAAAAACTGATCCAACGTCGACCATTGCCAGCCGCCATGGTCGCATTACTCGTTGTCTGTGCCGTGGCGTTCTCTTCGGTGTTGATGGTACAAAACCACCGTTTGACCGAAGAAAAACTGGTGGCTGAAAACATGATGTTTGAGGTAACCAGCATGATGTTCCATGCCCGTGGCAGCGAAAACGCCCTGATGTCGGTGGGTGCCATGTTGGATCTGTCGCGACGCCGTATTTTATCCAACCCGGATCTGCCTAAATCGGTCAAACAACGCTTGTTGATGATCATGATGACGCCTGCGCCGAATAAACCTAACTTGTCAAAACCCAAGATGGATGACATGCAGTGCACCACACCAAAGGCTCACTCTGTAAACCTGAGTCCCATCATCAACAAAGCCATTTGTCACCCAACGAACAGCAACCGCATCAGCAAACAGGTATAACCCGGCATGAAACCAACCCCATTTCCCCTTCTCGCACTCTCGCTGCTATCGCCTGTCACGCTGGCGAAAGCGCCGCAACCACAGATCGGGTACTTCATTGATTCCCCCGTCACGGGCTTGTATTACGAGACCAGCTCTAACCTGACCGGCTACACGCAAAAAGGGGCGTTTAACTATCACCCTGGTGATGTGGTCAGCTTTTACTTAGGTAAAGACAATAGTGCTTACTTACTCACTAAGCTGTCTGGGCAAACGGTGATCACCCCGACCCTGTCAACCACCATGCCAAGTCGCAGTATCAACATGACTCGCTTGTTGTTGTCGCTGGACGAAACCCCGGAAGATCAAACGGAAATCGAGTTGATGGGTGAAATGCTGGCAGATCCGGCGTTTCAGGAGCAATTGCGCACGTTGGATTTAAACCTGCTTGATAGCCTGAAAGACAAGTTGGATGTGGAGTTGGTGTCGGTTGAAAAAGCCGTGGCTCACCTCAATCAGAGTGAACAATTTATTAAACAACACTTTACCTCTGATGACGTGATTTACTCGCCACTGAACCGCCGCTTGACCAATATTCAGATCAAAAAGCGGGATAACGATGGCCACTACTGCATTTTAGATTTGCGCTACATTCACCGACCTCGCTATAACACCCCAATCGGTGAAATGCACTACATGATCACCCCATCTGATATTGTGCAGTATCCGAGCATCGGTGATCGGTACCATGGCTGCTACCTCGACCCTGAAGGGGCGTTAGCCAACATCATCAAAGAGCCCATTGGCAACTTTTCCGATCTCCAAGGCCTGGTGGGTTGCGGGATAAAAGGCTGCACCCGCAACGATTTGAATGGTTTTCTCGTCGACAATTATGATGATGAGGGAGACTGGAAATACCGTACTCTTGCGCTGAATTTTGACCCAACCACCCAGTTATTCATGGAAAAAGTGCAAGGCCTCGGCCCGCTGCCGCATATCCGCCACGAAAATCAGTCAGAGATGATGTGGTTTACCTATCCGCAGGAAAAAGGCCATCAGATCGATTATGAGGGGATCTGGAAAGCCACCACGTTTAAAGGTACCGATATTCACGATACCTGTTTGCTGGTAGAAAAAGATCGCGTCTGGCAAGGCCCGAAAGACACCGAAACCTGCCCCGATGATCGCCAGGCTTACGCGCAAAATGTCACCGCTGACTACGGCGACATGTGGTGGCTCAATGCCAAGGAACAAAAAGCCAAACTCGGACAGATGAACGTGACCGTGCGTTGGTATCCACAAGACCAGCCACCAAAACTGACAACATGGGAATACCTGCCTGCCGGTGAAAACTGGGATCAAGGCATGCTGTACCGTTATGAACAAACCCTGACACGTCTGGCAGATGGTTCGGAAAACTTACAAACGAACACGATCACTGAATTAGCAAAACAAATTTAACGCGCCCTTTCATTCAATACATGGTCCACACCATCAGGAGCTCAACATGCAAGGATCGTCATCTCAACCGCTGACGCAAATTATCCAGCAATGGCAAACCGGAGATAAACAGGCAGAAAGCCAGCTTTACCAGTTCGCCTACCTGCAACTGCGTAAAATTGCCCAACAAGAGCGCGCCCGCAACGCTGAAAAGTACGGCATCGACAATCACGTGTTGGCCGACAGCATCAGCAGCACCACGGCATTGATCCACGACGCTTATATCAAAATGTCGAACAGCGAACTGGCTGACATCGAAAACAAGCGCACGTTTTTTCTGATGGCCGCCAAAGTGATGCGCCAAATCCTGATCGATAATGCACGCACACTACAAGCGCAAAAACGCCAGCAACTCACGACCATTGCAGGCGCACCAGACACGAATGAGCGAGAAAACCGCTTCGAGCAGCTGATCACCATCGATAAAGCCCTCGACAGCTTCAGTGTTCGCTACCCGCGTCAGTCCAATGCGCTCAAACTCAAGTATCTGATGGGCATGCAAAATCAGGAAATCAGTGAACTGCTGGAATGCAGTGCCAGCCTGATTGAAAAAGATCTCAAATTCTCACGCAGCTGGCTACAAACGCGGATGGCTTAACCCTGCATGCAAAACTCGAATATTAAACGCCTGCTGGGCGTGGTGATCGCTGCAACCTGTGCCGGTGGGTATTGGGCCAGCTTATCGTCTGATGCCCATGGCTCGGCAAAAAACACGGTAGCAGACAAGCTTGAGGGCGAGAATGTCTCTCTGGCAGCACAAGAAAATGGCTTGTCCGCTGAAGGGGCGGGGGCAGCCTCATCATACAACTCTGCGACCTCTCCGTTGCAGGGACATTCAGTGCCGTCTACCAGCCAACATTCGCCAGCATTAGACGCAAGTGCGTCGAATAACAGCGCGGTGACAGCAAGTCCGAATAATAAAGAGACGGATAAAAACACGGCCGAAGATGATGACGCGGCCAATGACAACCAGAATACGAACGAAGCACGCAATGTATCTGAAACGGTCAGTGAGCATACCGAGTCTTCTCTCGATACAGTGAGTACCACAACGGATCTTGTGACAACCTCCCCTCAAGACACAAAAAGTACCCCTCGGTATGGTTACCCGATCGGGGATAAACAGTCACAAGTATGGGAAGAATTTGTCGACCACCAGACCGAAGGCGTGAACTATCCACCGCAAATTAATCATGCGGTACGGGCACAACTACAGAAAGTCGTCACTAACTGGGCATTCACCCAAGAAATGCCAGTACGTTACACCTTGCCGATTGATAATCTGTTTACCGATCCGGAAGGAGATCCCATTCATGTTCGGGCATATATTTCCATTCCTGGTGTTCAAACGTCGCCAAGTAACACCACAATACGCGTGCAAGGGATGCCGCAGACCTTTGTCAACTTCCCTTCATTGGTGATTGAAGCCCAAGATGATAAACACGTGCATCAGCAATGGGTGACCGCCCATTTCTCCTTGCGCCCGATGGTGCCAGCTGATGACAAAGCCCCTCATCCATTAGAAGGCGAGACGCTTTTCCGCTTAGAAACCACCCAATTATTGGGCGGTACCTACTACAACTATGATGTGGTCTACTGCGAAGCGTGGCGATTTGAAGACGGGCTGGTCTTTTTTGCTGCCGCCGACAACAAAACCCATTGTCCGTTAGAGAGCCAATTGCAGGAAATAGGTGAATACACCATTGATGATAAAGAAGATTTAATCATCACCAGCACCACGTCTGTCATGCATGGTAAACAACGCTGGAATGTAAAATGGATGTACGATTCATGGTACCGCCAAGGGGTGAAAAACCTGTTTACCACGGTCTATAGCGATCAACACGTGGAAAGCTATACGCTGCAACGTTCCCGCTCAGCCATGGAAGCCCGACTGAATGTCGACACCGGGCGTATACCTTTTGAGATGGAGATGTTTGACTATCTCGTGCCGCTCAAGAACGGGCAGTTTTTGCAAAGTATCGCCGGTAATTACGTGTACCTGTATGGACCGCATGATTCTTATCCTGGCCTTGATTCAGACTGGAATCTGCATTCCCCGTTACGCGACTTAGCCTGTGACGAAGTGCTGCCCTTCTGGCAGAGCAGTGTGCTGGCAGGTGAAGGGGAAACCGGCGATATTGTCGCCAGTTCCGCCGATCCATGGAGCAGCGCGCCCATTCACTGTGGTGTGCACTACCGCGAAGATTGGAATCGCCGCTATGTGTACTTCGGGATGCAGTATCGACGCTATGACTACTTTGTACCGGGTAACATCTACAGTTTCGTGATCCGACCAAAGCCAGAATACGCCCATATTGTTGAAGAGTTTAAGATCAACCTTCGCTATCACAATCCCGATTACATGACACCGTGATCGAAAAAAGCAGGGCATCTCAGGGATGCCCTGAAAAGGATAGCTAACGTAGAACGTCAAACCACTTCTTGGTCGTTGGCAGTACAATTAGCGATAATCACTGCCAATGACCGAGAACTTTAAAATTTCCACAACGCCTGAATGCCGGTGTTAAAGGTGTAGGTTTTGGCTTCTGGCAACCATGCCGTGCCTTGTTGCCACTCCCCTTCACTGTCAATGAAGCTCACGGTCTGTGGATCGGACTCTGCACGGAACTCGTAGCCCAGCATCACAAACCAACCCAGGTGCAAACCTTTCATCACTTCGTAGCTTAACGTCGCTTCCAATGACGTACGGAAACCAAAGTCATCAAACGACACATTTTCAAACTTGGTGTTTTCCGTCACACTCCAAATCGGAATACCGGCAATCCAACGGCCACTCACTCGCCATTTTTCCGCATTAAACAGCGTGCCGCTGTCATAGGCGATCCCCGCGTCCATGAAAATATCCGTAGACTTTTCTTCCCACGTATCCCCTTCTCGGAATACTGGGTTTTGATAGCCATTCAGGCCTTTCAAGCCGTAGCGCTTATAAGTTTGGTAAGTCAGCGATGGACCAAACACCACGCGCACATCGTCACGCCATTTGTAATGCACCAAAATATTGGTGGAGGTGCGCAGGTACTCAAACTGGTTCTGCTGGTACGCCTTGCCTTGGTTATCTTCCCACCGCTCTGTCGCCCCGAGCGGTGTGAATGTCGCCAGCGCATCGATAGAGAAATCGAACTTGTCGTTCACGTAGTACAAACCGCCGGTATTTAATACCGGACTTGATGTGGTCACATCTGATACGGCGCCGCCACTGCCCAAAAACGCTTCTTGGTAAGTAATATTTTCGACGCCCATTGTCAGGTATGAATAGCCATAGTCAGGGGTCTCTGCCGCAACGGCGACGGGTGCCACGCCCAATGACAGCACCGCACAGACACCCACACCTGACACTAACTCATTCAAACCACTACGCATTTTCATTTCGTTCATCCATACGCCATAAAGTGGCGGTGGATATTAACGGAGAATTTTTATTTGCCAATATTTCCGCACATAAAAAAACAAAAATATTTTTTACGGTTTTTTTTGTCTTTTTCGTGCCTTGTTTCGCAAATTCATAACCCGTACAAATAGCACCCTGCCGATGGGTCCCCCCTGTTTCGGCAACGTGATAACAAGAATTTCCATTCGGTTTTTTCTAAAGGAATGTACGTAATGAAGAAGGTTAGTTTACTTGCCGCGTCGGTGGCTTTTGCTCTTGTAGGCTGTGGCGGCGGTTCTGACAACAGTGACAATGGTGGCAACCCACCAGCACCAGGCGGCGTAGTGATCACCGGTTTTGATGGTTACTTCAAAAACGCAGCAGTGTTTGTTGATCAGGACAATGACGGCGTTTGGGATAAAAATGAAATCCTTCTCGGTCTAACTAACGAAAAAGGCCAAGTGATACTGTCTGAGAAACCAGATGGCGTACTTGCGCTTCAAACCATTACACCGAATGGCGTAGCACAATCACAACTTATCAACTTAGGTAGCCAATACGCCGGTATTTACACTGTCGATATGGACCACCCTGGCCAAGCGATGGCACATGAAGTGGTATTCCGTGCACCAAACAATTCTGATGTAATTTCACCGATCACTGACCTAGTGGCGATCGAAGTTGCTGCAGGTAAGAGCCTTGAGGCTGCAGAAGCTACTGTAAATACAGCGCTAGGTGGCTCTGTTGATCTGTACAGCGACTTCGTTAAAGGTGAAGATGCAAACCCAGAGTTGCACAAAACCGCTCAGATTCTGACGGAATCAAAAGCACAAGACCCAGCAAACTACGAGAAAAAAGCGACGAAGTTTGCTGAAGTAGCAACAGTAACCGTAGATGAAATGGTTAAAAATGGCCAAGACATCACCAAGCCTGAAAACACGCCAATTATTGTCGAAGATGATAAAGGTTCTCTAACCTCTATCACAAACAGCAAACTGATTGTTAATGCAGATAAGAAAGACGCTGTCATTGCCGAATTACCGAAGCTAATCCGTGAAGGCGAAAACTTTGAGGGTGTAACAGTATCCATCGATAAGCTATTTGTTGATAACGACCAAAAATCAAGTGTTCAGGTTAAAGTTGATTCTGGCTCGCTAAAAGGTTCTGGTATCAATGTAACACTTGAAGGCAATGAGCTAACTCTTGAGCCAGGTCCAGTCACTCGCCCAGAAAATAACACCATCACACTGATTGCAATGGACGTTGACTCTGACGGTAACGACCTAACACCAGTTACCACTGTGTTCGTCCTAAACTTTGAGTTATTGAACCAAGCGCCAGTTTTAGTTGATGCTGAAAAAGCAAAACTACAAGCGGAAATTAACACATGGGATTTGCGCGCGGGTGAACCATTCGATCGCTCTATTGACCTATCAGCACTATTTAAAGACACCGATGGTAACGTTGCACAGTACTGGGGAACGGATATCACTATTGATGGTTTATCTATCCCTGATATTGATCAGCCAATGCAGACCATTGAGGGTACGCCAACTCAAGAATACGCAGCAGGTGAAACCTTCCGTGTTGTTGTAAAGGATGACCATGGAGAAGAAGCATATACAACATTCACACTGCCTGCTGTGAAAGAAGGTACAGCTCCACCGCCAAGCCATGGCCGCTCTCTTGAAAATCGAATCTGGTACGTACTAGAAAATGGCTCAGATGACGGCGATGGCATCGCGTCTAATAACTACTCGCGTGTATGGTGTGATGCCATCAAGTTTGAAAATGGCGGGGTCTATGAAAGTTCTCGTTCTGCAAGCAGCCTAACATCTTGTCCAACAAAGCTTGAACTAAACCCTGAAGCTTCTTACGAAATCGATGCCAATGGTACTCTGATCGCGACTTACACGTTTGAAGAAAATGGAAAAAAACTCGAAGAGTCTTACGCTTACGCCATCAACAGCGACAAAGCAACGGATGCAGCTGCGATTTCTACTGGTGCTAAGACGATCATCTTGACTCCACAAACTGAGAAATCAGCAGATGAGCCAGAAATGCCTGAGCGCTACACCTACTTCAGCCGCAAAGCCGATGCTGAAAAACGCATCAATGTGAAGTCAGATGACGCGGAAGAAAAACGCGTAGGTAAAATGTACCTTCCTGGCAAAGAAGACAATACATGGGTATTTGCTGATGTCAGCTTCGCAATTGCTAAAAATAAGCAAGGTGTCCTTGGTGCTTACATGAATTTTGATGCACCTAACCAAGATTTTACGTGTGAAGCAAACATGGGTGACATGTATAAGTCCTACACATTGTCTGGTGCTGACATCACAACTGTTAATTCAAATGGTTACAATGACTATATCGGTGGCTCTTGTAATACAGTGAATGATGAAAAATACAAGTACGCAAGTGTTTACTTCAACCTCTCGAATGCTGAAAACCCTGAGCTCACAGAAGGTAATGTGTATAGCTTCATTGGTTCGACATTCAACGACAACAGCCAATATGTTGAAAACATTAAGTTCAACATGACATGGACAGGCAAAGGCGATAACGAATAATTCGCCAACACCTAGACAAAGCCCTGCATTGCGGGGCTTTTCTTCAACCACGGTATGCTCTAACACCATCAAGCACTCAAAGAATACCGCTCAACATCTTGCTTGATGAAATGCATATCTTGGCTTACTAACAATCAGCCTCAAACTGCATGTAATAACAAAAGCTCAATGACAAAGGAATGTTCCACCATGACCGCATCCACGCCTTGCGCGCACCGTAATGTGATCCGCCTAAAACGCACCCTGCTGCAAAAACTGATGTATAAGGCCGTCTATCAATGCAAAGACTGCCAACACATTCTGACGTTTTAATCTCTCTTTTCTGCTACCAACGAATGGATACACACCATGAGTGACAATAAAAACAAACTTCGTCAACGCATTAAGCAACAACATAACGCCCACTTACAGGCTGTGCGAGCACGTTGGATGAAGAAACTCTCTCATGAACAAGAAGACGTATTAACGGATAAAAATACTTACCGCTGACGACAATAGTGAGGGGTTGTAGTGGCTAAATAAAAAACGGGCCTTGCTCTGGCCCGTTTTACTCTTCACTCTTTTATTCAGATAAAGCCATCTATTGATATGGCGATATCACAACGAACGGCATGCCTCACTCACTGTGCATTCAATCGCCACTGACGCACACTCAGCCCCAACATCACGGCAAAGAACGCCGGATCGCTCCAGCCAAAACCGGTGAAAATGCCAATCACACTCGCATACAAGGTGATCACAAAACCCAGCCCATTGGTCAGCATTAAGCCTTTCACCAACATACGGTTAGCTTGCATATCCTGCACCTCTCGGAACAAGTAACTGATCATCGCAATGCCACCCAGAAAAATACTGTTATGTTGTGACAGGAAATACGCATATTGATCGTTCACCTGCACCCCATACAATGGCCACATCCAGGCCGGTAAAACAAAAAGCGCAAAAGCAAAGGTGCCGTAAATGGCCGTATGAAGCGTAAAAAAGGTCTTGTTTTTCATCGTATCGTTCGTGTTTATCGTGATTGTATTGTGCTGAGTATCATTGTCGCTATCGACGGATTATTTCGACGCGAAATCCGCATGGTTAATGGCCGAAAGTGCCGTATTCACCGAAAACAAGCAGCCTCGAATGCCTGTGATCCCCATCGCGGTTAAACGGGCAGTATGCATTGTGAGATAAGCTTGCGCTGATGCTTCACTCTCGAACAAGTAGATCCCACCACCTAACTGCTCTGCGGCATTTTCTGTCCAGATTTTCCAGATAACCCCCGGCTCTTGATTGATGGAGGCCGCTAAGCCTGCCAATTGCTGTGCCATCTCCTCACCGAATGGTCCCTGATGGGTAAAATCCACTTGCAGTAAAATCTGTGTCATTACTCTATCCTCTGTGTTCAAACTGTTTTGGCTCACGGCCGTGCTGTCTGAGTGGTATATTACTTAGAGAAATTCGACAAAAAAGTTCATAAAACTGCACGTTACTGTGGAAATAACTGACAGATGAGACTAAAAACCACCCTTGACCAATGGTTGACGCTGCACGAAATCGACCGCCATGGCAGTATCCAAGCCGCCGCAACGGCCCTCAACAAAAGCCACACCACGTTAATTTATGCCGTCCGTAAGCTGGAAGATCAGCTGGGTGTCACACTCGTCACTGTCGAAGGACGGCGCGCGGTGTTATCAGAAGATGGCAAGGCCTTGGTACGCCGTGCCAGTAGCCTGTTAGATCAGGCGCGCGACTTAGAGCACATGAGCCAGCAGCTATCACAAGGGGTAGAATCAGAAATCACCGTGGCGGTTGATCACTTATGTGATCGCCAATGGCTATATGGCCCATTAGCGACTTTTTTGGCGGAGAACACCACAACATCCGTGCAGATCATAGAAACCTCGCTTTCTGGCACGACCGATGCGGTACTCTCTGGTAAAGCCGATATTGCGATCATCAACCTGCCTGTCACCAATTATCCGGCTGAAGCCTTAGGTACCGTCAATATGATCCCGGTGGTGGCCAAACACCATCCCTTGGCGCAACAAGCCGATCTGCACATCAACGATCTCACGACACAAACACAAATCGTGATCCGTGATTTAGGCGCAGACAGTAAACTGTCCAAGCAAAATGTAGGCTGGTTGAAATCACAACAACGGATCACGGTCGATAACTTTGACCATGCCTGGCAAGCGGTGAAGGCGGGGCTGGGGTTCTGCCGTTTACCACAACATTGGCTCAACCGCATGGGACGCCATGGCGAAGAGCAGGACATCGTGCAACTGGATATCGCAGAAGCCCACCGTTATCAGGTGCCGATCCACGTGACTCTGCCACACGGGGTAAAGACGGGTCCTGCGGCAAAACAGCTCTATGCGTTAATTTGTGCGCAATGCCCGCACACAACTGAAAAAACAGAAAAGTAAGGGAATTGTTTTTTCCCTAGCTATATTCTGTTTTTTTATCGGTATTTAACGTTATTGAGAGAAAGCATTTTTTTGATGGTGGTCATGATTGCGTAATAACGCACCACACCATGACAACTTGTGATCGTTTGTGAAAAGTTAATTAAATATTATATCTATCAGTAATTAACTATCACATTTGACTGGAGTTTTTCGTGGTCACCATTTTTAGCCTTGTCGTCATCTTCTCGGTGGGGACACTCATTTATAAGAAGTTCAACCCACAAACCACCCTCCTCTTAGGGGGGCTACTCATGATGGCAGCAGCCATTATCTCCAATACCGGCAACCCACTGCCTGAAAGCGCGTCCAGTGGCAACGCCTGGCTGGATATGTTCACCTTCATCAAAGTTACCACCTCCAAAACCGTGGCAGGATTGGGCTTGATCATCATGGCCGTAGGTGGCTTCGCGAAATACATGGATCACATCGGCGCATCTCGCGCACTGGTGAACATTGCACTTAAACCGCTGGGCTATTTCAAGTCTCCGTATTTGGTGATGGCAATGGGCTACATCATTGGCCAGTTGCTCAATATCTTCATTCCAAGTGCATCGGGTTTGGGTCTGCTACTGATGGTCACCTTGTACCCAATTCTGGTGCGTTTGGGTGTGAGTAAAATGTCTGCCGTTGCCGTGATCGCCACCACCGCGTGTTTGGACTTGGGGCCTGCCTCTGGCAACGCTAACTTGGCCGCGAAAACCGCCGATCTGTCAGTTACTGATTATTTCTTGAATTATCAGCTCCCTGTAGCCATTGCGACAATGATCACGATTGCCGTGCTGCACTTCTTTGTTCAACAATGGTTTGACCGCCGTGACACCGATAAAGGACCTGTGGATATTCAAGAAGAAGAAATCACAGTCGCTCCACCAAAATTGTACGCTTTACTACCAATGATCCCACTCGCATTGATCATGGCATTCAGCCCAATGGTGCTTGAGGCTCTTAACATCGATATAAACGTTAATATTGATGTCGTTACAGCCATGTTTATTTCTATTGCTGTTGCCATGATCTGTGAAGGACAACGCCATGGTGCGCGCAATGTGTTTAAAGACATCTTCGTGTATTTTGACAGCATGGGTAAACAATTCGCCCGCGTGGTAACACTGGTGATTGCTGGTCAGGTGTTTGCACACGGTATGAAAGTGACAGGCTTGCTGGACAGCGTGATCGACTTTGCCATCAGCGCCAACATTTCACCGTCACTGATGATCATCATGATGGTACTGATCATCACACTGGCTGCGATTTTGATGGGTTCTGGTAACGCACCGTTCTTCTCGTTCGCCGCAATGGTGCCGGATATCGCAAACAAGGTCGGTATTAACGCCGTTGCTATGCTAATGCCGATGCAGTTAGCGTCTGGTATTGCGCGCTCTATGTCACCTATCACAGGGGCTATCGTGGCCGTTGCCGGTGTGGCTGATGTATCACCGTTTGAACTGGTTAAACGTACGGCTATCCCAATGATTGGCGCGCTGATTGTTTCCACCGCAGCCTCTTTGATCGTAGGCCTGTAAGCTTTCCCTTCCGATTACAAAGCCTCGCACTTGTGACGCGAGGCCTTAAAACACAACATGCCGACAAGGGAAACCTGTCGGCATGTTTTTTATCGCTGATATAACCGCGTATTCGTACTAAATAGCGAGCGCTAATAACTCAACTGAAACTTGACCGCACCACTGTCCACATCCACCGAATCATCTGATTCTAGCTCTCCACCCGCTTCCACCGAAATACTGAAGTTATCCGTGGCATTGAATTTCACCCCACCACCAAACTCTGTCGGATCCACCGCATCTTTATCCTGATACACACTGTGGCGATCAGTACCGCCGTTGCTGACCGGCCGACTGCCCTGACCATAAAACTCAACAGCTTGGCTGGCTAATTTAGAGTTATCGATAAACACCTCACCCAGCGGACGTTCAGACGCAGCGGGCGCATTGTTATCAGGTGCCGCAGCATAAGGCGAAGAAAGCGGATCCGCCGTCTCTGTCGGCAACTCAGATACTGCCTGTACATCATGTGTCGCCGTTGAAGCAGAAAGCACATCTGAAAGTGGCAACGGCGCCTCTGCTGGGGTATCAGAAGAAACAGAAAACGCAGACACAGCGACCGGATTTTGCGCGTCTGTCGGTAAATGAGAGGGGCTGTCGGAAAAGGTTTCGCCATGGGCGGGGATCACGCACAGTAATCCGAACGCCAAAGTAATAATACGCGCTCGCTGATTCATATCCTTATTGTTCCTACTCCTTGATCGTATTACGGTTATCTTATCGTGAACCGTCTTAATTTTCAGTAGTAAGAAAGCAATCCACCGCAGCTGCCCGTCAATTTCACTTTCATGTCACAGATTCACTCAGCAACATTGATGACGAGTTCACATAGCACAATGCAATACACAATAGAGAGGTAAAAAATGACGAATAGAGGGAGTATTTAAGACCAACGGGTTTGCGGAGTTTGCGGAGTTTGCGGAGTTTGCGGAGAAAGATATCTCAACCATTGAGAGAAAAGCAGCTCATCCTTGAGCATCAGTGATTATTTCGCTTCATGGGTTGTTTTGGTCACTTGAGAGATGTTACCGCTCGCTGAAATATGGCCAGTCGCAACACCTTGAGTGGCTTGTTCCATAGATAGACCTTCAGCATTTGCTTGTTGGATAAGGTCACCGTTTAGACCGTTATTTGAACCTGCTGAGCCCGCAGCAAAAGCAGACAAAGAGAAGATGGATAGCGCGATGATAAGTGCATTTTTCATAATATATACCTTCTTCGTTGTTTGTATGTAGAGGCTTTCCCCTCTCGACATGAATAATATTACTGTGATTAATGTCACATGTAGAGGAAACCCTGACTTTCCATTTTGGAAATTAGAGTGACTTATTTCACACAAACACTAAATGAAGCATGTATGAACAACACAAATACAGGCGAAGAGATGGATAAAAGGGAGGACAATCAATTAACGCAAACTGAAACAACAATCCTACGCGTGATCAGTAAGCGTTACGCTTTCGTTTGGCTAAGTACACGGTTATAGGCTTGGAATAACCACTCTTTTTGAGGATCTTTTTGCTTTGCACGATGGTAGCTCATCACGCAGTTAATGTTGAGATCTGACATAGTGGGTAATGAAATAGCACGACAACCGTTAGGGATGAGTCGTGACATCGTGAAGGAAAAATGATCCGACTGACGGACAATATTTTCAATGGCGGATATGTTCTCCACTTCCACACAAGGCGTAATTTGGTACCCTACACCTGACAAGCGTTCCAGAATAGGATAACGCACATCATTCCAGCCTGGATTTCGCGTGATCACAAAAGGATATTGGATCAGCTCATCGATGGTTTGGGCGGGGTGTGCCTCTCGCACATAAAAGATAGGGGTGAGTTCGCAAATGGTTTTTTGAAGAATGACCTGAGGCAACGTATCGTCATAGGTATTCAATAAAACCGCATTCTCCCCTTCCACTAAACGCGCGCGTGCCTCTAAGCTCCAATTACGCATGGAAATTTTGGCTAATGGCGCATCTTTCCGTAACTCCAGATAAAGCTTATCGCCAAAGTTATCCCAGAACAGCGCGTGCCCATAAAGGATAATTTCCTGCTTTAATGTTTGCGGAGAAAAATCACTGTGATGAATGGCATCGAATGTCGTTAAGATATGTTCAAAATGGATAATGTTCGTATCCATGAACAAGGTAGGCTCAAAGCTATACCGCCCTTGAATGAACAGGGGATCGTCAAAATGGGTCTTCAACTTAGAGAGGATTTTGCTGATCGCGCTGGACGTTTTCCCTAATGCATCAGCAACCAATTTAACATTGCGTAATTCATACATTTTCACCAAAACATAAATGCTCTGTATGTCTAAATTATGCCCCATATACCTACTCACTGTTGATTCACCTACCTAGAATATATATTTACAGATAGCTAACTCAAAATCAGTAGCAACATACTGTGATGCGTATTACAGCTTTTAGTGGATTGCTCGTTAAATCCAGCACACAGATTCATCTAAGGCCAACATGTGGCACAAAAAAATCTCACAACAAAAATCAAACATCAATTACGCATTCAATTAATTGATTTAGTTTTAACTTGTCCGTATCAGATAACTTAGTGTTTGACAAAGTAACCTTCTTCACATTTATAAATTCTGATGAATTAATCACACTCTCAATAATATCCATATCAATACCATCCCCTGACAAATATAGGTTTTCTGAAAGTGGCATATTTTCAAAGTCTTCAATAATTAAAAACTTAAATTTATCATAACATTTAGATATAGTTTTGTAGTTGCCCCCAAACATACTCAATCTTTTGATTTTATTATTTTCATCAAAATCTGACTCGAGTCTAAAAGCATCAATAAACAATTTATAGGAACATCTCTTACCATCAATAGACCAAGTTGAAAACTCAGACACCCCATGATGAAAAGATTCATAGTATCCAATATTCCCAGATTTAAACCAACTCACTGTTGTTAAAATATATCCATCTTCAAAAGACTGTGCACCAACACAAAAATCGCCATCAAAGTCATAAGCCACCCCAGTAAAGAGATTACCCTTATAATAAAATGGCTCTTCATCAATATCATCGTACGTGGAAATATCTATTGCCAAATCATAGTCATAAATATTTAAATCATCATCATGAAAACCTTCCCGACGACCATCTCGCACAAAATAAACATTAACAACCATATCATCTACAATGGAATAAACAACCCCACTGTATAGTTTACTCTCGAAATATAATTCACCATCAACAACAGATAATGCTGACTCTTTAACTCTCATCTTATCCCCTATCTATTCGAATATATAAAAAACGTTATACCTCTGAGTTAGTGCGTATTTTCCATATAAAATCAACAATACAGTTAATCATTGTTGTATTTAAAAGACCATCAATCCTTTATATCTTCATCAAAATCGGGAAGTAAATGTGGTCGAGTCTGTACAATGCCAGTTCCGAAAACTGCTCAAACCAGCTTGCTAAAGTTGCTTTATGCTGGGATTTTAAAGTGTCAGAGAAGTGAACACAAACGGTACGCAATTGGCCCCTGATATTATCTCAATTAAGTATCCACTTTGCATACTACCTACTTTATTCCTAACATAATCCAATAGGACACCTATAAAATCATTTTTCACCAATCTAGTGTTAGCATCCCCATCCATCTGGATACAAAGTTATAGAATTGACACGGTAAACAATGATATATTGTCTAATTTATTAGTAAGAATATACAACCTTATTAAAATTAAGTCCTTTTATTTTTTAGTTTCAATCAAGCTCTTAAATCTATCAGTGACGTAGACTTCTAAGCCTGCCGTTTCAGAAATTTTAAATATGTATTTGTTTTTAATAATATCATGTTCAAACACATAACGTTCAACAGACGTTACTTTATTCAAAGTCTTATTTTCTACAACTATACTTCTCTCTCTATCAAGAGCATCAACAACCTCCATAACATTTAATAGAACATAATCCTTAGATTTACAGGTTACAAAAATAGGTTGAACCTCTTGCATCAACTCAGCTTTTAATTCATTCCAACCATCAAGGCTAATTACAGGAATCCATCCATAAAGTGAAAGAAATTCAGCATCCATTCCTATATCACTAATTTCAATATTTATATCTAAAGATTCACAATCTATAAATACTCCTTTTGAAAACAATCTCCTAATATGAATATTAGATAAACTCAGAGAAACACTTCTAAAAGAGTCTGAATCGGGAAGAAATTTATATACATTCATGTATTCTTTCCATTAGGTATCTCATTCTACATCATAGCATCCCGATGACATTCAAATGTCAGACAAGAATATAACCATCTGGCTAATCGATAAAGTATAGGTGTCTAAATAATTATCTAACTAAACGCCTTACTGAGTAGCCCATCTTTATCTAAAACTTCAATCTTGCCCAATTGCGCTAATATCGATAAATGTACATGAATATTCACTTTACTAATATTACTTAACAAGCATTCTCCACCCAACATTAAACTCGGTTCAAAACCGAACATTTCATCATCCGCTAATTCCCCAAATTTATTGATACAGCGATTAAACATCAACTTGCCATGCTCATCTTCGATATCGTGAGATCTAACACTGGCTACACCAAAAAAACACTGGATAGAAAAGTCCCATTTTTCTCGAATATTACCTTTTTTTTCAATAACCAACCATATGCTGCTGTTATCTTATATTTATAACCTGTCTCTTCCCCCCATAAAAACAAATCACCAAAAGCATTTCTGGCAAAGACATGATAAATATCGTTATCTGGTATGTCTGTCTGATCCAGCCACTCATCCAACACCGCTTCGTAATCATCAGGATTAACGATCCAAAATACCCCTTGTTGAAAACCACAAAAACCATACTCTTGCCAATATTCCAACAATCTATCTGGTAGCTTACCTCTAAATTTTTCTACAGTTGCGAGGGGACAATCAACCGTCGTAAAAGGTCTTCCAAACTTTTGCAGAAAGTGCTCAAAATTTTCATCTAGCTCAAACTTATTTGGCATGATTATTTACACCTTGTTAGTTATACATTCATTTTTGCATCAACCCCAAGGGTACTTAACGCCCCCTAGAAACATCCATACTCGTCACTCGACTTACTCCGATATTTATCTGACATTTACTTCTGCATAGATAATTTCAAATAAGGATGGATAACACTCAATAAACCCATTGCCTCTTGATGGATAGAAATATCCGTATGAGGATCGTCGTAACGAAATTGCTGATAATATAAACCCGATTCTTCATCACAGTATGCGCCTTCAGGAGTTAATGGTGTAATATGGCCATCGTTATAACGGTATAATTCTCCATTTGTCACCATCGCTAAAGGTTGATAACTTCCAGGTGGATAAAAATACCATGTAAATTTCCCAGAGCAGTGTTCCCCTATAAGTTGCTCACCATCCCACAGGAAATCAATCTGCTGACCTTCACTGATTTTCGCACTGCGTCGTCCTAATGCATCATAATGGTATTGGGTGTATTTCCCGGCTTTTTTGAAGCTAATGAGCTGATTTAAACCATTAAAGCGACGCTGTTCACCACCATACGAACTATGCTTCTTAATTTGATTTTGAAATTCATCATAAACATACCTGCATACATCTGTATCATCCTCACTATCACCATAAGACTGAAGCGATTGATGTGCACTCAAACTCCTTGATAAATACAATATGCCTTTTATGAAGCCTTCAAAATCAGCACTCGCTATATCTTCATTAGCCCGTGAAAACAATACATCCTGGGGTAATAATGAAATAAGTGACATCGGCAGATGCGGAGCCAAATCTGGTTGCCACTCCTGCCTATCCCACTGAGCGAGCACTGGATCATAAGCCTGCGAAAAATCATCTCGTGAAGGGGTATCGCAAAGACTATTCGATACGTGAAGTGTTTGCTGTCGCCACGTTAAACTCCCGAGACAACCCGATGCACCATATTGGTACGTTACCGCCTCTCCATCAGGCAACGTGGTCATTGTTCGCTGTCCCGTATCATCATAATGATGAGTGATGAGCCAATTATCCTGCCTAATTTCTGTTACCTGACCATTCAGGTGATAACATAAATTCACTTTTCGCTGCGCATTATTCGCGTGTTGAAGGCGACCGAGTAGATCATAATGATAATAGTTAGACTGGGTGCTCCCATTTACGCAACTACGTGATTCCAAAACGCCCCCGCAAGGATCTCGAAAAAAAGAAATAAACCGTTTATTCCCTTCTGCGACATTTATCAATTTCCCCATACCATCATATTGGTAATGTAATGCTCTCCCCCCGGATTCTTTGATATTTTCGAGCACAGAATCGGCGTTATAGCACAGATTATACGTGACACTGTCACCAACCTGAATTTGCGAGAGATTTTGCCGGCGATCGTAATGTAATGATAGCGATTTTTCGCCTTCACACTGATAGTGCTGAAGGGATCCAACGGCGTTATATGCCAGTGTCGTGATCTGACCATGAGGATCCGTCAAGGTGATCGGGCGCCCCGCCCAGTCGTAGGTAAGACGATATGTTTGTGCTAATTCAGGCTGATCTTGCGGATACTCGATGATCGTCACGATCTGGCCCGATCGGTCACGTTCATACTGTGTCACCCAGTTATTCCCCTGAATAACGCCGTTTAATTCACCCGATTCATCGTAACTATACCGTGTTATCCACTCCCCATGCTGCTGAGCCGTCAACAATCCAGACGCATTCCACCAATATCGCCGCTGAAAGCCGTCGGTATGCTCAACGCTTTGTAGGCGTCCATGGCGATCATATTGATACGCTTTAACCAGTCCGCCTGGACAGTGTTGGCTAAGCAAACAACCAAAACTGTCATAGTCGTATAACCACTCTCGGCCTTCACGATCAACATAACGTGTCACCAGCCCGAGACGATTATAATAAAACTGCGTAACCGCTTTATTCGGTTCACAAATTTCGCTCAATTGGCCCAATAGATTATATCGGTAACGCGTTATTCCTCCGTTAGGGGTAATTACTGCGTCTTTTCGTCCAAAATTATCATATTGATATTGCCATACATGCCCCATGGGTGATGTCTTCGACACAAAGAGCCCCATATCATCATGCTGATAAACCCACTCATTTTGCTCACTATCAATACAGATAGCAGTATGTTTATCGTCATCATAACGAAAACGGTAGGTAGGGAGTCCTTCATCGCCCCACACAGCCACACACTGTGCAATCGATCCCTCTCCCTGCCATTCAAACCCTTGCTGGCAGCCTGAAGCATAGGTACGTTGTACTAACAAATGTTGATGGTAACGGTAGCGCTCCACCTGTTGCTGGCGATTGCTCACTTCACTCAGCTCACCCTCACCCGAATAGTGGTAGTGCGCCAGTACCACCGTTCGTAATGTCCGTGATGTGTCTGAACCTTGGATCTGCACCTCTCTCAGGTACCCACCACAGTCATAACTCAACCCGAGTTGCAAACCACCTTTGGCGACGATACCAATCAGTCGTCGCCCTTTTGAATATTGCAGTTGATACTGTAACATGCTGTTTTTACGCAGCCTGTCCATAACCCAGTGCTCACCCTGCCTCCGAAAACGCATCTGTTGCCCACTTCTGAGCGTAATGCGATAGGTGCCTTGAGGATCGTGATAAAAACTGGCACCAGCACGGGTGTGATAACACACTTCCCCCGACGGAACATCGTGAAAGTGCAAGACATCGCCATAGCAATCTACAAATACCCATCGCTTCTTACCCGTGCTTTCCTCGACTTCTGTTGCCAATTCATAATGAAAATTACTGCGCCACCCATACCCTAATCCGATATTCTGCTGACTACGTTGCGAACGATAAATACGTTGCCATGTGAGTGGAAAAGCGCCAGGCAATATCGCATCAGTGCATGTCATCATCACTTCACCGGTTGCCATCGACACCACCTTGCCTTCATAGGCCATCATCTGAGGAGAAACCGCAATGGACTCATCAATGATGTTTGTTTCTGAAGCGGTTGTAATAGCGACTGGTTTGACATTCTTTAAGTGAGGAGGACATATTTTATTTGTTGATTCTGAGGAGCCGGAGAAAGGAATAACTGTCGGTGATACAGGGGGGATTTTCTGTACGCTTAGGGTGTTTGAAAATACATATTGCGCCAATGTCTCTCTGAGCACGTCTGTTGATAGGCTATCATTTCTCTTCTCACCGCCGTGAATATACGCATCCGCCCAATGAAATAACGCAGATAAATTGTGCCCAGAAGAAGAATGCAAACGCGCGAATTTATCGATAAAAACACGCGCTACTTGCAACGTCGCAAACGGCATATTCTCGTTCGCAGCAGTCTCGGCATCTGTAAAGAAGAAACGATAGATTACCCCATCATTGGCCTTCAAACGCATAACATCCTCTATGTCGACCTTTATTGAGTTAATAAGGTTGCCATGAATACAAGGCGGCTCCGCGATACAACAGTTCTGAACTTTCTAACTGAAATGAATGGTAACGGAAGTCTCCCCGTCGATAACGCTCATAGAGATGCAATACATTGTAAAGCCCCGAACACGCGCCTAATTCACCCACCCTTGCGCCATTCATGATAAAACGCGTGTATTTATCCACTGCGCGATCTAGATATTGGTAAGCCAGTATCCATTCATCTCTACACCCCTCTTCATCCGTGTAAGGCGCATAAAATTGAGAGATCGGTAGACTACAAGCATGTTGATAACGAGAAAATAAGGCGCTGACAGCCGCATGAGCATCATAATTTGCTTTATCTCTTGTGAGTGCTTCATAGGAGAACCATTCTCTTTGCAACCCTTCAGATGCTGCTGACGCCTTGGCCAAAATCACACAATCGGTCGCAATAATGCCAGACTCAGGACTTGGTTCAACGACTTCAACAGGCATCAATGGTTGACATAGGCGCTCATCACATCCAACCGCCAATATCCATACGTGGGAATGCGCTTCTAATAAGGCTTCAATCCGTTGCCATGCCAATAACATGGCACAACGACCATAAGGATATAAAAAACAAGAAGGATGAGATGATAAAGAGGGAATAGCCTCACAAATATGATGATATAGATCAGGTAATAATGACTGATCTATAACGCCAAACTGCGGTAGCAATATAACAACGGGCGCCGAATGCCAGTCAACATCATTATCTTTGAGCGCATGAGACAAGACTGCGGTTAAACGCTGTTGAGGCGTTAACGATGCAACAGGCACCATAGGAAATACCGGAATACAAGATTCCTCATTTGACATAAACGTATATGATTCGATTGGCTCTATCTCACTAAAGCCCAGTAATTGTTCAGTATCACAATTACTGCCAATCCAAATACCATACGGTTCAATGATCATCGCCAGGCCCCCACAACACGAAACAGGCGCTTTACAACCAACGCAACACCACTTTGGGTGACTATTAATTCAAAGAGATTTTCCCTGCTTTCATAGTAATTGTGCTGCCATTGATAGAGACACTATTGCCTTTAATATCAATTTTTCCATCACTGGTCAGGGTAATGGATGAGCCTCCCGACTTAAGGACAATTTTACTTCCCGCATCGATAACCAATTCTTTCCCAATGGTTTCCGTTTGATTGTTTTTCACCGTGTGCAGAACATTATTATCCACTTTCACCGTGAGATTATTGACGACATGGTGCAAAGCATCACGATCAACAATAACCTGCTGATCATTTTCTACATGCATGTAATGATCTTTCTCGGCATGCATGTAAAACAATTCGTTACCCTTGGCATCATCAAAACGAATTTCATTAAAGTTTTCGTGTGTGCCTTGTTTTGTCGATCTTGACTTTATACCACTTACTGACTTTTGAGCCGGCAAATCGTACGGCGGCATTTGATCACCGTTATACAGTGCACCACTGATGATCGGTTGATCCGGATCCCCGTCCAGAAACTCCACCAACACTTCTTGTCCAACGCGAGGGAAGAAGAATGCCCCCCAGCGATTCCCCGCCCAGTTTTGCGCCACACGGATCCAGCAAGAACTGGTACTGTCAGAAAGTCCTTCTCGATCCCAGTGGAACAGCACTTTGACGCGACCATATTTATCAATACAGATTTCATCGCCTTCATCACCGGTCACGCGCGCGGTTTGTGCACCATACACACGTGGTTTTGAGGTCAAAGGCAATGGACGATACAGGGTCTCTTTGGGGACACAGGTAAACTGGTTTTTTAGCGTTTGTGCCGAGTGACTGTTTGAGCCTGTTTGCGTTGCAATCGCCACTTCCATATGCAGTTGCGTGATCAGAAAATCTTTCCCAATCAGTCGCTCATCTTCATGAGATTTAAAAGCAAAAAACTGACCAGCACTAAAACTGCAACAATTACTGCCGCCCGATGACAATTCTGCATCCCGCTGCAGGGCATCAACGGCAAAATTGGCCATATTTTGGGTACGGGTCAGAAACTCAGATTCAGCCAGATATTCATACACCTCAGTCTGCGCCTGCTGAGGCACCAGTTCCGCATCTACCGACTGTCCTTTAGGCTTACTGGTAGGTTTAATGAAGTCATACGCCTGCTTTACACTACTGCCCGGCACCACTTCCAAGCCACTCGACCAGGTATGAATATGTGCCTCAGCTAAACTACCGGTTGTAAAACTGACCTCAGCTTCTGTACAAGGGGAATAGGCGGATAAATTATCAGCTAATACGATATAGTGCGCATCTTTCTCATGGGTAAAGAAGTAAAAAAGCCCTTCCTGTTCTAATAGACGATGTACAAAATCAAGATCAGACTCGTGATACTGCACTTTATAGTCATAGACAGGGTAGGTTTTCTCGACTTTTGTTTTGACGCGGACAGCATGTTCACCAAAAATCTTTTGTACGATTTCTATGACATTCAGCTTTTGAAAAATACGGCAATTTGTTCGCTGTGTAAGAAACTGGCATGTCGGACTGATGTCTAATACATAATCCTGATACTTTTCCCCCTCAGCAGAAGAGGGTACACGACTACCAACAGAACGAATGGCAGTTACCACACCATTATAATATTTTTCAACCAGTGCGCCGCCAGTAGTATGCTTCAGTGTAATAGAAACTGATTTACCAATAATATCATTGGCATTGATTAATTGACCATTGGTATAGGTGGAAGCTTGAATAGAAAAAAGCATAGAAATCCCCTCTTGGATTTCTGCTTTTGTAATGTGAAAAACATCTTTGCCTAATGGCGTATCAATTTTTAATATATGCTTATCTTGTGATGCTTTTTTCATGCTTCTCTATTCTATTCAAGCTACTTCCCAGAAATAAAATACGGGATAGACAATCTATCCCGTAACCATTTCAGATGCTTACATTGCCTGACCTTTAACGCCGCTGTAGCCATATACAAACTGGCCGTCCGCGTTGTTTTGGTCATTAGTTGGAATAACTGTCAGTTCCATTTCTGTGTAAGAAATGGTGATAGTTTCTACTGGGCGGTCATCATGGATAGACACGCTGAAGTTAGAGATCATGGCATCAGTCAGTTTGATTGTCATGATTTCTTCTACTTTCTCACCTTGCTTAGTGATGTGGAAGATCGCAGGAACACCTTTACCGATCGTCGCTTCTTTGAATAGCAGAGTAGAAGAGCGGTCTTGCAATTTAGTGATTGTCAAATCGTATAGACGCGCAGCACTTGCTTCACGGTCATGAGATGTACCAGTGTAAGAAGTGATTTCACGGCCTACACTCCAGTCAACTGATAGCAGAGTGATCTGATCCTTGTAACCTTCTGCGGTCGCTTCACCCTTGATTTTGTTGTAGTCCAAGTAAGTATTCGATTGCATGCTAATCTCCTGTAGCATTAATAATTTACCCTGAGCGGGTGTTGTCGCCATTAACGATTTCGTATGAAAATTTCTTGATTAACTAATAGTGCCTATCATTATTTATGAATCACTTAATAAGCATTCAATGAACGTAACTTACTCACCATTAGACTTCACTCATTATCCCTTACGAAACCATCATATTTAACTCAAGAAAAATCGGATTATGAATTGCCTCGCAATTTATTCTCACCTACCGACATTTCTCAATCAAAATTCACTTGATATGTGCCATTTTCAATATTTACTAATATGTTATTAATGCAAGATTTTGCAGCCAGCCGCGACAGAATTTCAGCTGACAAAATCGGCAATAAAACATTTTGTAAATTATTTTGGATCGCACGTGCACCAGAGTTGTTATCAAAACAATGCGCATTTAAATAACTAACAAGTTCATCACTATATTCAAAGCAAGCACCATGGTGTTCTTGAATACGTTTTGCAATACGACCTAGCTGTAAATGAATAATACTGGTAAGTACCTCTTGTGACAGAGGCAGATACGGAATGACATTAATACGGCCTAAGAACGCCGGCTTAAACACTTCCAATAAGTCATCTTGCAGTGCTTTCTTTAGCCCCTCAATCGATGGTGCCGTCTCTTCATCTTCAAACAGCTCAATCGTGGTATCCGTCCCCACGTTAGAGGTCATGATGATAATGGTGTTCTTGAAATCAATATCACGGCCTTCACCGTCTTTTATGGTCCCTTTATCAAACACCTGGTAGAAAATGTCTTGCACCCCTGGATGCGCTTTTTCCATCTCATCCAGCAAAATCACGCTATAAGGTTTTCGGCGCACCGCTTCTGTCAGAATGCCACCTTCACCGAAGCCCACATAGCCCGGAGGAGAGCCGAGCAGCAACGATACCTTATGCTCTTCTTTAAACTCAGACATGTTGATCACAGTGACGTTATCTTCACTGCCATATACTTGCTCTGCCAATGCCAACGCCGATTCGGTTTTACCCACCCCACTCGGGCCGGTCAGCAAGAACACGCCGTTAGGCTTACGCTCGTCACTCAGCTGCGCACGGGCGGTCTGTACCACTTTACTGATCAGCTCCAACGCATGATCCTGCCCAACAACGCGCCCTTTCATACGCGTGTCCAAGGTCAAAATGCTCTCGATTTCATCGCTTTGCATACGACCAAGCGGGATCCCCGTCCAATCAGAGATCACTTCCGCCACCAGCACTTCATCGACTTCGAGGAAGACCATTGGATCACTGTTTTCACCCAATGTCTGCTTGATGCCTTGTAGCTGAGACTTATCGGATTGCTCATCTTCTGATTCTGCGGCCACCAACGTCTGCAACAACCCTTTGGCTTCTTCAACCAGTCCCGCCTCGTTTTGCCACTGTTGCTGTGCTTGAGCTAACTCATCGCTGATTTGAGCGTGTTTATCGGTTAATGCCTGCAGCTTGTCACTGTGATCCGTACCGGTGATCTGCTCTTTTTCCAACACAGCCATCTCATCCACAAGACGCTGTTGATGGCGAGTCAAGTCTTCCACTTTTCCCGGCATGCTTGCTTGGCTCATCGCCACACGGGCACACGCCGTATCTAACAATGCCACCGCTTTATCCGGCAGTTGACGACCATTGATATAACGGTTCGACAACTTCACTGCCGCCTGTAAAGCACTGTCGGTGATCACCACATTATGGTGCGCTTCCATCACCGGTAATAAACCACGCAGCATGACCACAGCGGTCTCTTCATCCGGCTCTTCCACTTTCACCACTTGGAAGCGACGCGTTAGTGCGGCATCTTTTTCAAAGTACTTCTTGTATTCCGCCCACGTTGTGGCGGCAATGGTACGCAACTCACCACGTGCCAAGGCCGGTTTAAGCAAGTTTGCCGCATCATTTTGGCCCGCCTGACCACCACTGCCAATCAAGGTGTGGGCTTCATCGATAAACAAGATGATAGGTGTTGGCGAGGCTTTGACTTCTTTAATGATGCTCTTCAGGCGGTTTTCAAATTCACCTTTCATTCCGGCGCCAGCTTGCAATAACGCCAAATCCAGCACGCGAATCGACACAGTTTTCAACGCATCCGGTACATCGCCTTGGCTGATCCGCTGTGCTAACCCTTCGACAACCGCCGTTTTACCCACACCAGCCTCCCCTGTCAGGATCGGGTTGTTTTGACGACGCCGGGTGAGGATATCGACCATCTGACGAATTTCGTTATCACGGCCAAGGATAGGATCGATCTCTCCGGCTTTCGCCTGCGCGGTTAAATCAATGGTGTACTGATCCAACGCCTGCGCATTGAGTGACGACGGCGAGCTAGATTGACCGCCTTCACCCGCTACCGCGCCTTCGGATTCAGCGGCAATGGCTGGCCAGCTGATCAACAATTCAGCGGGGTCAATTTGCCCAAGAGAGCGTACATTGCGCAGTACCAAAGACGCCAGGCTGTCATCTTTAAGGAGGGCATAAATCAGGTGCACACTGCGAATTTGTGGATCATCAAAGTCAATCGTCGCCGCCATCCATGCCGCACGCAGTAAAGCAACAATGTGCGGGGAAAGGCCTGGCGTGGTGCTGCTTCCCGTGCTCAGTTTTTCCAAACCTTGGCGTAATTCGTTTTGTAATGCAGGCAAATCAAGATTGAAGTGTGAGGCAATACGGACCAAGTCTCCCTGCTGATCGTCCGCTAACACCGCTAACCAGTGCTGGATTTCCACACTAAAGTGGCTTCGGCTATTACATAGCGCAGCCGCCGCTTCCAACTGCCTTTTACATTGTGGCGATAACTTATCGACCAACGACTTCAATGTCATCGTGGACATGAAACACTCCCTTATTTGTATTCCTTGCGTGGCACGTACTCCGTGCCCTAGCCAATCTGAACTTATACTGCCCTGTGATTAACCCACAGGGATGCGCAAAACCTTGTCTTTCAATTGATGACTGCTCATTAACGCCCCCCCCAGTCCCAGTCCTAATCCTTTGCCATCCAAACTCGCGACAGGTAAGTTTTGATAGGTTGTTAATACATACCAGTCGATTTTCATTGCCGGAGGCACATAGTTGCCGACCACTGATTGCAAGATGCTAAGCAATTCTCCCCGGCTCATCAGCCCTGTGGCGGTATCACGATCATCCACCTCGATATCAATACTCAATGCTGAGGTGATATCCCATGCTCGTTCACCCAACATACAGCTCACCCCTAACTGCGCATGTTGACCTTCCGGCTGCAAACGAGAACCAAGATAGCTTTGCTGCTCAGGCGCTAAACTGATCCAACGCCCGACAAACTCTTCCACCTTGACCTTACAACCACTGAGGCATTCCAATGCTTGACGCAAACTTTGGGTATTGCGGACAGGATTGGCGAAAAGCCCCCCCAGATAGACATCCAACGGTTGCCTTGCGCCGGTTAATGACTGCAACACGGTGTCAATATTGGACGGTCGTCCACGTAAATAACGCTCATGCTGTAGGGGATACTGATACTTTTCCCAGGCGCGATAACGCAATGCGATCAAACGATGGTTGAAAAGATCAAAGAACTCACGCATCGCAGTATCTTTGATTCGCCCCCGCTGCATCACCAATTCCGTATAATGACGGGGTAATACGCCACTTGGCCCGGTCAAGCCCATAAAGTTAACACTGATATCAAGCCGGGGTTGTCCATGAATACCTTCCACTTCCTTGACCCCTTCAATCGCGGCACCCGGAAAACCTAGATTTTGTGCGGCCTTAAAACGAATTCGCTCATTCGCAGGTAGGGTATCGGTCCCGACTTCACATTCATCGTGCTTATCCAGCATTGCGCGCTGTAAGCTGTACACCGCTCGATAAAAATCATCATGGTCGAGCGTTTTTGTAAGCTGGGTAATATTCACAGTAACGGTTGCCCCCCTGCACTAGCAGGCCAACGATAGAAACAACTGGATTGCCCTCGGAAGCGAACACTCAAACGGGTAAAACTATTGATCGCGGTATACTGTGAGAAAAAATGCGACAACACGCAGCCGAAGAAAAACAAGTTGGTGCCTGATAACTCAATGCTACTGAATTCCAGAACGATATCAGAGCCATGACAAAAGCCGACTCGTCCTTGCTGGACGACACGCGCATTGGCTGGGCAGATCTGCATGTCAGTGATCGCCTCAATCAATGCTTTACTCTGTGGTGTTTGCTCAAAGTCATAGAGCTTTAAGGTTTCTTTCAACACATCGATACCTTGCTCACCCGAAAAATGATTGAGGGTCAGATGTTTGGCAAACTGCCAACGGGTTTTATCCAGCAATTGGGGACGCACGGGTTGAGTGGGTGCCAGTAAACAGCGCACTTCCTTTAATTGATCGGCCCGACGCACAATACTCATGGCTGGCTGACCGCCACCGTATGGCAAACGGACAGGCAAGTTACGGTTGCTACACTGTGCCTTCACCGTTACCAGCCAATGTTCTGACTCATGAACATCCACGCCGCGCGCATTGGGATCCACTATCGATAAATAGCTCTCACAACCAGGCTCATCATGCCCACCCGCCCAATTGGATTGCTCGCGCCGAACAGACCAATACATATCATTTTCAGTGAGGTACCCCCCTTGACCCAATCCGTAGAATGGTGCGATATCCACTTGGTTACGGAATTTATCTGAGGCGTTGACTTGCTGAATCTGAATAACTTCACACGTTTCCGCTTCATCATAATGCGGGATCAACGGGTACTCCGTCATCGCCGGCTTCAACTCTATCGGTTCCAACTCTTGTGAAAAGAGGTTAATAATGGGAGTGCACCCCAATAACACATTCTCTTCCGTCACTTGTTTAGGCAGAAAATCATCACTTTCATCAAAGTAGATATACACATCAATTTCATGCCCCTCACCCAACCACTGCGGATCTAAATCCACGAGGTCAAAGAACAAGAATTTTTCCGGAAACAGAAAATGTTCAACCAATAGACGATAGCCACTGAAACTGCGTTTTTGATAAGGCACCACATCCTGTTCATCATCAAACCCCACAGGGGCAATATGCCGGCACTGCAAGTACTGACTCGCACTGGTCGAGCCCTTTGGCGCAATGGCGATCCCCGTGGTTGAACGGAACAATAACTGATAAAGCGCATAACTGACCTGCGCCTGTCCATTCAGATAAAAACGCAGACGATCGATCCCCAATTCACTCAATCGGGTGTTATCAAATTCGCAACTCAACGTCAGCTTGAGTACCGAATGGGCCGATTTTTGAAAATTCGCTTGCGGTGCTTTAAACGGAGCGTTTTCAAACCGCGCCTGTGATACTTCGACAGGCCACAACTCCGTCTCATAGCAGGTGGAAAATTTACACGTTTTGAACCCATCTACCCGGCTCTCAACCGCACTGCCACGCGGCAGCACAAAACCGTTATCATTGATATTCTGTGTGGTCATTTTGATCACGGACATCGATGGGATCGTCGCGTGATAATCCGGGTATAACTGACCTAATAAGGCTTCCGTCAACTCGGGAAAACTGTCATCCAAACAACGGCGCGTCTGAGCGTTCAACAACGCAAAACTTTCAATCAACCGTGATACATGCGGATCCTCGACATGCTCATCACTCAAGCGCAAGCGCCCCGCTACTTTCGGATAACGCTTGGCAAAATCAGCCCCCATATGGCGAATATAAGCCAGTTCGCGGTTGTAATACTTAAGGATTTCATCACTCATAATTAAGACTCATTAATGCGGATCCCCAAACAAACAGGCTCAACTTCCGAATCAAAAATGACCTCTTCAGGTTCTGAGGTCGCATGAAACAAGGCATGAATACGCAGGCGTAATATCCGATCGAGAGGCTGTTCATCCCCCACCACGCTCACCGCGACATCAGAAAAGCGCGGTTCAAATTTACGGATCGTGTCTTCGATGATCTGGCACAATACCTGCCGTCCATCTTTACTGCCTAAAGACATAGACGAAAAATCCGGCAGTCCATAAGACAGCAGAGAACAATTGAGCTCCGGATAATGTTCCGACCACACATACCAATGCACTTTCGCGTTCAGCAGATTTTCCAAATCACGACGAACGCTGTGTCGCATATCCCGCCAGGTAAACGGGCGGGATGTCACTTGCGTATTTTCTGGTGCATCATCTAGCAACCGGTCCAGCAACGAAGGCGTTAGTGGCTGGCTGGGTTTCATGAATCCATCACCTTACGCCACTGTCGAAGACGCGTCAGATTCATTCGCCAGAGATTGCTGGTCTGGTTGCTTGGCCTCCACCGCACAGCCGATTTGCGACAACACTAGGGCTTCTTCCCCAAACAACATCATTTTTTGCCCCACACCGACACAGACTTCCGTACCAAGCACGGCACACCAATCGGTCTCTCGCCCCAATTTTTCCGCATCCGTTTGGCTACCGATATAGGTCATTGGCACAAAGGCCTCTCCCGATAAACCGCCTTCAATTTCGATGTCCACTTTGCGCCACACCTGCTCAATCAAGGAGCGCACTGGCAGAATCTCTAGTCGCTGAATGGCATCAAACGGCACAAGGTAGTAATTCCCATCGGTACCGAACAGTTCGAGGAAACCGGCCAATGAATCATCCAAATCGCGCAGTTCAGAGTGGGTGTGCCCGTCAATGGTCATAACGACGGGTTGACGTTGAGCTTCTAACTGCTCTGCACACGTCAACACCTCGCTGGCTTTTTTTTCACGTAATGCCATACGCAACTGCACCATGGCGGTGAACGCCTCATCTACCTCACGCACTAACGATGCCGTGGCCGCGCCTTGTTCAAAATCCAAACGCGCTTGTGCAGCACGAAGCAATTGACGAATATTAACCGCACCCACTAAACAATCTGGGTGCTGCTTAATCAATAACTGTAATTGCTTATCTGCACGCTCAAACTGCCCATCAATACAAAGCAATTCAATGAAACTGCTTCGTAATTCAATATTTTCCGGGTTGTCTTTTAATTGGCTGGCGACATATGTAATCGCCTCAGATAATTTCGCTTCCTGCAACAATGCCCTTAGTGCTTTCATGAATATCCCTTTCTAACTATTTTGTGACGACAACTCGGTAATTAATCGTATGCTTGATACCATTTGGTCTAACTGAAAATGTGGCCGTAAATGAATAATCGAATAATAATGCCCAGGTTGACCGGCTTTTTCTTTTACCTGGATCCGCCCTTCATTCAGCGGATAACGTGAACGTACGTCATCAGAAGCATCTTCCATCGCCGTGGTATATTGCAAAATCCATTGTTGAAATTCACGTTCAATACTTTCAGCTGTACTGTGTGATCCCACTTTTTCTCGTCCCATCACTTTGACGTAATGCGCAAAGCGTGAAACACACAAAATATATTGCAGCATGGAAGATAAGCGTGCATTCACTTGCGCCCCTAACACATCGTAATGTTTCGGTAAATTAACCGACGCATTACTGAAAAACACCAGATAGTCACTGTATGGCACCGGTGACACCGGAATAAAACCACTATCTGACAGCTGTTTTTCTAAGCGATCACCCACTTGTAAATTCACCGATGGCTTACTTTGCCTTGTACGTCGAGATGTTTTGTACGATGCAATCGGTAAATTAAACACTAAGCCGCGTTTAAACTGCCCAGGCTGTAATCCTCGAATCTGGCTAAACCACCCAGATTCAGTAAAGGCACGTAATGCCACCGCCGCAAAACCATAAGCCGCATTGCCCCACAGCAAATCACGCTGTGGCTCGGCTATGATTTCCTTGAAATAAAACCGCTCATTACGCGAACCGTCTTGCTCATACGGTGTGCGCATTAATACATGCGGCAATGTCAGCCCTAAAAAGCGCGCATCTTCCATTTTTCGCAAGCTGCGCCATTTCTGATATTCAATTTGAGAAAATTGCGCCTGAATATCATTTACTTGGGCTAAATCTGAGAAATTATCCACGCCAAAAAAAGACGGATCAGTACCTGTTATAAAAGGGGCAAATGCCGCTGCTGCAGTATTACTGATTCCTTTTAAGGTATCGATATCATTATTAAACATACCCGCCTGAGGTTTATGCGAAACATAATAGTCTCCGACTAATAATCCGAATGGCTCGCCCCCCGGCATATTTAGCTCATTATTATAAACAAAGCGAAATAAGTCACTCTGGTCAAAGTCAATTGCGCGACCAATGTCTCGACTTAATTCCGCCCATGATAAATTCAGGACTTTTATTTTACAGGTTAGTTCGTTATCAAACTCTGACATCTGTTCGGTTAGATATCCTAACCCGCGCCAACTGGCTTCCAGTTTTTGAAAATCATCATGGTGTAAAATGGCATTAATTTGCGCATTCACCCTCTGATCGATCATAGATATCGCACGCAACAAGATCAGCTGAATGCTGTCTTTACTGCAACTCGACCAGCAAAAGTCGCGTTCTTTTTCCAACCACAAGCGCAATGCCCAAAGGTCATCACTCAGAGCTAAAAATTCATCAATGATATCGGTATTGATATACCATGCGTCTTCATGCCCCACTGATGAATCATCAGCAAGTTGTTCTGTATCAATGAAATGAAGCGTTGACTGCATGCATTCGACATCCTGTCTGAGAGAAGAAAGCAGGTGGAAACCACCTGCTTTAGAGAAAGGGCTTTACTTAACCACCAATTTCAGGAATTTTCGCCACCAAACGTAACGATGTGGTGAGCTCTTCCATTTGCAACCAAGGACGTAACCAAGCAATGGCATTATAAGCACCAGGCTGTCCTGGAATTTCCTTCACCATCACTTTTGCGGCAGCAAGTGGGTACTTCGCACGGATTTCCTGACCACTGCCTTCTGCAGCATTCACATAGGTGAGGATCCAACGGTTTAGCCAGCTTTCAACATCTTCCGCTTCCATGAAACTACCGATCTTGTCACGGGCCATCACCTTCAGGTAATGCGCGAAACGAGACGTGGCCATGATGTATGGCAAACGCGCTGAAATAGCGGTATTTGCCGTTGCTTCAGGCGTTTCCATGATCAATGGCTTCTGACACGTTTGTGCACCAAAGAACACAGCATAATCGGTGTTTTTGTAATGACACAATGGCAGGAAGCCCAGTTTACCCAGTTCCGCTTCACGTCGGTCGGTAATACCCACTTCTGTTGGGCACTTCATCTCAGGATCCCCTTCATCACTCAAGAACAAATGAGAAGGTAGGTTTTCAACCCGGCCACCGCCTTCAGCACCACGAATCGCCGTGCAGAATCCGTACTTCGCAAAGGCTTCCGTCAAACGCTGACCCAACATGTATGACGAGTTCATCCAGCAGTAATCTTCGTGATCAACACGTTGCGACAACCCTGTCATTGGATCCAACGGGAATTCTTCATAACGGAATTCTTCAATCGGTGACGTTGATTCACCGTATGGCAAACGCGCCATCACACGCGGCATGGTCAGCGTCACAAAACGAGAATCATCACTCTCACGGAACGCACGCCACTTACTGTATTCCACCGAATCAAAGAGTTTTTCAAGATCACGTGGACGATTCACTTCTTCCCACTCATCAAAACCAAACAACGCTGGTGATGCCGCAGACAGGAATGGAGAGAAACCTGCCGCCGCCACGTTTGACATCAGGCTCAGTGTTTCAATGTCTTCCGGATGATTGGTAAATTCATAGTCACCAATCAGCGCACCATAAGGTTCACCACCCGGTGTGCCGAATTCCGCTTCATACACTTTCTTGAAAATTTGGCTCTGATCGAACTCTACCGCTTTGCTCAAGTCTTTATGCAGCTCTTTCTTGCTGATGTTAAACATGCGGATTTTCAGTGTCTGACCCGTTTCAGAGTTCATCACTAACTGATGCATGCCACGCCAGCTACCTTCCAATTTTTGGAACTGCTCATGATGCATGATCTCAGCAAGCTGTACTGACAGCGCGTTATCCAACGCGGCAATCGCTTCACGGAAGGTAATAGTGAGGTTCTTATTCCATGTCACCGTGCCTTTTAAGGCTTCTTCCGTTAACGTGCGGATCAACTCTTCTGCACGTGAACTTTCCGTTTGCTTGGTAGCCGAAATCGCTTGTTCCAGCAACGAACTCGTTTGTTCAGAGACTACGGCATCTAATGCTTCAGAAACTTGCTGACTCATTCTGTCGGCTCCTTTTTCCCTTGATTCAATTCATCCGATAGCTTCTGCAAATCTTCCGTGTTGCTCAGTACGGTTTCCAGCAGGTTCTCAAGCTCTTCTGAACGATCCACTTTCGTCATCAGATCACGCAGTTTATTACGGGTTTCCATTAACTTACGGAGCGGTTCTACCTGATTCACAATCGCAGCAGGATCAAAATCAGACATCGACGTGAAGTTCAGGTTAACGTCTAGCTGCATATCATCATCAGATAGCTTGTTATCCACCTTGAACTTTAAGCGTGGGTTCATACGGTTCATCACATCGTCAAAATTGTCACGATCGATCTGGATAAAACGACGATCTTTGATCGGTTTTAAGGCATCGATATTCTGACCCGCAAAATCCCCCATTACGCCAACCACAAAGGCCAATTCTTTCTTTACGCTTGCCCCTTCGGTTTCAACATCATAGGTAATATGTACCCTTGGTTTACGTACCCGTGATAGCTTCCCGTGGATACTTCCCATATTGCTCTCCCTATTATTTACATCTCACTTTGACCATTCGCCAACGAACGCCAAAACATTATGAATCATGATTTTCCGGCACTATACCTACCAGGCGGAAATACCCATTTCTTGCATCGCCATCTGCGATCAACTCCTCAAGGAGATCCGGCAATGACATGTCACTCCAACGCACAACCTGGTCAATGCCGTAGGCCATCGGGGAGTGTGGTTCGGTTTTTTTAAAAAAGTCTGCGATTTGTTTGAGGTTATTGATCGCCTCTTGACGCGAATTCAATTGCATCACGACACTCCCCATCACAGGCTGTGGTGCCACGACAATGTCGCCTTCCGGCTCAATCACATCTTCCTCAACCGTTATCGGAGGTGCGGCGGCTAATTTATCCTCAGCCAGGTACTTGACCGCGTCTAAACACGCCTGCAAACGCTTGCTGATCTGGGAGCTAGGTAATGACGCCTGGCTGGCTTCATCCATCGCTTCCACCATCCGGGTAAAACTGGCCTGCGCCTGCTCGATATCGTGATACAGTTGCTGATAAAAGCTGGCGTCTGCCGCTTTTACCGCCGCTTGTATCTTCTTCAGATCAGCCCCACCCATATCAATGCGGTGCTTTTTCTTGTCTTCGTCAAGCCGATCAATTTCCAGTGCCTGCTCGTACTCCCACAGGGAATACGCTTGCTCACCGTCATATTCAGTCAACGGAATACAGGCTATCGGCATCAACAACGTACCTTCCCCTTCCACGCCATTAAGCCCCGATAACGGCGCCATGCGGGTTTCCATGCCGTCTTCATCCGGCAGTGGATACAGGTCTTGCCAAAAATGTTCAATCAACGTCGAGGCAGTATCAAAACCAATCTGCAAACCGCGAAACCCGTGGTGGCGCGCAAGCGCTTCAATAAACCACGCGGCAAACTCCAAATCTTTACACTGCGTCGTTAGAATCTCTGGCACTTGCACGAGAATGTCTTGCCAATGGTGCGCCATGCTGAGCAAGGGTTCATTGTCCACCAGCCCTTTTCGCTCCAAAGCACGTGCGGTATTGCGCACGTCTTTTAATGAGAAATAGGCGGAATAGGGAGACGTGTCATGACGCGGATCGTGCCCGGTGGGATGATCGTCATGAATGGCTGTTTGTAATGCGTCAAAATCAATCATTATTACTGTCCCTGCTAACGCGTGTGGCGTCTCCTTGGTGTTGCTTTGTCATCATTAGCCACGATAGATCGGTACAGTGGCATCATTGATGGGTGTATTAAGGCGCTCTTGCGCATCCGTTTCCATGCAGGTGGCCCGCACTAAAATACAGGTCACGTTGTCTGACGCTCCGCGAACCAGCGCAGAATGCATCAACGCCAAGCCAGAGTCAGACAAGCTATTAGCCTGTAGACAATGGGCCAGATGCTGATCGCTCAGTTCTTTGGTTAAACCATCTGAACACAGCAGGAAATGGTCCCCCAGCATCAGTGGACCTGAGACATGATCCACTTCAACCTCTTCGTTTACCCCTATCGCACGGGTGATCACATTGGCCATCGGGTGATTTTCCGCCTCTTCAAACGCGATCAGGCCCTGCTCAACCATTTCCATCACTTGACTATGGTCTCGTGAACGCTGGGTCAGCAATTGCTGGCGCAGCATGTACATACGGCTGTCACCCACCCACAAGCAGTGGTATTCACCATCTTTCACGAACAGCACCACGGCGGTGGTGCCGACGGTTTCCCCTTCTAAATAACGCTCGGAATATTCAAAAATCTGTCGGTTTGCGTCGAGTAAAGCTTTACGCAGCAACTCCACCGAGATCATGCTGCTCGGGACAGTACGAATATGTTGCTGCACAATATCCACTAACATTTGGCTGGCCACATCACCGGCCTGATGTCCGCCCATGCCGTCAGCGACAACCCAAACCCCCGCATCAGGGCAATCTAAAAATGCATCTTCGTTGTAAGCGCGCACTTTGCCTGGGTGGCTCTGTGCGTATGAGAAAAATCGCCAATCTACACGGTTCATGGTTTCTACCAACCCCATTTAGACCAGTTGCCATCCATCATGGCGGCAAACTGGCTGACCAACGGTAACCCGTTGGTCACTAACATACATCCTGGTAAACGAGCGGAGCCCGCAGTCCACCAAATACAATAACGGTCAAACTGTTCACGATACGTCACATGCAACAGATGATTGGCTTGCATCTCATCATCGCTCAGTAACACCCATTGATCGCTCTGCTCCGCCCCTTGTTGAATCAAGGGCAAATCAGTACTCACCTCGGGCAGCCATGTAGCTTGTTTAACCGCCTCTCCCCAGGTCTGAATATCGTTGTCATCATCCAGCACCTTGAAGATGTGCTCTTCTGTATCGTTACACCAACGCCGTTGGTGCCAATACATCACTGGAGGCGCATGGATCTCCGCAGCCAGTGTCAGAAAAAAATGTCGCCCGACCTGATCAATACTCGGCATTAATGTACCGACCATGCCTTGTTTGCCACACGCACCCGGCGACAAGGCAAAATGCCAGACCGGACTGGTGAGGTAGCAGTCCGCCCACTCCTCACCCAATTGTTCGCGGCTGACCGACAAGATGGCCTGTTGCCATTCACTCCAACTGTCCACAAAGGCACCGGGTAGCTGCTCCTGCAGAAAATCCCCCCGGGTAGGCACCTTGCCAAAATAGCCAAATTGCCCCATTACAATTTCTCCGGCACGCTGAAGCGTTCGATATCGTCCATCCAGAATGGGTTGGTCACACTGTTTGGCAGCAGCTTCAACGTCACACGGTTACCCTTATGTTCCAGCTTGATCATCTTGTCTGTACGCGTTTTCGGACGCTGCTTGGCCGCGTTATCCAATAAGCGGAACAAGCCCCAGCTGCCCGGATAGTTCTTGGTGATCGAATGACCTGAACGTGGTGGCGTGAAGACCAAACGGATCGGCGGCGTTTCTCGCAAATCCGGCCAAGAGAACGTCGTCATACGCGGCGGCTCATGGCGATACATCAGCTCTTGATCACCATACTCAAACTTAAAGTTACTGATGTGTTTATCCAGCGCGACAGGTGTTAGGCCAAACTCCACCTTCGGCTGCTTACTGCCTGAAGGGAAGAACGCATCACGAATTCGACGAGCACGCTGGAACACCACCAGAGATTGATCGCTCAGCCCCATGTTTTTCTTGAATCGCCAACGGCGCTTAGAGGTATCCACAAACGACTCAAGGTGCTGATTAAAGAAGCGGTCAATGGCACCGTCATGGCCAAAGAACTCACCAAAGTCCTTCATCTTCACTTCTTTTAATGACCCTTCTGAGAACGGATATTTACCCGCAATCGATGAACGGTACTCACGCACCACCGTATTTTTCCACAAGGTGTTGAGCTGTATCTTCGACCCTTGCTTCGCCAGCTTGGCGGTTTGCAGCACGATGTTATCCATCCACAGGGTAAACGGTGCCGGCAGGGCGTGCTTAGCCTGTACCATGGTGTCGTTAAACGTCGCTTGCTTATCACCACTCAATAAACTGCGGTAGGCGATTTTCTCGGCTTTCTCAGAGTTGTTGATATTGACCAAATGGTTATGCAGTAAAGTGAACGCTTCTTTCAAAGCCATCAGCTCTACATCCGTTACGTTCAGTAGCTCAGCAAACGCCAGTTCCACCTCTTTACCTGGCAGATTGATGTCCATCTGTGGCATTTCATCCGGCAGGTAACGGGTAATGCGGTTCTTCTTCTGCTCCAACGCGACACTGGCAGCGGTGCCCGCCACTTCGGTTGCCGCTTTAGCATTGTTGCTCATTGGCAAGGTGGTCAGACGCAATTGCTTTTGCAAGCCCACAATCAGGGTTTGTACCGGCGCTTCCGAACCCGACAGAACACGCGCCTGATACAAACCGGCTTCCACATTGCGATACGGGATCAACTCAAGATCAGCCAGGAACTGCTCCCAGTGATAGATGTAATCGCGATAGTATTTTTCGCTTACTTCTTTGATCACCTCATCTTTTGTGGCATCACCCAGATCAATCTTCTCGCCATACACCCAACTGTCTTCTGTCAGGCGCTTAACAATACGCTGTGTTTCCAACAGGAATACGGTATGGAAACCACTGTAGGTATAGAGACTCGGTACGCCTTCACTGAGTGGCGCGCCACTGACACGTTGGAAAATCTTGCGGCTTTGTACACCCAATAAATCCGTAATGCGGAAGTCAGGCACATTGCTTTTTGCAAATTCCACCCGTAAACGCTGGTAAGCGCGCTCAGCCAAGCTCATGTTGGTCAGTTCGCTGCGGGCGGCCGCCACCACATCTTCATCCAGGCCCACACCATTCATTCCTGTTTTCAGCAGATTCACGGTGTGCACCATCAGGCCATTACGCAACGAGGCATTGATTTCGCCAGGGAAGGTACGGTCAAAGTACAACGAGAACCAGCTCAGTACCTGTGACTCGTCATACTTGGTTTCATCAAACAGCATCAAGTAGGCTTTCAGGGTTTCATACAGGTATTCCAGATGCTCACTGTTCTCTGTCATGTCTTCATGCATGGCATTGATCAGATAAGGCGCCAGATATCCCTGCAACCCACGGTCATAGGCGGCAACCGCTGGCTGCCCCAGTTTGTCACCTTGGTATAAGCCCGCGTGTTTAAAGGCGTCTTCATTAATTTTGTTACCGCTATAACCCGCCGGCAGATCGCGTAACGCGTCCAGTGCATGGGTCAGGGTGATCACATCGGTATCCGGCGTTAATTCTGGTTCAACAATCGCGTGGTATTGCGCCACAGCAGCAGAAGCATCATCAACGAGTGTGCGGTTCCAGTTATAACTGGTGAACCACAATGCCCCCATCGCCACTACAGCAGCACAACTGGTCGCCAAGACACCACGACGTAACCACAAGTTATGTTTTTGGTGGTGACGGTTTACCGAGCCAATGTACTGCTCAGGGAAAATCACATCTTCAAACAGGCGCTTAATGAAATACCCATTGGTTTCCCCGCCCGGCTGTTTCAACGGCACTTGGCCTAAGCCCAAGCCACCGGATGTTTCCGCCATTACGCGGTCAATCGGCACACCTTCTTGCGTCGCACTGGCGATGTACACACCACGTAGCATCGGTGCTTCTTCAAACGAGTTCGGAACAAAAATCTCTTTTAAGAAATCATCTGCCGCCGATTGGATCAGGCGCAGTTGTTTCGGGAATTCATAAATCAGAGTACGTTTATCAATATCGCGGGTTTGCTGCATGCGATCATTCATGCGGCTCACCAGTCGCTCTAACAGGTGATGGAATTCTTTGTTGAACATGCCCACCACGCCACGCGCAGGATCCTCAGCGTGCTCAGGGAAGGTGATCCCCCACACTTGCTCACGCTCTGCGGGCGTTAAATCCGCAAAATACTCACTAAAGCCCGCCACCAAGTCGGCTTTGGTCATCACCACATAGACTGGGAAATCCATCCCTAACTGGTTTTTCAGCTCCTGAATACGCTGCTTGATCGCACGGGCATGCAAATTACGTTCTGTGCGCGTTTGCGTCAGCAGACTGACCAGGCTCACGGTCACGATGGCCCCGTTGATCGGACGGCGCGTACGGTATTTTTTCAATAACCCCAGAAAGCCAAACCATGCACGGGCATCTTGCTCACTGTTACTGTCTTGCGTCGTGTAACGACCGGCGGTATCAATCAGTACGGCTTGGTTGGTGAACCACCAATCACAGTGGCGCGTACCGCCTACCCCAGCCAGCGGATCATTGCCCAGCTTGTCTTTGAGAGGAAACTCCAGGCCTGAATTGTGCAGCGCCGTGGTTTTACCGGTACCCGGAGGACCGATCAGAATGTACCAAGGCAGCTGATAGACACTTTGCCCACGCTTGAGGCTGGAGCTGTTGAGCACCGACAACGCCTGCACAATGCGCTCACGCAACGTATCGATTTCTCGCTGCGAGGCTTCATCCGCCATGGCGCGATCATCGTCCCCATCCAGCAGTGACTGCACTGCTTTTTCGTTTTGCTGCTTCTTGCGTGCCAAGTGGTAGATGTTAACCATGCCCCACAGCATCGCGAGCAACAGCAAGACAGATAAACGCGATACCGAGCTCGCCAGCGGTTCTGAGCCAGCAATGGCGATCAAGGGACCACCAAACCAAATCAAGACTGAAATCGCCAACAGCCCTAATAAAGACACCGCCCACTTCGAGCTCAATACCTGCCCGATACGTCTGAACATTCCTTTTTTGAACATGACTTCCGTCCGATCCCTGATTATAAGAAGAGTAAGTCGATCTCTACCCGGCGGTTACGTGCCCGGTTTTCGTCACTGTCGTTAGCATTGCGCGGTTTGGAGTCCCCTAACCCTTCCGGCCAGAGACGGCCGTGCAAGTCAGTGCCCATGGCCATACGGTTGGCCACAGCGGTCGCACGCGCGAGAGAAAGGTGCCAGTTCGACGGATACTTACTGGTGAAAATAGGGCGATCATCGGTATGACCGGTGATCAGAATACGGCCATCGGTCGTTTCCAGTGCACGGGCAATCTTCGACAGCACCGGCACTAACGCTTCCTGTACTTCTGCACTGCCTGAGGCAAACAACTCACTGGATTTCAAAATGATGCGCACACGATCAGGCAATTCAACCAACTCCACACTGCCGCGTTCCACTTCCGTTTGCAGCAGTTGTTGCAAACGCAATGACGCCGGATCGGCCGTCTCAAGTACTGGTTGGCCTTGCGGCTCCCAACGAGCCAGCATATTGATTTGATTAAACACTTTGTTGGAATAATCGTTAATGTGGTAGTTAAAGCCCATGTACATGGCCAAAATCAGCACAGAGAACACAGACACTGACACCCACAGCGGCATTTCATTACGCGGCTCAACGCCTTGTAACACCGCATTTTTCCAGCCCGGAGAGAGATCCGGCTCGGAATCACCGTGCAGGCTTTTGAGGGTTTGGTATACCTGCTCACGGTAGTTTTCGAGCTTGTCGATACCGCGTTCTTCCAAACGCATTTTGCCGACAAACCCCAACGACAAGCACAGGTACTGCAGCTCAAGCAGCTGCTGGTTGCTGCGCGGATCGGCCAAAGCGCGATCCAGCAAGGTATAGAAATATTCCCCACCGAACGTTTCGCCGTGGAACGTCGACAACAGGCTCTCGATAGACCAAATCGACTGCCCGCCCCATACGGTATTCAGGACGGTTTCATCAATAAAGGAACACATGCAGTAGCGCGCAGCTTCGATTTTGTCGCCACTCACTGACTGCGCACGTAAACGCATTTCATAGTCACGGATCTTCTCGATACAGCTTTGCTGCAAAAAACTCACATCACTGTGACGCGTGGTGCTACGGATCTGCCCGATAATTGATAGCAGAATACTTGCTTCTTCAACCAGTGGATTTTGGCCTAATGGTTGCACACGGCGCTGCTTACCACTGGGTTTTACTTTGGTGAGCACGAGCGTTTGATCCGCCGAACCCGTTGCCGCGCCCGATGTTTTGGTATCTTGCCCTTTACCACGGACCCCAGGGCGAGGTTTTACTAAGGTAGCCTCAGACATTGTCATCAATCCTTGCTGTTCGCATCATGTCTAATCATTAATCGCCCACAACTGCATATCGATATCCGGATACTTACCGGATAAATGCAGTGCGATCCCGCCACTGGCACTCAGTCGTTTCCAGTAATCGTGTTGCTTGTCTAACTGGAAGTAGTGGTAGCCTGCGTGATACGGGATCTGACGCGGTGCGACAGGCAAGGCTGCCGTTGCTATCCCTGGCAACTGGTTGTTCACCAAATCGCGAATATGTTCTACCGGCCCAATCTTGATTTGTGCCGGGAAGCGACGACGCAACTCTTCAGTTTCCACGCTCGCTTTGACGGCCAGCACAAACGTCGCACGATCCAACAACTTCTTGTCAGCCACGGGCGCCACACGAATACCAAACTTGGTCGATTCAATCGGCAATTTCACCGCAGTCTGTTCCAGTACTGAACTCATGTACTGATTGAGCACAATCATCAAATTGCCCATCACGCCGGTCAGATCATCGTGCAGGTAGACCGGTAATTCAGGTGGACGTTTACGATCAGCAGAGAACGTTGAAAGCTCGCCGGCCATGCATAACAACTGCTGACAGAGCACTTCCGGGTGCAAGCCCTCGGTGGTATCAAAGTGACGGATCAACGGCTCATAACGATTCAACATTTGCAGCATCAGGAAATCTGCGATAGAGCTGGCAGTACCTTGCCCTTGGCTCAAACGGTTCGCGATAGTGTCAGCACGCAATTTGATCATGCCGCGCAACTCTGCAATACAACGCTTAAGCACCGGGTTTTTCTGTGCATTCAGGCTGGGTGGAATGAACTTGTCATCAAGAATGACGCGGCCTTCATCCGTCACTTCAATGATGCGGGCGATAGGGATCGTCACATAGCCAGACAAACTCTCGCTGGCCAGTTTCAACTCCACACTCATCTGCGACAGTTGCAACACTTCCGTCGCATCCGGACCTATAAGGGCATCAACCACTTCATGATCAGCAAAACGGTAACGGGTCACTTGCCCACTGTCTGCCGGGCTGGTATTCACCGTACCCGCTTTTTCAATCGGTACCGCCAAGTAGACTTTCTGATCGCGCACGCTTTTATCTATCGTAATCGCCTGCGGACGAGGTTCACGCTTTGGCAGCAATACCGCACTGCCATCGGGTAACATGGCCGCGACGCGTGCGATCCCAAACTGACTGTGATTGAGCAGGGGCTCATCAATTTGCAACTCATTGATGCCCCAGAAATACGGGGAATGATGGCCCACCACTTGCGCCAATTCATTTAATAAGAAGCGCTCTTGCTGCTGGAAATGCTGAGGCCGCAAAAACATCCCCTCACTCCAGGCAATACGGCTTACATCACTCATAATCTTATTTCCTTCATTGACGCTAAATCACTTACTCACTAACAAACACTGACAGTTCACCGACCAACACGTTGTAGGTATCGTAAGCCGTGGTATCGACTTCAATCACTTCACGCCAGCGGGCGTTCTCAAGATCCTGATATGCCACCAATACACCGGCATAACGGGTTCCTGGCGATAAGGTCAAATCGTAGGACTGCTTCGCACCCGGTGAAAATTCAAATTCGTTTTTAGATATCAGATCTGGACCAAGCACATCTTTAGGGTCGTCATACAGCTCAAAGAAATCCTGACTGTCAAACAGCGTACGGGAAGAAAGCTCAAACACTTTCACCACGACAGGTGACGGGCGACCGTCCATGTCCGGGTTCACATTTTTAGCAACGTCAAATTCTAAAGTGGTAGATGGTTCAACCACGGCATTAACGAACACACAACCACCTAACGCCAAAATTGAAGCTGCAAGCGCCGCCCCTTTCCACATTTTCTTCATGCTCGCCATCTTATTTCACCCCTTTCAAATACGCTTCGTACGCTTTAACAAAATCTTCCGTGTAAACTGAATGGCTTGCGCTATCCAGATCGTTGTTGAGTCGTTGATACATCTCGACATACGTGGCCCAGTTCTGAGCTTTATTGCCCCCTGCCGACATACGCCCAAAGAAAGAAGGGGCATCAGCGCGGCTGGTGATAGAGTCTGGCGACAACAGTTTCATCATGCTGTGTACCGTGCCTTCCACCCCAGCCAGCAAGGCTTGCTCATGTTGCTTGATGTCATCAAACGCTTCTTGAATGGCGCGATCCGGTGACAGGAAGCTCGCACTACGGCGGTTGTACAAGTTATGAATGGCATCTTCGAGTGACGCCGAGAATTTCAATGGGTTGTTTTCCTGACGCTTGAACAAGGTTTGATTCAAACGATTATGCTGTTTAAACGCTGAGCGCTCATGCAAGGTGTCCATCAACCCCGTCATCATCAATTGCATCGATGCGCCCATTTCAAACCACCACTGCTCGGCGTTGTGCTCTGGCACCATGCTGCTATCGATCCCAAGCCCTTCAACAAAGGCAGCCAAGGCAGCACCGTGATCCCCCTCCCACGCTGCACGCGGTGCAGCGTGTTCAGAGCGATACTGTGGCGCAGCAGAGCGAGCAGTTGCCGGTGCTGGCTCGGCAGGACGCTGAGCACGCGGCTGCGGTGCCACCGTTTGTTGCACTGGGGTCGACTGTGGTGCCGGGGCAACAGTTGCTTGCGGCGCAGGACGTACAGCTGGACGCGATGGAATGTGCGGTGCCACCTGTGACGGTTCGGGTGTATGAGGCTCAGGCGCATGACGCGGATCAAAGATGGGCTCTGGTTCGGATACACGTGTTGCTTCTTTCGCCGATAGAGGCTCTTGAACAACGTTTTGAGCTGATCCCTGGACAGATCCCTGGACAGATTCCTGGACAGGCGCCTGAACAGATTCCTGAACCGGTTTCTGTACAGATTCCGGAACTGGCTGCTGAACAAATTCTTGAACAGGTTCCTGCACAGATTCCTGAACAGATTCCTGAACACGCTTGGCGGGTTGTGGCGTAACCGGCGCTTCAGATATCGTTGCGCGCGGTAATGGCGCCGGCTCAGCTAAATCGAACTCGTCATTATCTTCTGCACTATATTGAGACGTTGCAGGGGCAGAGGTAACGGGCTCGGCAGTTGCAGGCGGAATGTTACGCGCCGTCTCAGGCAGGATGTTATCACTCCAGTTTTCTGGAATCGCAAACACTTCCTCATCACTGTCTTGTAGTGAGGGTTGCGACTGCTTATCACGTTCTGGAGCGATGAAACTATCTTCCAAATTACCGGCAAACAATGACGCCGCACTTTTTGAATGGCTTTCTGCTCCCTGCATTGGCGTGTCAAATAACCCACCTTGCAACACATCCTGAGCAGAAGGTGTCGATGAGGTTTGCGAGGAAGAGAGTTGGTTCGCATTAAAACCAAATTCCCAATCATCCTGTGTCGCTTGTGCGGCAACGGCTTCCGGTTGCAACGCAGCGCTGTTATCAACAAAAGCCGGTTCTGGCTGAGTCTGTACTATTTCACTGATCGCCACTTCAATTTCATAATCACCGAATGAAATAAAGTCACCATCACGTAATTCATAATGATTGTCTTTACCCAGTGGTTCTACAGAGCGATTAATAAATAATCCGTTGGTTGACGTGTCGGTAATAATAAATCCGTTGCCTTGTCCTTCAATACGCGCATGCTGTCCGGAAATAACCCTTTCAGGATCCGGTAAACACCACTCACAAGCCTGAGAGCGGCCAATATGCAACACGGGTGAAACATCATGAAGCGTAATACTTTTCTTTGCTTCTAAATCAGACGTGAAACGGTGATAACTCACAATTGAAAGTATCAACTCCATAATACAAGCACCTATCCATAGAACAAAAAGACAAACAAATCATTAGATTAATAGAAGGAAGGACACAAAAAGCCACAAAGCATTAAGATAAATTCCTACGACATTGCGATACTAAAAACATCTTTTTCAAATAGCAATCCGTGGGGAAATCAGCATTCAAAATATTCGTCTAGGTTCATAAAAATCCAATGAAACCGTTGCATAAAACGAGAATAAACTTGTGACTGACCGCAATATCAGAATTATCAACTATGCGCTCTTCACTAGCCTTGCTATCAATGATGCTGGTATTTGCATATTTAAGAATGAGTGGAGCCCCTACCAACATGGATCGTTCTAACAAAAGCAATGAAAAACAAGACGTTAACGAAACAACCTCATCCAACTTAACAACCCCGCACGATCCATCTTCTGATGATAAAACCCTGATCCAGACGGCCTCTCCTCAACCTGCTCATACCGCTTCCAGCAAACCGGCACTGACTGAAGGGCAGGTTATTAATGGTCGTTACAAAATCGAGACGTTAATTGGTCACGGTGGTATGTGTGATGTGTATCGCGCCACTGATCTTTTATTGCATCGAGCTGGGGTCAATACACCGTACGTCGCATTAAAAGTCTTACAGCAGCAACATTTAGCGCAACAAGAAACGGCCAACGTATTAATTCGCGAGGCCCAAAAAACACAAAAGCTGAGCCATCCTAATATTATTCGGGTGTACGATTTCGGTGTTGAAAAACAAGCACATTATTTGGTGATGGAATATATTGACGGGGAAACATTAGAGGAAGTTATTTTACGTTCTCGTCCTCGCGGCTTAAGCTTCCAAAAAGCCATGAGTATATTGGAACAAGTTATTTCCGCCCTCACCTATGCTCATCAGCAAGGTGTCGTGCATGCGGATTTAAAACCCAGCAATATTATGTTGACCCGCGAAGGCGTCATTAAAATATTTGACTTCGGCGTTTCTCGTGGCTTGAAATTAAATATTGATCATTACGCGACAGATGTGCAGGACGAAACCAATATTATCAGTGGCTACACCCCTACCTATGCCTCTCCGGCGTTGCTGCAAGGGGAAAAGCCAGAAATCAAAGATGATATCTTTGCCTTCAGTTGTATGGCCTATGAATTGCTGACCAGTCAACATCCGTTCCAACGTAAACCGGCAGATGAAGCAGAAAAGGCTAAATTAACAGCCAGCAAACCTAAACACATTAATGGGCAACAATGGCGAACACTACGGGCAGGATTACATTTCCAGGCCAACAAACGTATTGCCAGCCTACCAGAATTTCAACAACGCTTGCACAAACGTCGCTGGCCGGCCTTTGTCAGCACAGCGGCGGTGTGTGCATTGGCCGGGGCCATGGGATATGGCTATTGGTTCCATACACAACAAGTCATAGATTTTACGGCACAGATCCAGACGCTGGAGCAAGAAATTCGTGATGACAAAGCACTAGCCCGATTGCCGCTGGATAACGTGGTCGATACCGCTTTTGGCCTACCTGCAGATAAAGTACTCATCAAAGAAGGCTTGCTACGTCAACGCCAAGCACAGCTGATCGCGCAATATGAAGAGCAAGTAAACGCCATTTTGAATAATCGCGAAGAACGTTATCCCGATTATTATGCGATAGAAGAAGAGCTGACAGCCGCGAAAGCCTTGTATCCCGACTCGCAACAACTGACGTTCTTATCAGAGAGTATCAACCATAGCTGGCAATCTACCATCGAGATGGTTGAAGACCGCCTGCATGCGCTCCTAGAGAAAGGTAAGTATTACCCGCAGGAAAATGGCGATGATATTCCGCTGCTATTGAGTGATCTTAAATCTGTCCGGAAGAACTATGTGTTCGTGCCCACCCCGAAAGCGGAAGAGACTTTCACGCAGTCTTTTAACACCGCCATTGATCAGCTCGATCTGGCACAGATCCAACATTTATTGAAAGTGGGTGGCCATGTCTTCACACACAGCGAGCATCATAAGCAACTGCTCGACAAAGGAGAGACATTAAAATCCTCTATCAAGGCAATGGAAGACTATGACGAGCAACGCAAAGCGGGTAAGCAGGCAGAGTTTCCATACAAAGCGGCCGAACTAATTTATGAGAGTAAGTTTCAAACGTTCAATGAAACCCTCCAAAAATTAACGACAGTTCCTCAGTTAGACTCCCTCTCTAACTCGGTACAGGACATGGCCAGTGACATTCCGGCAGACTTCAGCCTGCTCACGCAAATCCGCCTTGCCATGGTCACCAAGTACCTCGACTTTGCTGATACGTTTCAGAGTAAAGGCCACCGTCGCTCAGCGGCACGGGTAAAGAAAAAGGCCAATGATCTGCTCGCGAAAATGAATGACGCCAGCTAATACACCTCACGCTCACAAGCGGATCCGCACCACGTGGATTCGCTTTTTCTTTTTATGTTCGGTATACCACTATGCAAACCATCGATAACGCTTTCGCCCAAGCCAAATTTGACCGCACACTGCTCGTGAGCCCGGTGGGCTTATGCTACGTGATCACCCCTGTCGGTCGCCCGATCGACAATGACCCGAGCCTGGCACTCAATCAATTTCGTCACACTTACCGAGCCAAACACTTACTCGCTTCACATTCTAACCGCTGGGGCTATCGCTTTGATCTCACCCGTTTATACCACCAACTGTGCCCAACGCCGTTACAGCATCATAAAACCCGAGATGACATGCTCACAGAGCTAAGCCAGCGCATCGCGCACGGTGAATTGCTGGTGTATAAGGTGCATAATTTTATTGAGATGTGATGAGTTAATGTACTTTGTGGGCTGATCCACAAAAATGGGTTAGCAATGAAATCAGCCTGCTAGAGTCGCTTCATGCTGGAATTATAAAGGTTTCAGATAAGTGGACACATTCGAAAAATAGCAGGAACCTGACATTATCCTGTTGAGTATCCACTTTCCTAGCAGTGGTCGATGAGTATGTAGATCTGTGACTACGTTGACACAGAATGATGAACACTATCCAAAAATGGGAACGTAGGCCAGTTCCGGAGGGAGTGGAACTGGCTAATGAGGAAAAGGCGACTAAACTACGGACACCCCAGGGCGAGAGCATGAATG
>NZ_LDOV01000008.1 GCF_001029435.1 Photobacterium aphoticum | reverse complement strand
AACCACTCAGCCATCTCTCCGTAAGTGCGACGAATAATACGGATTTCATTTTTCACTGTAAAGGGATTTTTTGAGAAAAATCGCACAACAGGTCAATTCAACCCCGCATCATACAAAAATCAAACAAAATTAAATTATTGCGCGTTTTTTCAACAAACTAGAGACTGTAGTGCCAACTTTATAAATGCGACGTACTTCATGTATTTTTTGTGATCCAAGGCGGCAGACTTTCACATTTTTATGACTTATTTTGTGTTCTCATTGTCACCCTTTAACACCCCCGATAGAGTACCCGTTCATGTTCCACGCATTCCCCCCTCTTACACTGGCTGGTTTGTTACTGATTGCCACGCCAGGTCTTGCTGCTGAGCACCCCACCTGCTCAACCTCTACTCACCCGTCAGGTTGGACGATGCTAAATAGCCATTGCGACATCGGACAAGGTTTATGGGGACGTAAGCCGAACAATGAACAAGGACAATTTTGGGTACAATGTAATTACAGCAAAGCACTGCCTGATACCGCTTTTTTACGCATTTTGCAGCAGTCTTTCCCCAAACAGCACTATTTATACAAAGACGGTGATCACTATCGCTGTCTGATTGGTCCTCTCGACCGCTACACTTTGGCACAACAAACCAAAGCCAAACTCATCGAACAAGGGATCACTAACGCCTTTATTCGACACCAAGCAAGCAGCTCTGACACTGCGTCCTTGCCAATCAATCCACAAAAGGCCCGTCAACCGCTGTCCGCAGAACAACAGCTTGCTGCCACACGTTTAGCGTTAACCGATAGCGCACAGACTTACCCGGAAGTGAAAGCCTCTCACCCTTCGTCGCAAGAAGCGTTGCCGTCCAGCATTAAAACCTTAATTGCTCACCGCACGGTGCTGGATGCTGCGGTGTACTCCTTTACGTTTGATAACCTGAATTTCTACTTACCGAGAAACATTCAATCCACACAAGCCATGCCACCAGCCTTTGTGAAAGAGTTCGATCAATATTGGTCACGCGTACCGTTAGTGGATGCTAAACAGTGGTGTCAACGTTACGGGCTGCGCCTGCCTTCGTTTGATGAATTGAAACATTTGCAGACCTACGGCCAACGCTTTTTACTCCGTAATCATTGGCCTATCACCTACAGCTACTGGACGGATTCCATCAGCCATTACTCCGGTGAAATTCAAGCCTTGAATGTGCGTAATGGCCGAGCAGATGAATACCGCCCTCGCGCACTGCTGTATACCGCCTGTGTCAACAACGCCAGTTAATCACTCCCGGTATTGATACCCGCCAGTAAACGACTGCTGTAAAATTAGCCGTAAACAAGAACAGACCCTTGCACTTTTCTGCGCATTAAGCACATGGCACCGTGCTTGATGCGCAACGAAATACAACAAAAATCCCCTCAACCCATATCGCCATCTAAAACACCTTCCGTTATTCCCTAGACGTATTGAAATCTGTTTCTATACTCAATATTGACAGAAAACAAACAGTTAAATTGTCTCGCTTTATGATGCCAATCTGGCCACCCCATTAGGCCGACTCAGTTCAGGCCACTTTTTTGATATGGAAGGACAGGACGTAATGATGAATCAAAAATTCACGGCGAAAAAAACACTCACCGCTTCTTTGGTTGCCTCTGCTGTCGCACTGCTCTTAGTCGGCTGTGACAGTGGTTCTAGCAGCAATAGCCAAGACAAAGCCCTCATCCAAGAGTTACAGACCAAAGTCAGCAGTTTGGAGCAACAGCTTGCCCAAGCAGGCTCGACCGCTGAAGGTGACATGTCAGGTGATGCCTCCGCACTGGAAGCCAAAGTGGCAGATTTGGAAAAACAACTGGCAGCCGCCACCAGCAGCACACCATCATCGTCCTCAAGTTCTTCGGATACGTTAGCCAAAGTCAAAAAACAAGGGTATGTCCAATGTGGTGTCAGCACCGGTTTACCGGGCTTCTCTAACCCCAATGAAAAAGGGGAATGGGAAGGCTTAGATGTTGAGTTTTGCCAGGCCGTCGCCGCTGCCGTGTTGGGCGATAAATCCAAAGTGAAATACATTCCCCTCACTGCCAAAGAGCGCTTTACCGCCCTGCAATCCGGTGAGATTGATGTGCTGTCGCGCAACACAACGTGGACCCTGCATCGCGATACCGCCCTTGGCCTGAATTTCACCGGTGTCACCTATTATGACGGTCAAGGCTTCATGGTGAAAAAATCCCTCGGTATCGACAGTGCAACCAAGTTAGATGGCGCCGCCGTGTGTGTGCAGTCCGGCACCACTACCGAGTTGAATCTGGCTGACTATTTCCGCTTCCGTGAAATGAAATACACCCCTGTGGTGTTTGATACGGCAGCACAAACCGTAAAAGGCTTTGAAGCGGGTCGCTGTGACGTACTCACCACCGACCAATCGGGCTTGTATGCCCTGCGCCTGAATCTGCAAGATCCGTCAACCGCGATCGTTCTGCCGGAAATCATCTCAAAAGAGCCGCTGGGCCCGGTGGTTCGTCAGGGGGATGATCAATGGTTCAACATCGTGAAGTGGACGCTGTTCGCCATGGTGAATGCGGAAGAGCTGGGTGTCTCGTCACACAATGTCGATGACATGAAAAAGTCGAATGATCCGAACATCCGTCGCCTCATTGGTAACGATGGCCCCAAAGGGAAAGGCTTAGGGCTAAGTGATGACTGGAGTTATCAAATCATCAAGCAAGTGGGTAACTACGGCGAAAGCTTTGAACGTACCGTCGGCATGAGTTCACCGCTGGAAATTAAACGTGGCCTCAATGCCTTGTGGACAGATGGCGGCTTGCAGTATGCCCCACCGATCCGCTAATACGCTTGAGCAAACCACTTTCTCCATCAATACATGTGCGTCATAAACATGCTGAGGGCGTTCAACGCCCTCCCCTTCTGGTAACGGGCTTGTTCTAGGAACTAGGAACTAGGAACTAGGAACTAGGAACTAGGAAATCATAGCCCGCTGCCTCTGCGAAACTTCGAATTAGGATGTGATGTTTTGTCAGGGTCTAAATCCAATCTTTTATACAATCCAACGTTCCGTGCGGTGATTTTCCAGTTGCTCGCCGTGGCTGCTATCGGCATGGTGGCGTATACCCTGATCAATAATGTGTTAGATAACTTGGCACAACGGGGGATTGCAACCGGGCTGGACTTCTTACAGCAAGAAGCCGGGTTCGGCATTGGCCTCACGTTGATTGAGTATGATGAAACCCACACTTACGGCCGCACGTTTTTTGTTGGCCTACTCAATACCGCCTTAGTGTCTGTATTAGGGATTCTGCTGGCAACCATACTGGGATTTATCATCGGCATTGCCCGCCTTTCCTCCAACTGGTTAGTCAGCCGCCTTGCTGCGGTGTACATTGAAACCTTCCGTAACATCCCTTTGTTATTACAAATTTTCTTCTGGTATTTTGCCGTACTGCAAGCCCTGCCCGCCCCGCGCCAAAGTCTCAGCCTTGGGGAAGGCATATGGCTGAATGTGCGCGGTTTATACCTGGCTAAACCGGTCTTTGAACCCGGCGCTATCTGGATTGGAGTGGCGACTATTGTCGCCATTGTGATCAGTCTCGGGTATGGCATTTACGCCAAACGTCAGCAACGTCTTTCTGGTAAACAATCCCCTATTTTCTTAGTGTCATTGGGTTTGCTCATTGGTTTTCCACTGCTCAGTTTTTTCCTGAGCGGCCAACCGGTTCACTTAGAATATCCCGAACTCAAGGGCTTTAATTTTCAGGGTGGGATCAGTATCTTGCCAGAACTTGGCGCGCTGTTATTGGCCCTGAGTATCTATACCGCATCCTTCATCGCTGAAATTGTTCGTTCAGGTATCAATGCAGTCAGCCATGGTCAAACGGAAGCTGCGCTGGCATTGGGACTGCCAGCAAACCACACCTTACGCTTGGTGGTGATCCCACAAGCCTTGCGGATCATCATTCCGCCATTAACCAGCCAATACCTGAACCTGACCAAAAACTCATCGCTGGCGATGGCGATCGGCTATCCCGATCTCGTATCCGTCTTTGCGGGTACCACCTTGAACCAAACCGGTCAGGCCATTGAAATTATTGCTATGACCATGGGGGTCTATCTCGCCCTGAGTTTACTGACCTCGCTGCTGATGAACCTCTACAACAAAAAAGTCGCGCTGGTCGAACGGTGATCGCTGCGGTTCTGGTGTAAACCCGACAAACGACAGCGAAATCGGAACAGCGTGAGTGGAGTGATTGATGATTAAGATGCCCCAGCCCGCCAAGGAGAAAAGGATGAAAAAACACACCTTTTTGCCCGATCAACCGCCACCGACCAATACGGTTGGGGTGTGGCACTGGCTGCGGGTCAACCTGTTCTCCAATGTCACCAACACCCTGCTGACACTGATTTTTGGGTATCTGGCGTTACTGGGATTAAGTGCCATTTTTGAGTGGTCATTCCTCAATGCCGACTGGATAGGCTCAACCCGCAACGATTGCAGCCGTGACGGCGCATGCTGGGTGTTTATCAAAGTCCGTTTTGAACAGTTCATGTTTGGCTTCTACCCGACGGCCGAACTGTGGCGGCCTAAACTTTTCTATGCCTCTCTGGCCGTGATCATTGCGCTATTGGCCGTTGAGCGCACACCGGGACGCCTGTGGATTTGGCTGTTCTTCGTCAACATCTACCCGTTTTTGATGGCCGCCCTGCTGTTTGGCGGTGTCTTCGGCCTGCCCGTTGTAGAAACCCATTTGTGGGGTGGACTGCTCATCACGCTGATCATTGCTATTGTCGGTATTGTAGTTTCACTGCCAATTGGCATCGTGTTGGCACTAGGCCGGCGTTCCAACATGCCCATCATTCGCAGCCTATCGACGGTTTATATCGAAATCTGGCGTGGTGTACCGCTTATCACCGTGTTGTTTATGGCATCAGTGATGCTGCCCTTGTTTCTCAGCGCCGAAGCGGAAACCGACAAATTGTTCCGCGCTTTAATTGGTGTGGTGCTGTTCAGTGCCGCGTATATGGCTGAAGTGGTACGCGGCGGCTTGCAAGCGATTCCCAGCGGCCAGTATGAAGCGGCCGATGCATTAGGATTGAGTTATTGGAAAAAAATGGGACTGATTGTGCTGCCGCAAGCGTTAAAAATCAGCATCCCTTCGATTGTGAATACCTTCATAGGCCTGTTTAAAGACACCAGCTTGGTGCTGATCATCGGCATGTTTGATGTATTGGGGATCGGCCAAGCCGCCAATACCGATCCGAAATGGCTCGGCTTTGCCACCGAAAGTTACGTGTTCGTGGCGCTGGTGTTCTGGGTATTTTGTTTCAGCATGTCGCGTTACAGCATCTATCTGGAAAACAAGCTGCACACCGGTCACAAACGCTGATCTGGCAAAGACATATTACAAACCCAGTCCCTAAACCAACATGCGTAAAGCCAAGCGACGGAAGAAAAGTGACAGAAAAGGAGCCGTTATGACAGACACTGCCCCACTGATGATCACCATGGAAGCGGTCAACAAATGGTTTGGTCAATTCCATGTACTCAAAGACATCAACCTTACCGTCAGAAAAGGCGAGAAAATTGTCATCTGTGGACCGTCCGGCTCCGGGAAATCCACCCTGATTCGGTGCATCAACCGGTTAGAAGAACATCAGCAAGGCAATATTGTGGTGGCGGGAAATGAGCTGACCGGCGATCTCAAACACATTGAATTAGTCCGCAAAGAAGTCGGCATGTGTTTTCAGCATTTCAACTTATTTCCTCACCTGACCGTCCTTGAAAACTGCACCCTTGCGCCTATTTGGGTCAAAAAGCTACCCAAGAAAGAGGCGGAAGCCATCGCCATGCAGTATCTCAATCGGGTAAAAATTCCTGAGCAGGCCCATAAGTACCCCGGCCAACTGTCTGGCGGGCAGCAACAACGGGTCGCCATTGCCCGTTCACTGTGTATGACACCGCAAATTATGCTGTTTGACGAACCCACTTCCGCCTTGGATCCGGAAATGGTGCGGGAAGTCTTGGATGTGATGGTCGAACTGGCCAATGAAGGGATGACGATGATCTGCGTCACCCATGAAATGGGCTTTGCCCGTCAGGTGGCGGATCGGGTGATCTTCATGGATCGCGGCGAAATCATCGAAGAGAACCCTCCCCAGATCTTTTTCGATAATCCGGAGTCGGATCGCACACAATTATTCTTGGATCAGATCCTGCATTAATCATTCGCTATATTGAGCGTATCGGCCTGCGAGATCGTTACAATGAGTATGCATATAAGCAAAAAAGCGCATAAGCGAAGCGCTATACACAGATTGAAACACAGCAGCGATGTGCTGTAACATTCCTTTACAACTTTTGACCACAACGATAATGAATTGTTAAGTATCATTTGGGTCATACAGTTACATGATGATAATTGTTAGGGGCGATCAGCAGAATATGCAATGTTGACTTGCATTTACGAGGGAATGCCCCAATATATCTTTTCATTAGCAATCAACATATCTAACCCTAAGGGGACTGTTTATGAACGATCGTATGATCAATCGTGACTCGGCTTACGAGAGCGTACTTTCAACCAACAAGGTTCTACGTAACACTTACTTTCTACTGTCTTTGACGCTAGTCTGGTCAGCGGTTGTTGCTGGTGTGTCAATGGCAATGAATCTGCCATACCCTGGCCTTATCATCACACTGGTCGGCTTCTACGGTCTTATGTTCCTGACTGAAAAGAACCGTGACAGCGGCCTAGGCATTGTCTTCACTTTCGCATTGACCGGCTTCATGGGTTATACCCTAGGTCCAATCCTGAACATGTATGTGGGTGCGGGCATGGGTGATGCTATCGTACTGGCATTTGGCGGTACGGCACTGACCTTCATGGCGTGTTCGGCTTACGCACTAACCACCAAGCGTGATCTGTCGTTCCTGAACGGCATGCTAATGGCGGGCTTCATTGCTATCATCGTTGCAGTAATTGCAAACATCTTCCTACAGATGCCTGCACTATCACTTGCGATCAGCGGTATGTTCATCATGTTCTCATCAGCAGCTATCCTGCTAACCACACAAAGCATTGTGCGTGGTGGTGAGACAAACTACATCTCTGCGACAGTGACACTATACGTGTCTATCTACAACCTATTCCTGAGCCTGCTTCAAATTCTGGGCATCATGGGTAGCGACGACTAATTCAGTCAGTCTGCAGTGAATAAAAAGCGCCTACGGGCGCTTTTTTGTTATCTACGGTTTTACCCTGTTCATTGATACACTTGCAGCGACAAAGGAATCCCACTATCCTTTGCCCGTTCCACATGTGAGGCGCATCATGCTTGAATTTGACGGTAAACATATCGACACCGACGCTCATGGCTATCTGAAAAATATTAACGATTGGTCAGAAGCCCTGGTCCCTCTTCTTGCTGAAGAAGAAGGCATTACCCTAACTGAAGCACACTGGGAAGTGGTTCGCTTTGTGCGTGAATTCTATGAAGAGTTCAACACATCACCGGCGATCCGCATGCTGGTAAAAGCGATGGCAAAACAGTACGGCGAAGAAAAAGGCAACTCGCGTTACCTGTACCGTCTGTTCCCGAAAGGGCCCGCTAAGCAAGCGACCAAGTTGGCAGGTTTGCCAAAACCGGTGAAATGCATTTAATGGCGTGATAGCCACTATCTGTACATCAACCCCGTTCGGGCACAGCCTCGTACGGGGTTTTCTTTTACATGATTTCAAAGCCATCCACGTGGCGCCATTCCACTTCATCAACCTGCACATCCCGCACGGTTGAAGTCTGTGGCCCCTGTTGCAACCAGCGCAGCAACTGCTCGACCCTTTCTTCATGGCCGCAGGCTAAGACTTCTACCGTTCCGTCCGGCAAATTTTTTGCGTAACCGGTCAAGCCGCATTTCAGCCCTTCATGCGCAGTATGAAAACGAAAACCCACACCCTGCACGTGTCCATGTACGATAGCTTTTACACAGATATGTGACATTCATCACCTCAAGAAATCAACATATTGACCGATAACACAGTAGACTTGGCAGCAATTGCTACTAAGCATATGTTTTAATAGGATTTTACAATGAAAGAAGTTGCATTTCGATGGATTGACAAATACCTCATTCACATCACTTTACAAGAGAAGTTCTACTTACTCTTACTGCTTCCACTGCTCGCGCTTTTTAGTATCGGATCTATTCTAGCGGATGCCGCTGGCAAACAACGTATTGAAATCACGACACAACAACTTGAGCACACGGCATCACTTCTTTCTCAGCAGCAGATCACACAGTCTGAGGCTTATACCCTGTTGGCAAACGGCCCGATTCAAGTGGGACAAGGTGAGCTGTCAGCTTTCGTGCCAGCCATGAACTACAGTATTACAGCCGGTGAGATGCCGGGACTCTTTAGCTACCTGAGCGGTTTTCAAATCGGTCTGACCGTTGCCATCATGGTGTTTGTGTTTGCCATGGTGTATTACGTGATGAGTTTCATTGGCGGTGCGATGTTTACCACTAACCGTGCCCTGCAAGCCTTGGCCGATGGTGATCTCACTAACCGTCTGAATTTCTTTAAAGTCCGTGATGAGTTCAGCACCATTGCCATCACCATTGATAAAGTCAGTGAGCGTGAACAGGCACTGGTACAAGCAACCCAACAAGCAACGGCGCTGATGCAGCAAATCAGCCAGCGTCTGCGTCAACGCAGCCAAGAAAGCGAAGTGTTGTCTACCTCTCAGCAGCAACACTTGGACTCGCTAGCCAGCGCGACAGAAGAGATGGCGACCTCCATTCGTGAAGTGGCGACTCACGCACACGATACGTCAAACCAGACCCGTGAAGCGCAGGAAGTCTCTGAGCAAGGCCGCGCGCAGGTTCACCAAACTCGCCAGTCAATTTCTGTGTTAAGCAGCGAAATCAACGAAGCGGCAGAAGCGGTCGCAGAACTCGATAGCAATGCCGCGAAAATTGATGACGTGGTCACCACCATCAATGGCATTTCTGAGCAAACCAACCTATTGGCATTGAATGCGGCGATTGAAGCGGCACGTGCCGGTGAACAAGGCCGAGGCTTTGCGGTGGTGGCTGACGAGGTGCGTACACTGGCAGGCCGTACACAAAGCGCGACGGTTGAGATTCAGCAAATGATTGAGTCGCTGCAACAGAACAGCCAACGCCTGATGGCCGTGATGCGTAACACGGTCGATAATGCGCAAAACAGCGAAAGCCTGATGGATTCGGTGGATTTGGAAATCAGCCAAATCACGGAGCGTAATCAGCAGATCTCTGAGCGCAGTACGGAAATTGCTGCCGCCGCTGAACAGCAAGGCAGCGTGGCTGACAACATTGCTGCTAACGTTGAGCAAGTACGCACGCAATCTCACCAAATTTGTGGGGCCATTACCGAATCGGCCAATGAAATTGCCCAGTTGAATGAGCAAGCCAAAGTGCTGGAATCACTGATGAACGGTCTGCGAGCCTGATTAGCGATCGCCCGACGCATCCATCACAACATTCGCTCCCAACGCATGCGATCACAGAGCATTCAATGACAGTGCATCGCTCAAATCAGCGTATCGAATGTCTCCTACTAAGGCCCGCTTCGTGCGGGTCTTGTACTAAGCTGTACAGGATATTGCCGTAACAGGGGGAGAGAGTTGCTTTTCCCTTGTTTCGACAACATAATACGCGACCATTCTTAATTCCATACCGGACATGTCATGACAGCTTCAATTTATCTGGTAAAAGGCCGTGAGAAATCACTACGCCGCCGTCACCCTTGGGTTTTTTCTCGTGGTATTCAGCGTGTTGAAGGTTCCCCTGCACTGGGTGAAACCGTTGACATTTATGACCACAAAGGTGAATGGTTAGCCCGTGGTGCATTTTCACCGCAATCTCAGATCCGCGTTCGCGTATGGACCTTTGATCGCAAAGAAACTATCGACGTTAACTTCTTTGTTAAGCGTCTACAAACCGCACAAGGCCTGCGTGACATTCTTGCAGCTCGTGACGGCCTAACTGGCTACCGCCTGATTGCGGCAGAATCTGATGGTCTGCCAGGCATCACTATCGACCGTTACCAAGACTTCTTGGTGTGTCAGCTACTGAGCGCCGGTGCGGAAGCGCAAAAAGCCGCGCTGATTGAAGCTCTGAACATCTGCTACCCTGAGTGCAGCATCTACGAACGTTCTGACGTTGCTGTACGTAAGAAAGAAGGCCTGAAGCAGACAACTGGCGTACTGTACGGTGAAATGCCACCGAAGTTCGTGACCATTGAAGAAAACGGCGTGAAGATCAACGTCGACATCGTTGGTGGCCACAAGACCGGTTTCTACCTTGACCAGCGTGACAGCCGCGAAGCCGCCGTAAAATACGTAAACGGTAAACGTGTACTGAACTGTTTCTGTTACACCGGTGGTTTCGGTTTGTACGCCCTGAAAGGTGGCGCAAGCCGTGTGGTAAACGTGGACGTGTCACAGCCTGCGCTGGATACAGCACGCCTTAACGCTGAAATGAACGGCTACCCTGTCGAGAACGCGGAGTTCCTGAACGCGGATGTGTTCCAACTACTGCGTGACTACCGTGACCGTGGTGAGTTGTTTGATGTTGTGATCATGGATCCACCCAAGTTTGCGGAATCTAAGTCGCAGCTGATCGGTGCATGTCGTGGCTACAAAGACATCAACATGCTGGCGATGCAAATCCTGAAACCAGGCGGCACGCTACTGACTTACTCTTGCTCTGGTTTGATGGACAACAACTTGTTCCAAAAGATCATTGCAGATGCCGCACTGGACGCACACCGTGAAGTACAATTCATTGAGCGTTTCAGCCAAGCCGCTGATCACCCACTAGACAGTGCTTACCCAGAAGGTTTCTACCTGAAAGGTTTTGCGTGTTACGTGAAGTAAACAACCCGTTCGCGGTGCCTTACTGACCGGATAGACAGAAAGCCAGCCTGAGTGCTGGCTTTTTTTATGTCGATAAGCCATGTGACGTATGAGAAGAACCACATAGACATAGCGTTGCGCAAGAGAAATACACGGATTGCGCAAACTGCACAAATTTACACCTCCTCCTGATATTCTCTCTCTGCCCTATTCGTCTTTCGCGTAAAGATGACGCAATTCAACAGAAAATACCCTTACAGCTCATTACATTCTGAGCGAACAACGCTATTATTCAGCATATATTCAGCGATCTAGCCACAGACTGCTAGGATCACATCGATGAACAGCCCCCCTTCTGTTCAGGAATTGACATTTTCAAGGAATATCTATGAAATTTCGTACCGCACTATTGGCCCTGATGGCGTGTGGCCTCAGCTTCCCTTCTTTGGCTGACGTAAACCTTTCCCTGCCTTACCAAGCAGAACTGGTGCTGGTGAATGGTGTCGAGAAAGAAGGTAACCAACCGCTCGTTTTGCCTAATGGCGTCAACCAAATCGCTTTTACTTACCGTGATTCACTACGTGAAAACGGGGATGATTTCCTTTATACCTCTGACGTCATTATCGTGAAGTTCACCGCCGATGATGAAAAACTGCATCTACAACTGCCAAAATTGCGCACCGGCATGGACGGCAAAAACTTCAATAAAACGCCACAAGTCACTTTGGTTAATGATGCCGGCGACACTGTCGTGTTCAAGCAAGACAAGTTGATGAAGGCGGGTCTGCAATTCGGCCGTGACTACGAAAAAGAAATGGTGACGTACAATGCGTCTGGCAAAGTCGCCGCTGTTGCCCCTGTGGTACCTGTGAGTGCGCCGATCCCGGGGATCCCACAAGCCAAAGACGGTACACAACCTCGCAATGTCGCAGAAAATATGTTGAATTACTGGTACGAACAAGCAGATGAAGTGACGCGCGCACGCTTCAAAGCGAAGATCAACCAGCAATAATATCGCTGTGTAGCAAGCGTCATTCGGCGCTTGCTGCTTGCTCTCCTCTCGCTATCCCTCTCCCCTATCCTATTAATTATTTCAATGTGTTAAGCACGTTCCACTTTTCTTCCCTGTTTATTTTTTGTACACTTCCATTTCTCTTCAATCGCCCCCATTTCATCTTCAGTTCCGCCGTTTTTGCCCACAGGCAATACTGATGAAAAAATTAGTTATAGCTGCAAAACAAGGTGCCGATATTTACATTGCGGAAACAATTTTTTGCGTGTCATTCTGAAGAAAGGAACAAATCTGAGTGCGTCATTTGACTCCATACCTATAGTTATTTCACTGTAAAACAAAAGGCACCCAAGCCGGATTTTTTACACACGCACCTTTTCAAATAACTAAAGGATGATTCAATGAAACACTTGAAACAAGGAAAGGCAATGAAGCGAGCATTCCAGCTCAGCACTCTTGCCGTTTCATGTCTTGCCGCATTCAATGCACAAGCTGCAATGGACTGTAGCTCTATCGAAGAGTGGAACAGCAACAAAGCGTACACTGGCGGTAGCCAAGTACAAACTGCCGGTTCAGTCTACAAAGCAAACTGGTGGTCTCAGGGCAACAACCCTGCTCAAAACTCTGGTGCATACCAAGAGTGGACACTGGTTGACGTATGTTCTGACGGCGGCATCACGCCTCCACCGCCAGAAAACGAAGCGCCAACCGTTTCTATCACTTCACCTTCAGGTTCTGAGCAAATCATGACCGGTGATGTGGTAACACTGACGGCTAACGCTGCTGACACTGACGGCACGGTTGCTAAAGTAGAATTCTTTGTTGGTGGCGCACTGGTTGGCACAGCAACAAACGCACCTTACAGCGTGAAGTGGACTGCAGAAAGCGGTCGCCAAACGGTGAAAGTGGTTGCGACTGATGATGATGGCGCAACAGCAGAATCTTCTGTCGTTGTTGTTGTACAAGACGTAGCTAACGAACTACCAACGGTTGATGTTGCTCTATCAGCGACTAACGTAGATGCAGGCGCAGTGGTGACCTTCACCTCTAACGCAGCTGACACTGACGGCACTATCGAAAAAGTTGAGTTCTTCGTCAACGGTAAAGTGGTTAACACAGACACCACTGCACCTTACAGCTTCGCATTCACGGCTGCTGATGCAGGTACGCACACTGTCTTTGCACGTGCAACTGACAACCTAGGCGGTACAACAGATTCTGCATCTGTGACATTGACTGTTGCCGGCGAAGTAACACCTCCACCTCCAGGTGACAAGAACTGTCGTCCAGACGGTCTGTACCAGACTGAAGGTGTGAACGTTCCTTACTGTACCCTTTACGATGAAGATGGCCGTGAGAAGATGGGTGCTGACCACCCACGTCGTGTGATCGGTTACTTCACCAGCTGGCGTGCGGGCGACGACCCACAAGCACAATACCTGGTTGACGACATTCCTTGGGAACAACTAACGCACATCAACTACGCGTTCGTGAGCATCGGTTCTGACGGCAAGGTAAACGTTGGTGATGTTAACGATCCAAACAACGCTGCAACGGGTAAGACTTGGCCAGGCGTTGAAGTTGATCCAAGCCTAGGCTTCAAGGGTCACTTCGGTGCACTAGCAACTTACAAAGAGAAGTACGGCGTTAAGACCCTGATCTCTATCGGTGGTTGGGCTGAAACCGGTGGTCACTTCGACGTGAACGGCGACCGTGTTGCTGACGGTGGTTTCTACACAATGACCACTAACGCTGACGGTTCTATCAACCACGCAGGCATCGAGAAGTTCGCAACGTCTGCTGTTGAAATGATCCGTAAGTACAAGTTCGACGGTGTGGATATCGATTACGAATACCCAACATCAATGGCTGGTGCAGGTAACCCATACGATAAAGAGTTCATGGAACCACGTCGTAAGTACCTATGGGCTTCTTACCAAGAGCTAATGAAAGTCCTACGTGAGAAGCTAGATGCAGCGTCTGCACAAGATGGCATCCACTACATGCTAACTATCGCAGCGCCATCTTCTGGTTACCTGCTACGTGGTATGGAAACGTTTGATGTGACTAAGTACCTAGACTACGTCAACATCATGACTTACGACTTGCACGGTGCATGGAACGACCACGTTGGTCACAACGCCGCTCTGTTCGACACAGGTAAAGACTCTGAGCTTGCTATGTGGAACGTATACGGTGAAGCTGCTTACGGCGGTATCGGTTACCTGAACACTGACTGGGCTTACCACTACTTCCGTGGTTCTATGCCTGCAGGTCGTATCAACATCGGTGTACCTTACTACACCCGTGGTTGGCAGGACGTAACAGGTGGCGACAATGGTCTGTGGGGCCGCGCAGCGCTACCTAACCAGGCTGAGTGTGAACCAGGTACTGGTGAAGGCGAGAAGAACAACTGTGGTAACGGTGCAACCGGTATCGATAACCTATGGCACGATAAGAACGCCGCAGGTAACGAAATGGGTGCAGGTTCTAACCCAATGTGGCACGCCATGAACCTTGAGCAAGGTATCTGGGGTTCTTACTCAACCGCTTACAACCTTGACCCAGTAAACAACCCTGATCACCAACTTGTTGGTAACTACGTACGTAACTACGATGACGTCGCTGTTGCTCCATGGCTATGGAACGCAGAGAAGAAAGTCTTCCTATCTACGGAAGATAAAGCGTCTATCAACGTGAAAGCGGATTACGTTATCGACAAAGAGATCGGCGGTATCATGTTCTGGGAACTAGCAGGTGACTATAACTGTTATGTTCTGGATGCGAACGGTAACCGTACAACTGTCGACTTGACTGAGAACGCATGTAAGACCGGTAATGGTGAGTACCACATGGGTAACACTATGACTAAAGCGATCTACGACAAGTTCAAGGCAGCAACCCCTTACGGTAACACTGTCGCAACGGGTGCAATGCCAACTGAAGCAGTTGACATCACAGTATCTGTGGGCGGCTTCAAAGTGGGCGACCAGAACTACCCAATCAATCCGAAGATCACATTCACCAACAACACTGGCGCAGCCATCCCTGGTGGTACTGAATTCCAGTTTGATATTCCAACGTCAGCACCTGACAACGCGAAAGATCAATCTGGTGGCGGTCTGAAGGTAATTTCTTCTGGTCACTCTGCAGCGAACAACATCGGTGGTCTACAGGGCGTTATGCACCGCGTAGCCTTCTCACTACCGGGTTGGAAAGATCTACCTGCGGGCGGCACTTACGAGCTAGACATGGTTTACTACCTACCTATCTCTGGTCCGGCTAACTACACCGTTAACATCAACGGTAAAGACTACGCGTTCAAGTTCGAGTACCCAGATCTACCTCTAGGTGACGTGACTGATCCAGGTCCAGGCCCAGGCCCTGGTCCAAACCCTGGTGAATGTAACACTACAGGTGTGAACACTTACCCGAACTGGCCACAGTCTGACTGGGGCGGTAACCCAAGCCACGCAAACCAAGGCGATCAGATGATCCACGAAGGCGTTGTATACAAAGCCAACTGGTGGACAAGCTCTGTACCAGGTAGCGACGGCAGCTGGGCGAAAGTCTGTGACATCTAATCTTACTGATTAGTGCCTAAAACAAGCGCAGGGATCTTCCCTGCGCTTTTCTTTTTTCGTTTCCTGTCCCGTCCTGCATTGTATTGCCCTCACCCGCAATGCGTACAACTTTCATACAGCCTACTTTAGGTAATCTGAACCTCTCATCAGCATGAAGGCATAAAAGTGCTCATTTCTTACACTTTTGCGTACAAAAAACGACCAAACAAATCCAAAGACCATAATTCATTGTTTTCAAAATGTGTCAGTCAATTTATCTTGTGCTAACAGATAATTAAATATCCCTATCAGCGATAATTGGCAAAATTGATAGATTTTATAGAAAGTAGGATTAATTGGATTATAAAAAAGCCAATCGATTTTAATGCGCTGTATTCAAGTATTTTTTCTTCTTCCCCTAACAAAAAAACGTGATTTTTTTGCGCATAATCTCGGCACATCCGTAAATCCCTAAAAAGTATAAATCGCATTTTTTGTGGTACAGTCTGCCACCTAATTACAAACCTCTTATTAATGCGTTTTACAGGGACAATGAAAAAATCACTTCTCCTTCTGGTTTTGGCATGCCTGATTGTGCCATTACAAGCCACGGCCGGTGTGACTCACACCCCTCACCACAGCAGCCAGTCGCAGCCTGACCTCTTAATTAAAGATGTGTATAAGAAAGCGAAGCTACAAGGCGTGATGGATTATCAGGTATTTAAAGAAGGCTACACCGCTTACTTCAATACCAAGGGCCGTAAAAAACAATTACTGACCATTATTGATTACAGTAAACCTTCCACGCAGAAGCGATTCTACGTTATTGATTTAAAACGCAATAAATTAGTCTACTACACCTATGTCACGCACGGCGTAAACAGTGGTGGTAAAGTGGCTACCAAGTTCTCGAATGTCGTGAACTCCCGCCAGACCTCTCTCGGTACCTTCCTGACAGATAACACCTACTACGGTGGAAATGGTTATTCATTGCGCCTAGATGGCCTCACCCACGGGGTGAACGACAACGCCCGCCGTCGCTACATTGTGGTACATGGTGCGAAGTACGCGGATGAATCCTTCATTCGTCGCAATGGTTACTTAGGCCGTAGCTGGGGATGTCCGGCATTACCGACACACCTCGCTCGCCAAATTATTGATACCATTAAAAATGGTAGCGTTATTTATGCACGCGCTTAAGCCATAGCAAAAATAAAAAAAGCAGCCTTTATATTGGCTGCTTTTTTATTATCTCTGACTCGTCCTAAATGATATTGAGACTCTCAGAAGGTATTGTCTGACTTATTTACGTGACTGTCTTATTGACCGTTTTGTCTCGCAGTTCTATAAGGCCGTTTTATGTTGCTGTTTTACATAACAGCTTACGCAATCGCGGTTTCCGGTGCCACATAAGGCAGATTCAACGCATGTGCAACTTCTTCACAAGTCACCTGACCGCGATAGACATTTAACCCATTCAACAAATGCTTATCTTCTTGTAACGCTGCTTTATAGCCTTTGTCCGCGAGCTTCAAAATGTACGGTAAGGTCACGTTATTCAGCGCAAAGGTTGACGTTCTGGCCACCGCACCCGGCATATTTGCGACACAATAGTGCACCACATCATCCACGATATAGGTTGGATCACTGTGTGTCGTCGCATGCGAGGTTTCGACGCACCCGCCCTGATCGATAGCTACATCCACAATGGCCGCGCCCGGTTTCATGCGCTTCACCATCTCTGCCGTCACCAGTTTCGGTGCTGCTGCACCCGCCACCAGCACACCACCAATCACAAGATCGGCATCCAACACATGTTTTTCAATCGCATCTTTGGTGGAATACACACACTGTACCGCACCACCGAATTGCGCATCCAGACGACGAAGTGTATCGATGTTACGATCCAGCACCACCACATTCGCTCGAAGCCCGACGGCCATTTGGGCTGCATTGGCACCCACCACACCACCACCGATGATCACCACATTGGCAGGTTCAACCCCAGGGACACCGGCTAACAACATGCCACGGCCACCACGTGATTTTTCCAAAGCAAAGGCACCGGCCTGAATCGACATTCGCCCCGCCACTTCCGACATCGGCGCCAGCAATGGCAAACGGCCCGCCTCATCGGTCACGGTTTCATAAGCGATACATACCGCTTTACTGTTGATCAAATCGTGGGTTTGTTCTGGGTCAGGTGCGAGGTGGAGGTACGTAAAGAGCAGCTGGCCTTCACGTAACATGGCACGCTCTACGGCTTGTGGCTCTTTTACTTTAACAATCATATCCGACTCCGCGAACACGGCTTCGGCGGTAGGCAAAATCTGCGCCCCAGCAGCAAGGTAATCTTGATCGCTAAAGCCGATCCCTTCACCTGCTTGCGTTTCAACATACACAGTATGGCCATGAGCGACAGCTTCATTGACGGAGGCTGGAACCATACCTACGCGGTATTCATGAACTTTAATTTCCTTAGGTACGCCAATAATCATCTCTTGTATCCTTGCTGCTTTGTTAACCGTTATCTACACAATAATGAAAATAACGCGGAATGTGCGACCATTTTTTAACTAAATCACAACAAGACAAACCAACAAAAAACCATAAGATAGATAAAAACTCTGATATTGATGTTCATCACACAAGAAAAAACCACTCAATCGCTAACTTTTAGACCAGATTACTAAGTTTAAGCCAAAAAATAGCCGTTAAGAATGCGAGGGAATCAATTAACAGAAATATTTCACTACTAAAGATAAGGGTATTACTGAGGAGATCAGGCGCTTTACCGTGTTCTGTTTATGCGCCCTGCCATTTTATAAAGATGACAGAATATTTGACCAACAGCCTCCGTGTTACGATGGTGATAAACAACCAAAAAAGAATCACAACCCGCAACAAAGCAGATCAAAAAAGCAACTTACAGGCAACAAAAAAGCCGCGTAATGCGGCTTTTAAACATTCCTTATAAGGATGATGAAGAATTAATCTTCAAAATCCCAAGGCATATCTGGCAGCGCATTCAGGTTTTCACTGTAACGCTTCAGATCAAAACTGCCGCCATTTTTCGCGACATCATACACTTCAATGGATAACGCGCAGGCGATCATCTGAATCGCTTCTTCGCGGGGTGTCCCTGTCATCATCAGACGCATTAAGGTTTCTTTCACCTTAATCGGGTTACCTTCCGCTAACTGGTTTTCCACGGTTTCAACCAGCATATCGCCCGTCATAAATTCTTCGTCTTGCATCATCCAACCTTTTCGTTGTTTACATTTACCGCATTGGGCATTAAGCCACGCGCCAACACGCTTGATCCGCTTGCACGTCTACCAACGTCGCGTAACGGTAATCTGTCATGTCTTGACCGACAACATGCGTATCATTCACCACAACGACGCGTAAACCCGCCGACAGGGCGGATTGTGCGCCTGTATGGCTGTCTTCTACCGCGACAACCTGATGAGTGTCAAAACCCAAAGTACGACACGCTAACTGATAAATATCCGGCGCCGGTTTATTCATCGGCACATCTTCACCACAGAAGACATGATCAAAATACTTGAGCCAGCCTAATTTTGCCAAGATGCCTTCCACATAAGGGCGAGGTGCACCGGTTACTACGGCCAATGGCACCTGACCATGCAATTCTGCCAATAGTGCAGCGGCGCCGTCTTTAGCCGGAATACCGCGCGCGAGCAGCGCTTCATGCGTCAGGGCTTCCATCTTTTCTACGGTCGTTTGCGGACAATGGTCAATCTCAAACAATTGATGGACAGCATCTGCCACTTTTACCCAAGGCACACCGGCATAATCACGCAGAAAGGCTTCTGGCGTAATATCGACGCCACATGAGGCGAAGAACTCATGCCAATTCTGGGCATGAAACACTTCTGAATCGACAAGGGTTCCATCAAAATCAAAACAAACGGCACGCATTGGTTTACTCCATTACCTTTAACTGGCGTATCTTACCCGTGATGACACCTTAAAGCGAATAGGCAAAGCACATCCCCCAATAAAAAACGCCCCGATCACTCAGGGCGTTTTTGTGTGGCTTTCTGATTGTGTTCGCGTGGTTTTCGGATTGTAAAACCGCAATAACCACTCGAAGAATGCGTCAGGATCAAGCCGTGGCTGTATGACGCGGTAACCAAATTGAAATCACGGTTGTGGCCGCCAAGAAAGCGAACGACACCCACAAACAAGCCGCCAAACCAAATTCTTGGTAAATCAGTCCTGATAACACCGTACCAATCAGACGTCCCATCGCATTAGCCATGTAATAGAAGCCGACATCCAGAGAAACCCCGTCTTCTTTGGCATAACTCACAATCAGGTAAGAATGGAGCGATGAATTTACCGCAAACACGGCCCCGAAAATCAACAAGCCCACGACAATGGTCAATTCCGGCTGCCATTGCCACTGTACACCCAGCGCGATCACAGCTGTCACCGCCGCTAATATACTCGCCCAGCCCATCGCGGCTTTACCGTCTGGCACCGTGCCTTTGGCTTTACCGGTAATACGCGGCGCGATACCTTGCACAAACCCGTAGGCAATCACCCACAATGCAAGAAAACCGCCGACCATGGAATGATTCCAACCAAAAATCTGGCTCAGGTACAACGGTAACGCAATCACAAACCAGACATCACGGGCACCGAACAAAAACATGCGTGCCGCTGACAGAATATTGATGCTGCCGCTTTTTGAGAAAATCTGTGAAAACTTAATGGATTTCTTCGCTTTACCCATGTCTTTTTCCAGCCATTTCAGGCTCATGAGTAACACGACCACCAACACGGAAGCCATCGCGACGACAGCGCCCTGGAAGCCCAATACCGTCAGTAACAAACCACCGATAAAGAAACCTGCACCTTTTAGGGCATTTTTGGATCCGGTCAGAATCGCAATCCACTTGTACAAGGCGCCTTGCTGGCCGTCTGGTACTAAGGTTTTGATCGCGCTCTTGGCACTCATTTTATTGAGATCTTTCGCGATACCCGACATGGCTTGTGCCAGCATCACCCAAGGAACAGACAAGAAGCTGGAAGGTACTGCAAGCATCAGCAACGCCACTACTTGCATCCCTAAACCAATATTCATGGTGCGATTGAGACCCAATTTCGCCCCTAGCCAACCACCGATCAGGTTGGTCACGACACCGAAAAATTCGTAGAAAAGGAACAGTGACGCAATTTCTAGCGCGGTATAACCCAATTGATAGAAATGAAGCACAACCAACATGCGCAATGCGCCGTCAGTAATGGTGAAATTCCAGTAGTTAAACGTCACCAACATATATTGGCGGACATCTTTTGAAAGCGAAGAAACTGCCGCAATCATAATGACACTCACACTCTTGCATTAACCGAGGCGTTGAGCACACTGCCTGTGCCCCTATGGGTTGCCACCTATTCACGACAACGCGACCGGTGACGATAAAATCAGTTTAAATTCGTTGCTATTGTAAAAGCTAATTGCCTATCAGGCAGTAAAGTCATGTATGTGACCTGACTTTACTGCCTGAAAGCATTGTTTACGCCTGACCCACTTTACGGATCAATTCTGCTGTACGGGTTGCGTAACCCATTTCGTTATCGTACCAAGCATACACTTTCACCATGCGGTTATTCACCACCATGGTAGACAGTGCATCCACGATAGTGGAACGCTGATCGCCTTTGTAGTCGATAGAAACCAGTGGACGCGCTTCAAAGCCAAGCACGCCAGCCAATTCGTTTTCAGACGCTTCTTGTAGCAATGCATTCACTTCTTCAGCTGTCGTATCACGGCTTACATCAAAGATGATGTCTGTCAGCGAAGCATTCGCCAGCGGTACACGTACGGCGTGACCGTTAATCTTGCCTTCCAGCTCAGGGAAGATTTCAACAATGGCTTTGGCTGAACCGGTTGTGGTTGGGATCAGGCTCATGCCACAAGCGCGAGCACGGCGTAAATCTTTATGCGGCGCATCCAAAATAGTTTGGGTGTTCGTCAAATCATGAATAGTCGTGAAAGACGCCTGCTGGATGCCCAGTTTCTCATGGATCACTTTGACCACTGGCGCGATACAGTTGGTGGTGCACGATGCGGCCGTCACAATACGGTGTTGTGCTGGGTCATACAGGTGGTCATTCACACCGACAACAACGTTCAGTACGCCTTCTTCTTTCACCGGCGCTGACACCACAACGCGCTGTACGCCTTGTTCAAGGTATTTATTCAGGAAAGAGGTTTTACGGTGAACACCGGTTGCTTCCAATACCACATCACAGCCTGACCAATCCACAGCATCAATATCGCGCTCTTGCGTACAACGGATCACGGTATCGCCAATCACCATGTTGTTACCATCAACCTGTACACCGTGCTGCCAGCGACCTTGTACGGAATCAAACTCTAACAAGTGCGCCAAGGTTGCCGTATCGCCCGCTACGTCGTTGATCTGAACAATTTCGACATCCGCCCAATCAAATGCGGCACGCAGTGCTAAACGACCAATACGACCAAAACCGTTAATACCCACTTTTACTGTCATCGTTGCTTTCCTTCTATGAGAGCGTTGAGAGATTTCGCCTTAACATATGGAATATCATATATATGGCTTTGCGCATATACTAGCTATTCCTATGGTGAGATGCCAGAACTTTTTTCATGATTTATTAAGGTGCTGATTTTATAGGAATAAGTAAACCACACAGTCATCTGGCAGCCACTTATCATGATGACCATTCTCCAATTTTAGGCATAAAAAAACCCTACCGAAGTAGGGTTTAAATAAAGCCGTCAGTGAATCACTTGAACATCTGGATGTAGTCAATGTGTGCCTGGCGTGTAAACGCCCCCGGACGCAATGCCTGAATTTGTGCCACTGTTGTTTCTAACTCACAACCACGTGCCAGCATAATGCGCGCCGCAATCAAACCGGTACGGCCTGAGCCACCCATGCAGTGAATCGCGATGCCTTCATTACGGTCTAAAATAGACTGTGCCGCTTTATTCGCTTCCGCCCAACCAGCGTCAAACACGGCACCTGGCGCACAGTCGTCTTCAATCGGCAAGTGGTACCACTTCAACCCTTGCGCCTGACACGCTTGTGCCAATTCCGCCAAACCGTCACCCGGCAGATCGGTCGGTTCCAATGCAGTGATCACCGCCGTCGCACCGGCCGCTTTCAATTGTGCCAGTGACGCAATCAGGTCCACTTCTTTGGTACCCGGACAAGGCGTAAGTAGTAGTTTGCCACCTTCTTCTAAAGGCAGTTCCCAGAATGGATGTGTGGTTGACATAATGACACCTGTAAATGATAAATATGGTTATACCGCGCTTTTTCACCCCTTCACAGGCAAACAATAACGGTATGGAAGCGATTTAGCTCGCGTGGCTAAATCCTGGTTTTTTCCGTTCAGCCAACTGACTGAGCGCTATTTTTTCCTGATTGATGATCCCCGGCTGACCATTACGCACCGTCGCCAGCGTATGGCGTACCCAACACGGTAACTGCGAAGACAACCGATAGAAAATCCACAACCCTTCACGCTGTGTTTCTAATACCCCGCCATCACGCAGTAACGCGAGATGTCGAGAGACTTTAGGCTGGCTTTCGCCCAACACCTCCACCAAATCCCCAACGGTGAGGGCCGGCTCATCTTCCAGCAACATCAATATACGTAAACGCAGCGGATCACTCATGATCTTAAACAGTTCGACCGGCCCCATAATGCTGTCTTGCGCATCACCATTGAGCATCATGAACAGTGCAATACGCTGCTCTAGCCCAGCCAAGGTATCACGAAACGGTTTGAGTCCCGCTTGTGGTTTCGGATCGAGAAAGTCCCAATGCAGTAAAGCATCAGAATCGGCAAATAACGCACACTCATTACTGGCTTTGTCACACAGGGTGATCACAAAATCAAAATGCTGATCCTGCAGATCTGCCGCAGACAAACTGTGCAGGTTTTCACTGTTAATCCCCCGCTCTGCCAGCACCTCATACACACGAGGATCCACCGTTTCAGGCTTCATCCCCGCACTGAATACGGCGTACTGTTCGCCACCCAAATGGCGCATCAGTGCTTCCGCTAACTGTGAACGCGCGGAGTTACCCGTACAAAGAAAAAGAATACGTTTCATGCTGTTTAACCCATTCCACGAATGTCATCGCGCCAATCGGCTGGCACGTCAATCATGGCATCAATATATATGCTTTTCATTATATATGGAAGAGCGAATATTAAATCCGTTCATCCGACACGCCTATTAATAACTACTTACTTACAACCTGCTCATTATGGGCTGCGTTTGGTCAGATAATAAAGCATTCTTTATCGCCCATTAGCCAATACCCACTCACGCACTTGTGCCAGTACACTAGGATGGGAAAGTAAATCCACATGGTTAATGCCCCCCACCAGCCATTTGTGCGTATCGGGGTAGTCCAGAGCCGACATGGCCGATGTCGCTTCCCCTAACGCACTGCTGACGGGCACCATGCCATCCCCCAATTTTCGGTGTTTTTCATTGTGGATTTGCTGACTCAGGCATGAGGCGACCGCATAGTTTTGCGCATGCTGAGGGAGAAATGGACGGCAACGTGTATCATGCGGCTGTTTATCACTCTGGTCAGGTATTGTTCTGCGTTGCCAGGCCGTATGCACTATTGCCCCTTGGCTGAGATCTTTGGTACCGCTGCTGCGTATATCACCCAATTTCTGTAACAGGGATAATTGCGGAATTCCCGCCACATAATCATCTAACCAGCAGGCGAAACGGGCCAAGGGTGCCCCGTTATGTGGCGTCCCTAACGTGACAAAGGTGGTCAATTTTTGAGGCCATTGCAATTGATGTTGTTCGGCATAATGACAGGCACTGCGGCTGACCAACCCTCCCATGCTATGCCCGATAATCACTAACTCTTTGACCGGACATGGCCAGGCTGCCAGCCATTTCTCTAACCGAAAGGCCAGCTCTTCCCCGTTCAAGGAGATATGCTTGCCGGTGTTATAGCGCAAATACACAGGGGTGTAGCCCATTGAGGCAAATTGTTGACCATGATCGACCCCTTTTCTGCGTTGCCAGCCTTTATCGGCCATACACCAACCATGTACGCACAACACAATTTTATCGGTCGCTTGAGGCAGCTGCATGGCCAGCTTCACCGGCGTGTCGGCCAATACCTGTTGTTGATCCGTCAATACCATCGGCAAGGCATAACGGCTTTTTCGGCGCAGCAAGTGATCCCCGATCAGGCCATTGAGCAACGCTAAAAACGCTTCGCCCTGACGCGGAGGAATATGATTTTCCAAATACTCCCGTACCCGCCGTGTGGCCTGCACAGAATTCGCCTGCATCTTCAATGTCACTTCTTGCCTTAACGCATCAAATTGCTGACGCCAATCAGAATTCGCCTTCATGCTCACCTCACCGACTTTACTGACTTTGCTTTCGCTCCAGACCGATCCCGGTTATCAGACCTTTCCGGCCTCCCAGTCCCTATCTTGCCTCATTAGCCTTTCTGGAACCTTTCTGGATTCTGACTGAAACCTTGCTGGAAACGTCCTGTCATCATTACTTGAAAGGCGCTCACTGTAAATGTGCGTCGCCCTGATAGAAATCAATCGACATAAAAAAAGGCCGCATCAGCGGCCTTTACAGAGATATCGCGTTGTAATCACTCTCGCATAACGCGAAATTATGGTGCCGAGTTGAAGCTCAAGCGGTACCAGTCTTCATACATCCAGCGGTCACTGAACGCATTACGTTGCACCATCCCTCGGTTATCGTGGGCATCACGCGTGAAGAAGGTTTCTATTACTGGTGCCGATGCCTCATCCAGGGTTGGCTGGCCGTTTTCATCATAGAAGGCCGTTTCCCATTGACGCTGCATCACACACGCTGGAATGAAGTCTCCTGTGGCACTGTCATAGACTTCTTCCTTGCCGAGGTACATGTCCCAGCTCACCTGTACAAAGTGATCACGCTCTGGCGTCGCCAACAACGGCTTACCCGTTATCATACGAATTTCCGGTAGCAAGTAGCTGCCTGCCACCGACTGCAAGACGTTACTCACAATGTCGTTACCCCATGCCACGTCCAGGCCGCCATTTTGGGTCGCTTCAAACCCGACCATGTTACCGGCGCTGTCTTCGTAATACTTTTCTGTAAAGGTGTAGTACGGTGGCAAATCAGGCTGCGAGCTGTCATAAAAATCCCCTTGCAGCATCGACTCTGTCAGGTTGTCTTTGCCTTGCCAGCTCACATTTTCCGCCGTTAACGGACTCATGTTATAAAGGGCGTATTGGAAAATACCTTGTTCCATATCTCCCCGTGACATTTCATAAGTCAGGCTCTCCCCTATCACAGGGCTGTGACCCTGATCAGGCAATGAAGCCAGACACTGCTCAAAGGTCACAGGCTCCCCTTCCGGCACACGATCCAACACCGGATCACGGCCATACCCCTGATCATCAATGGTGGCACCGACTAATACTTTCTCGTAATCGGTATAACCCCATGTCACGACATCCGTGACAGGATCACGTTCTAGGTACGTAACCTCCATCTTCTGCATCAATTCACCAGCGTCGATAAACTGCTTACGGGTGTCTTCCACCTTCGCCACCGGATAATGGTTCATCGGATCGGCATCTTGGTTATTCATCAACGTCATGGTGGACTGATGCTGAACCACACACACTTCACGCAAGCCCATGGTGGTGTCGATGATGTCTTTACCCACGTAGGTGACAGACACATCGTCGTGACGCACAGGCACCTCTGGCGCGTTTTTATCTATACGGTCAACCCAGCCATAGGCAGGAATACCGAGATTGATTGCCCCTAGATCTTCCATGGCCACATTTGTGCCCCACCAGCGACTGAACGCTTCTCGGAATCCCAAGAACTGACCGGAGTTAGCATCCACATACTCATGCTCAAACGTCGGGCTCAGGCTACCCGGCTCAAGGGTAGAAACTTGTGTGACGTTCACATCGCGATCCATCAAGTGACCGCTTGGCAGACCTTTGCGCGTCTCAACAAAGATCTCATTTTGTGAGTAAGTAGACGGCGTATCCGCTCCCCACATCACACGTGACACATCATAGAGCTTCGCATCCGGCTGGCCGACAACTTGACGCTCGCCCGCAGGTAGCGGCGGCAAGGTGGTTTGACACTCAGCCAAGGTCAGGGGTGTCACCAATGGCTCTAACGGCAAGTTGTCGACATCATCGTTGTAGCCATCACCATCATCATCTAAGTCTGCATTGTTACCGATACCGTCGTTGTCGGTGTCCATGCTTTCTGTCGGATCCAATGGGAACGCATCCAACTCATCATTCACACCGTCGTTATCGTCATCTTGGTCAGCATTATTCCCGATGCCATCGTTGTCGGTATCGACCGATTCATTCTTATCTAATGGGAAGGCATCGTCTTCATCATTAACGCCATCGCCATCATCATCAGTGTCCGTATTGTTACCGATACCATCACCGTCGGTATCGACAGATTCATTTTTATCTAACGGGAAAGCATCGTCTGCATCGTTGACGCCATCGCCGTCATCATCGGTATCCGCATTGTTACCGATGCCATCGCCGTCGGTATCGACCGATTCATTCTTATCTAACGGGAAGGCATCTTCTTCGTCATTAACGCCGTCACCATCATCATCGGTGTCCGCATTGTTACCGATACCATCGCCGTCGGTATCCAGTGATTCATTCGGATCGAGCGGGAACACATCATCCTCATCGTTCACACCGTCATTATCGTCATCAGGGTCAGCATTATTCCCGATGCCGTCATTGTCGCTGTCTACGGACTCGTTCTTATCTAATGGGAAGGCATCTTCTTCGTCATTAACGCCATCGCCGTCATCATCGGTATCCGCATTATTACCGATGCCATCGCCGTCGGTATCGACCGATTCATTCTTGTCTAGCGGGAAGGCATCGTCTGCATCGCTGACGCCATCGCCGTCATCATCGAGATCTGCATTGTTGCCGATGCCATCACCGTCGGTATCGACCGATTCATTATTATCTAATGGGAAGGCATCGTCTGCATCGCTGACGCCATCGCCGTCATCATCGAGATCCGCATTGTTGCCGATGCCATCGCCATCGGTATCGACTGATTCATTCTTGTCTAATGGGAACGCATCTCGGTCGTCATATACGCCATCACCGTCGTCATCGAGATCCGCATTGTTGCCAATGCCATCACCGTCGGTATCCACCGATTCATTCTTGTCTAACGGGAACGCATCTTCTTCATCGCTGACACCATCACCGTCATCATCGGTATCCGTATTGTTACCGATGCCGTCACCGTCGGTATCCACACTTTCACTTGGGTTCAATGGGAACGCATCATCGGTATCTGGCACACCGTCATTGTCATCATCCCGGTCGGCATTATTGCCGATACCGTCATTGTCCGTATCGATCCACTCGCTACCATCAAGTGGGAAACGATCCGTTTCATCATCGACACCATCGCCATCATCATCCGTATCGGCATTGTTACCGATGCCATCACCGTCGGTATCCACCGATTCATTTTTATCTAACGGGAAAGCGTCATCTTCATCATTCACGCCATCGCCATCATCATCGGTGTCCGTATTGTTACCGATGCCATCGCCGTCAGTATCTAACGATTCATTCTTATCGAGCGGGAACGCATCGTCCTCATCATTCACACCATCGCCGTCGTCATCGAGATCCGCATTGTTACCGATGCCGTCACCGTCGGTATCCAGCGATTCATTCTTGTCTAATGGGAACGCATCGTCTGCATCGCTGACGCCATCGCCGTCATCATCGGTATCTGCGTTATTACCGATACCGTCACCGTCAGTATCAAGACTCTCATCCGGATTCAGCGGCAAAGCATCTTCATCATTATCGATGCCATCATTATCCCAGTCGCTGTCCAGGCTGTTTTCAATGCCATCATTGTCTGTATCGTCATCGATTTCATCAGCAATGCCGTCATCATCCAAATCTTGCGAATAAGCGGCGTCTAACGGGAATTTGTCGTTCTCATCATTCACCCCATCGCCATCATCATCCAAATCCGCATTATTACCGATGCCATCACCGTCGGTATCGAGCCACTCGGTCGCATCATCAACAAAGTGATCAAGCGCATCAATCACGCCATCGGCATCTGTATCGGTATTCTCCACCACTTCGATATCATCATTCTCATTGATGATGACGAACTGATCGGCGCCGGCAGTCGCCACTGCTGTGTTGATCTGACGCGCTAGTGCCAACACGTCTGATAAATTGTCCGTTAAATCTGTCGCGGTATTAGGCAATGCCCCCGAAGCCACCAGCGATGCGGCTGATTTAGTGAGCAAAGCGGCCTGCTGGGCATTCTCTGCGGTAAAATTAGACAGCAACAGTTGTGGATCGCTAAGACCTAAATCCGCCGCAAGGGTATCCAATGCACTGGCGAGACTTTTCGTCTGACCGGTTTGGCGGATCTGCATATCAATCAAACTGGTTAACGGACTGATCACCACTTGCGCCGTTGTACTCTTTGACGCCACGCTATCTTGCACAGCCGGTGCTGTCAGTAAAAAGCTTTGCGCCACGGTTTGATCACTAGCGGCATGCTGCGTTTTCCCTGCGATTACTTTCGCAACTAACACGTAATCCTGAAGATTTTTGTCATCAATATCGTCAAAGCGCACTGTGCCATCAGCTTGTGTCACACCCCGTATTTCATCGGTATCGGGCTGATAGTTTTGATCCTCGGCTTTTTCCAACCATACCGTCGCTCCCTGTAATAAATGATCGGACAGTACCGTTGCATTCAATGCTGTAGGGCTGACTGGCGGTGGCGGTGGCTTCGGCTTATCCTTGTCACCGCCATCCCCACCACAGCCTGAGACAAACAGCACCGTAGAGATGGCAAAAGCAACCTTGCTTATTTTCATAACATCTTCCTTTTATTCAGAATTACTGCGTGTTACGTGAATACCCAGATGCCATGATAAATAAGCGTTAAAACCATGTAGCAATAAATCGTCAGTATTTTGTTTACCGTCAACAATATAGCGCCAATAAATTATCATTGTGTCAATTTTGTAACGATCTTATCAATAGGTAATAAAATCGTTATAATTTAATACATCCTCTTGATTTGTCACATCTTCAATACTCCGCCATAAACCCTTGCTTCCATGTGGCACATCATCTTCCTTTGTGTCTATGCTCAAAGAAAACCGCGTGATTTAACAAACAATAGATACCGTATTGCAATAACACCCCAAGGGAGGCGGGGCCAAATTAAAGGGGGGAGTATGGAAGTCATGAAAGCGATTTTTTTCGGGCTTATTTTGTCGCTCACTGTCGGCCCAGTGGCGATTCTGGTGCTCAACAATGGCCTGCACCATGGTTATCTGGCTGCGATGAAAAGTGCGATTGGGGCGGCCTTTGGCGATTACTGTTATGCCATCGTGAGTTTTACTTTAGGCGTGGTACTGATTAACCAATTCCCGCAATACCATTTTCAGATCATTCTGCTGTCGTCATGGGTGCTCATTTTTATGGGCTTTTACATGATGTGGAATGCGCTAAAAAATGCCAAATTGCTGGCTCGCGTACACCGGCCGAATAAAAAAATGGGTTTTCGTTCCGCCTTTTACCTGACGCTGGCTAACCCTATTGCGCTTATTGGATTATCTGCGTTTATTGGCCATTCGGTAGAGCAACTGCACGTGTGGGTCGCCGTACAGCTGGCTGGCGCGGTATTCATTGGTAGCCTGTTCATTCAATGCCTACTTGCCATTTCCGGATCGGTACTGAAAGATGATGACGATGCCGTAACCTTTCCGTTTTATTTGCAAATATTAGGCGGTTTGCTGATGTGCCTGTTCGGCGTGCACAATTTCGTGGAACTGGCGGGCTAATCGCCGCAAAAATAGGAAGGCAGCCAGAAAAGGCAAAAGATGCAGATACAAAAAAACCAGCATTTTCATGCTGGTTCTTTGTAGAATGGAGGCGCGTCCCGGAGTCGAACCGAGGTCCACGGATTTGCAATCCGCTGCATAGCCACTCTGCCAACGCGCCTTAGTCTGTTGTGTGTTGATGATATCGTGTATCACCCTCACTAAAATGCTTTTTCACAAGGTTCCCCTTGAGAACGAGGCGTACTTTAACGGATCCCCAAAAAGAGTCAACCGATTATTCTTCATTAACATGTTAAGCGGGTAAAAAACGTGCCATTGAATGCGTTTTTCGTCATCTTTGCTACACCTAATGACTCGCACATATGGCAATCTATGATCATACTGATAAAGGACATCACCTAACGACAGGGCGTATTGACATTATTAGGCCCTACAGAGGAGACAAGCATGAACCTTCATCACCTGTTAGTGCCTATCGCCCCTGAACAAGCCATCAATGAAACGTTGCATCATGCCTTTCGCTTCGCTGACATGCATGGTCTTCACGTTACTTTACTCTCTGTCATTGAAGATTTGGCCGAATTTAAAGACATTCACCGCCACACTGGCACAACGTTAGATATGTTAGATAAAGCGTTGAAAGTGTATCAATCACAACTGGTACAACAACAACAAGAATTAGCTCAGCGCTATCCGCACATTGTTTTTGATACCAAGATTCGAGTCGGTGTGCCCTATATCGAAATGATCAAAGCCGCTAGCGACACGCAAGCAGATATGATTGTGATTGACTCACACCGTGGTAATAAACAGGCACCCTGCCAACAAGGCAGCAATACTTTAAACCTGATGCGCAAATCGGAAGTCCCTATTTGGTCTATCAGTACCACACTCACGCCGATCCAGAATGTCCTGGTCGCGATTGATCTCACCAATCAAGAATATCAGGACTTTAATGCCACCCTCGTTTCACTGGCCATTGCATTTTGTGCCAGCATTGGGGCAGAACTCACCCTCTGTCATGCATGGCGTCTGGAATCCGAAGGCTTTTTAAGAAAATGGAGCGGCTATCAAGATATCGACATCGCCTTACTCTCTAAAAAAATGCGCCAGGAACGCACAGAACGTATGGAGGCCTTGCTTCAACCTCATGCCACCAGCACTGTCAACAAACAGGTGTGTTTACTCGAAGGAGAAGCCAGAGACTGCCTACCGCAATATATCAATGACCATGACGTTGATTTGGTTATCCTTGGTTCACTATCCCGCACCGGTATTGCTGGCTTTCTGATGGGGAATACCGCCGAGTCCATCCTTAACCAAATCCATTGCTCCGTGATCACCTTAAAACCGGAAAGTTTTCACTCGCCGGTGCTGCCATCCTGATGGCCATCTTCATGCCTCTGAATTTCCGTGATGTATCTCCACGCCCCTTGGGCTGAAAATACCCTTTTACGCCATTCTCGTTATGATCCCTACCTTGATAAGAGAATGGCGTTGCTTCGCTATCCTCATTTCGCACTTTCTTCGTACTTTCCAGTAAAGGATGCATTTGGATGTACTTACACCGCTATTGTCATGTGGGCTTGCTCGGCGTCGCCCTTTTTGTAACGGGTTGCGAGCAGAGCGTCACCTTCTCACCTGAAGCTGGGGATGAAAAGCGTTATTGGATCTACACAGCAAGCCAGGATGCCGAAGAAGGTGACATCCAATACCACCTCAATAGCCTATTGCACTACAAAATGGATTCCGTGGGCGACATCATTCAGCTGCAGGTTATTCCCGAACATTTGGATCTTAGCCTGGGGAACGGCGACCGAACGCTTAACTCCGCAACAAGCAACGCGCGGAATCTGCAGGTATTTCAATCCGGATTCGATCTGGAAGTGGATAAAAAGAGTGGCACATTACTGAGTTTAACCGGGCAAGATGCCGACGCATGGTCTCGCCACGTCGAGTACTTTGGTGAAAATCATCCTCTGCTGAATATGCTACGCCATCAGGTGAGTGTACCTGCTTTGAACACGTCGATTTCCACTAAAGTCGGCGATAAAATCTCACTCCCGCAATTTTTGGGTTTACCTGCAACGCTAACCGTCACGCAGATCACCACAGAGACGCTTCACGCAACCGTTGAAGGCAAAACAAATAACCGACAACTGCACGGGCAACTCACACTGGCGCGAGAAAATGGCTGGATAGAAAGTGTGTATGCGGTTATCAGCAAAGAGCAGAACGCCAGCGACTTTATCGCCATACAATCCACGAGCAATCCTCAGCATATTAGTGATCCCGTTCCTTATTTCTTTCATCCGCAAGAACTCTGGCAAACGCTCTCTCCGATTTTAAGTTCAGACCCATCAGGTACGCCCCCCGTCCCCCATGTCATGGCAAAAGACGATGTTTTTGCGTATGAGTCAGGCATGCTCGCTTCGGGTATTCCTCCTTATCTCAGTGCCACCCTCGTACACAATTTGGGTCAAGCGCCTCATAGCGGCCATATCACCTTAACGGATTTCCGCGTACGAAATGAAGCGGGAGACGATCTGGGTCTGCCATTTTTGGCACCAACGAATTACCACTATTTCAATGATAATAAGAACAGTGAAAATGCGGTTTTACTCATGGGATGGGATCATCGAGAGACGCTCGAAAAAACGCGCTCAGCCACCGCCACCGCTCACTATTATCCCGACACGCTGACGTCTTATACCGTCCAATGGCGTGAAGGGGAACCGCAAACATTTACCTTGGGTGACATGACCCTTAACGTGACACCTTACCCACAACGCCAGGGCGAATATCACCTCTCCTATAACCACGGTTCATCAAAAAACCTGTTAGACACCATTGATGGCCTGAAAGGTGATATCGGTATAACAACATTATCCGCAGGCCCGGATTGGCTGACTGATTCTGCGCGTGATTGGCTGGCATGGGCCGGTGATCCCGCACAAGCGATAGCCAGCACCGATATGAAACTCACCGAAGAATCGGATTCCGTCACGTTTTACGTCAAAGCACGCGAAACCAACCCATTGTATTCACAAACCGTGACGTTTCTTCCCAAGCACCTCTATGAAGCAAGCGCCACACTACCCCCTATCACGGGTAATGGCCCTTATAACCAACCAGAGCCCTCTGAAGCAGAAGAGGATGAAACCGAAGCACATCGAGAAATTCTTACTGAACGCTATGCGGTGACGCCATTTGCTGACATCACCATTGATCGCTCTCACCCCAGTGCCGCCATGATATCTCTCCCAATGGGATGGAGTAGCGTCTGTCAGGCAGAAGTGATCAATGATGTGGAAATCAATCATAATGGCCTGATATGGCAAGGCCATTCAAAAGGACCATTTCCAACGGACGCTTTCCAGTTAATGACGGAAGACGGCATTAAGCAGCACTTCTATGACTTAACCGTTGAAACACGCTTAACCTGCGAAGGCTCCCCACAATGGCAAACCATACCCAATGTGACAAACCAGACTTACCCTTGGTTGATGGATCTTTCTCAGTTAGCGTCGATCACTGAAGATCAACCGATTAGCGCACTCTTTAAGGCATACCGTTTTAGTGGACATGATGGGGATCTGCTATGGGCCTTGGATCGTAAGGGAGAGAGTATCCAGCACTTTGATCACCCTCTGTCGACCATTCTCTATGACGGTAAATACCTCAAGTTTTCTGGCAACATCATTGAGGTGTCCCAACTGCAAGCTACTGGTGAACCACAAGAAAAAACGTGGGTAACAACATTCCCACCGCTACCAAAAGGATAAGATGATGCGCGATTTCTCTTTTCGTTTCGTCACACTCAGCGCGCTCATCTCCCTGGCGATGAATGCCCCTTTACAGGCTAAAACACTCTGGCTCAATATGGATGGCGAACCCGTCACTAGCCAGCAGGAGGCAACGTATGCGCTAAAAGGCTCCGCTGCAGAGCACAGTGGTAAACGCCTGTTCAGCGGACAGGATAACAGTGACGGTCAGCTGGAGGGGCTGGTCCGCTTTTATGATAAAAACGGTATCCTCACCGAAGAAAAACAGTATATCGCTGGCGAAGCCAAGGGCAGCTATAAAACGTTTCATCCCAATGGACAAATTCACATTGAATCACAACTGCTGGAGGGTGAACGAAACGGCATTACACGCTATTACGATAAACACGGGGTGTTAAAAGAACACCACCACCTTATTCATGGCAAATTCGACGGCGAGCAGCTGGTCTACTACTCCGATGGCACGGTCAAGTTTCGCGCCCATTTTGTTAATGGCCTGCGAGAAGGCAAACAAACCCGCTATTACAAAACCGGCATCCCCTACTCCGTCGCTCACTATGAAAACGGGTTATTAAACGGTGAACAAATTCACTATGCGGATAACGGTGTGACAACTAGCATCATCGTTTATAAAGATGATAAATACCATGGCCCGATGCGGTTCTTTACTGAGCAAGGCCATTTAAAAAATGAAAAAATCTATGTGAATGGACGCCAGCATGGCATTGAAACCAGCTACTACGACAGTGGCCAGTTGTATGGCATCTATCCCTATAAAGATGGCAAAGCCGTCGGTGTGGTCAAAATGTTCCACCCCGATGGGAAAAGCATTAAGCAGATAAAAGAATTGGACGACGAAAGCCGCACATTACGCGCTCAATACTTTGATCTTAACGGGAATAAAACAGAAGAATATACAGCTAACTACGCCAATGATAACGTCGTGACGGAAACGCGTATCTTTACTGATAATGTACTGACTTCACACAAGAAAGACGATAAGCAACGTCAGTGGTCTTTGAAAGAAAACTTTGATAGCAGGGGCACGCTAACCGGTCGTGAAGAGCGCCTGAATGACAAGCGCCAGGGCCTATACTTATCCACCCTCACTCAATACGGCAAAACACGCACGACCCGCATTGAGTACACCAACGGCATACGAAACGGCGTCTACCTAGTCACAGAAAGTGGCACCCACTACGGTAAAGAAGGTCGTTACCGCAATGACAAACGCGTGGGGGATTGGCGTATTGTGAATAAAGATGGCACACATGATATCCAATACAACGCACAGGGAGAGCGAAACGGTAAAGAGCAACGCATCACTCCAGCAGGTAAGTTGTCTTTACTCTCTTTCTACCGTAACGGGCTGCGCCACGGCCAACATGAAAAATATGATGATGATGGAAAGGTGTTAGAAAAAGGCGAATACCGCGACAATCAGCGCCATGGTCCTTGGTTATATCGGGATAAAAACACCTATCACCTGACGATGTGGCAAGGGGAATACCGAGATGGTAAAAAGGTTGGTGAATGGAAAGGCCTCTCTGAACATGGCTATGAAACAGAGATTGAGCGCTACAATGAGGAAGGCTTAAAAGAAGGCGTATCTTACTCTTTCTCACAAAACGGTGAGCTGCAGTTTGTGAAGAATTACAAAGACGGCTTACCGCATGGCAAGCTTACGCATTACTCTGACGGTAAAGTCTACTCTATCCAGTCCTTTGAATATGGTGAGATGGTCAGTAAAGAGAAGCCCTTAGGTGGTTCATAGCGAGTTACGTAACCCTTTACTTGTCATGGTTTACTGATCCCATTTCCCCAAAGAAACAAAAACCAGCCAGTGCGCTGGTTTTTCTTTTTCTATGTATGCAAAACATGCCATTTCAAGCCTTTCGTACAAATACACGCCACAAAGTGATAGACGCTAACCGCAGGCTGGCGTAATGTGTTGTCTATGCAAACAAAATACCGTAAGAAAAGGACATTTCATGAAACTGCAAGTACCAGAGAACTATCAGCCCCTGCTTGGACTGCGTGATACAGAAGTCGCAATCAAAAAGTTAAAAGACTATTTTGAATATGCGCTGGCTTACGAGCTATACCTAACACGTGTCTCTGCACCACTGTTTGTAAAACCAGAAACAGGGTTGAACGATAACCTAAACGGTACTGAGCGCCCGGTAAACTTTGATCTGCTTGATGACAACGGGGCAAACGTTGAAGTCGTGCACTCATTGGCAAAATGGAAACGTATGGCGTTGGGGCGCTATGGTTTCCAGATCGATGAAGGTCTGTATACCGACATGAACGCGATCCGTCGCGATGAAGAGCTCGACAACATTCACTCGATCTATGTTGATCAGTGGGACTGGGAAAAAGTGCTCGACAAGTCGATGCGCCATGAAGACTACCTGCGTACCACCGTAGAGAAGATCTACAATGCCTTCCTGAAAACCGAAAACTACATTTATCAGGAATACCCGGTGCTCGAAAAACGCCTGCCAGCCAAGGTGACGTTTATCACTTCACAAGAGCTATTGGATAAGTACCCTGACCTAACGCCTAAAGAGCGTGAAAATGCCATCTGTAAAGAACACGGTGCGGTCTTTATCCAAAATATCGGTCATACCCTGTCACACGGTGAAAAACACGATGGCCGTGCCCCTGACTACGACGACTGGAACCTGAACGGTGACTTGCTGTTCTGGAACCCGGTACTCGACAGCGGCCTAGAGCTTTCTTCTATGGGTATTCGAGTGTGTGAAGACAGCCTGAAAGCCCAGTTGGACATTGCTGGCTGTGAAGATCGCGCCTCACTGCCTTTCCACAGCGCCGTACTGAATAAATCCCTGCCTTACACCATTGGCGGTGGTATCGGTCAGTCACGCATTTGTATGTTCTTCCTACAAAAAGCCCATATCGGTGAAGTACAGTCATCCATCTGGCCAGATGCAATGATTGAAGAGTGTGAAGCAAATAAGATCATTCTACTTTAACTCTCTGTCTTTTCTCTGATACGCCAAAGCCCCAGTTCAACGTTGCTGGGGCTTTTTGTTTATCACCATACCACGCGATTTCGACCATCACGTTTAGCTTGGTATAAGTGCGTATCGGCTTTTAAGAAGTACTGTTCATCCGCCAGCAACTGTTCCGGTGTGGCCGCAAGACTGACACCGATCGATGTTGTCACCACCAATTGACCAACTGATGTGGCAAACGGCGAGCCCGCAATGGCAGCGCGTACCTGCTCAATACGCTGCTTGCTAGATGCATCTGCTTTCACTAACCACAAGAACTCTTCGCCTCCCCAACGCACAAACAATTCTTGTTCTCTTAACCAAGGTTTCACTTGCGTAGCCAGTTGCTGAAGCACTTCGTCCCCCACAGCATGACCATGGTTGTCATTGATCAACTTGAAGTAGTCAATATCAAACAGTGCGATGTGATATTCACGGTGTGACGCAATAGCCTCACCTTTTGCCAATTGCTGGTAATAATAGTGACGATTATGCAAACCAGTAAGTTGATCAATACTTGAATGGTGCGCCAAACGGGCATTTTCACGTTTGATCCTCTGCGTACGGACAACGAGCACCAGCACCAACAAACCAATAATCACTGCTGTGGACATCGCCCAGTAAAGATAGAGACGTTCCTGATTCAGCTGTTCACTGTTTGCCCGTTGCTTCGCGTTTAGTTCATCTCGCTGTTTGGCTAATTCAAACGCTTCCTGTGCATGGGTCAAATCCCGTAATTTACGTTGTAACTGCCTTTTCTCAGCTTGGTTGACCGTTTTAGCCAAAGCGTATGCTTGCGAACTGCTCCCCATTGATTCGTAGATCTGCGCTTTCAGATTCAACGCTTTTATGACTGAGTATGCGCTGTGGCTTGAACCAAAAGATTGAGCACTCGCATCTACCGCATCGAGTGCCTGAGAATATTTACCCTCAGCCTGATTCAAACGTGCTAACTTGAGATTGCATCGCCCCATGCTGTAAACATAATTGATCTGCGCTGATAACGTTAAGCATTGCTCAATCAGGTGATGGGCTAACGTGTAATCCTGATCCAACATGGCGATGTTTGCCGCACCACGAATATCCAGAATACGATGCCTTAAAGACTGATTATCGCGAAGATAATAAAAATGTGCCTTATGGTATGCGGCTTGGGCTTCTTGCTTTCGCTGCAGGTTAGACAGAATGACAGATTCGTTATACCAATAAAGTTGCAACGTATTGCTGTCTATATTTGGCCATCTCTCTCCTAACGCACGTGCTTTTTGAATCGCCGTTAGCGCCTGTTCCCACTCTTCCATCAAAATGTAGGTCAATGAAAGGCCGTGATAAATCTTGCTTAGATAAAACACGTTGTTGTATTGCTCAGCATAATACGTACTTTTAAGCAGATATTTTTGAGCCTGCAGCACCTCATTGTTGCTCAGTGACATATAGCCTGACCAATACAGCAATTTGGGCATTAAAAATTCATAGTGTTCACGGATCGCTGTCGCCATTAACAACTCCAACTCCATGATCGCCTGTGCTTTATCATTGGCATACCAACGATGAATGGCTTGCTCTGCACTTAATAAAACAGGTAGCCATTTGATATGGTCAGTCTGTAATTTCGCTTGAGCGAGTTGCTCATGAATCCAATCGTGATCCAGTTTTCGGCTTAAATTCGTCAGCACCGCTACTAAGTACCCTTGCGCCCTGTCAGAAAGCTGATTTGGGTCACGGGTAAGGGATTGCACTTCTTGTGCAACGACGGCGGGCTCAATGTGGGATTGTTCTACCCATTCTCGCCACTGCGCATATTGATGGGTAGGAATAAGAGGCTGTTGTTTGATAGATGATAAGTACTGCTGTCGCTTTTTTGATGACTCTATTTGTGTATAGAAGAACACCGACACAACAAACAGCGAGATAAAAATAACACAATACAGCACGCGCGATTTCAACGATTCATACCAAACAGGAAACGGGGGCGCGCAATAGTACAACGGTATTTTCGTGCTATCAATTCACAGCGAGAGGGAAATTGTTAGTATTTGCTAAAAACACTTTGGGATAGATAAGAGGAGAAACTGGAAATTCAGATACAAAAAAACCAGCATTTTCATGCTGGTTCTTTGTAGAATGGAGGCGCGTCCCGGAGTCGAACCGAGGTCCACGGATTTGCAATCCGCTGCATAGCCACTCTGCCAACGCGCCATGTTCTGGAGCGACACACGAGGTTCG
>NZ_LDOV01000007.1 GCF_001029435.1 Photobacterium aphoticum | reverse complement strand
TTTGTTGTGGTGTGGTTCTTTGGTGGTGTGGTTCTGTGGTTCTGTGGTTCTGTGGTTCTGTGGTTCTGTGGTTCTGTGGTTCTGTGGTTCTGTGGTTCTGTGGGCAGAATTCAAAATTCCATCATAAGTGCAAGCTCTTTTCCATAGGATCACAGGTCAGCTTTAAATCCGCTTTTGCTTTTCCGCTCTTACTCGTCCCTCGGCGCGAAGCATAACTCGCCCCTGATGCTCACAAAAAAACGAGCGCCGAAGCGCTCGTTTTTTATCACAACTAAAGAGTTAACACCCCATTATGGGCGGTACACTTTCACGTTGTTGAAACCATTTTCTTTCAGGTATAGCGCCTGAAGACGGCTCATTACGCCACGGTCACAGTAAAGCAGGTACGTCTTGTCCTGAGGCAGATCACCAAACTGGGTCGCTAGTTTGTAGAACGGCAGGTGTTTCACTTCCACGTTCTCTAGCTCCAATGGGTTCTCGTCTTCTTCGTCTGGGCTACGGATATCAAGCACGATAGCACCGGCATCGATCTGATCAACCAGTTCGATTTCAGGGGCTTTCTCTTGGCTCTCTTTCTCGATATCACGGATGTCCATAATACGGGCCTCAGCAACCACACGCTCAAGGATGGTGAAGTCGAACTTGGCTTCTTCTGCTTCCAGTTTCGCTTTCACGGCTTTCACGGTTGGACTCTTAGAAATCACACCACAGAATTCAGGCATGGTTTTCGCGAAGTCTTCTGTACCGATCTCACGAGCAACATTGATAATGTCTTCTTTATCCCAGTTGATCAGTGGACGCAGGATCAGCGAATCAGTCACACCGTCAATGTGGCGCAAGTTAGTCAGAGTCTGGCTAGATACCTGACCCAGTGCTTCACCCGTTACCAGTGCCTGAATACCGAAACGCTCTGCCACCATGCCCGCAGCACGCATGAACATACGCTTCAGAACCACGCCCATCTGGCCGTCATCAATGTTTTCAAGGATCTGACCCACAACCGGATCGAAATCAATCGCGATAAATCTTACTTTGGCAGAAGAACCGTATTTCTTCCACAAGTAGTGTGCCACTTGCTTCACGCCAATCTCGTGCGCAGGACCGCCCAAGTTGAAGAAACAGTAGTGCACTTTACTGCCGCGTTTGATGTGCAGGTAGCTGGAAACACCCGAGTCAAAACCACCCGAGATCAGGCTCAGTACGTCTTCCTGTGTGCCCAGCGGGAAACCGCCCAGACCTTTATGACGTGCCAATACATGATTCAGCTCATCGTGTGAGACTTCCACACGTACAGTGATATCTGGGTTCTTCAGCTTCACAGACGCCGATTCAACCGCTTGGTTCAAACCGCCGCCCACGTAACGCTCAAGCTCGATAGAGGTAAAGTCATGCTTACCCACACGCTTAGCACGCACACAGAAGGTTTTGCCTTCCAGATCATCACGTACACGCGCCAACGTCTGCTCGTAAATATCGTGCAGATCGGTAAACAGGGTTTGCTCCACTTCCAATACATGGTGGATACCCGGCGTTTGCGTCAGCACTTCAAGTACCTGCTCACGCTGGCTGTCATCACTGGCGACCACTTCAATGTAGGTACGACGGTTATGAACCGCTACTGACTCAGACAAACGCTGCAGGATAATGCGAATGTTGGAATCCAAAATTTTGATAAAACGCTTCTTCACCGATTCGCTTTTTACAAAAATTTCAGGATGGGGTTTAACGATAAATTTCATAACACGCTTCGCTTTACTGGGCCAAACACTACAGATATGGGATCACAGGGACCACATGGGATCAAAGGCGCGAATTATACAGCAAGCCGACCTTGGCTGAAACAAGGATATCGACCCAAGTGTCAGCAAAGCCGTGAACAGCGACGATTACCTATAGTGTAGGCACTATTTTTCTTCCGCCACAAAAAAGCCCGCCGAGGATCCCTCGGCGGGCTGTTAGATTTGATTGTTCACGTTTACGGGGTCGTCGTACTGCCGTCTGCGCTACTGATCGGTGGTGAGTAATGCGGCTCTCCCTGCATGATGGAAATTTCCACCCGACGGTTCGCCCGACGCCCTGCTGCCGTTCGGTTATCTCCGATAGGCTGGGTATCCGCCAGGCCGACCACACGCAAGCGATAGTGATCAAACCCTTTGACCTTTTCCATCTCCTGCGCCACAGACACCGCACGCTGGGCCGAGAGATCCCAGTTGGAGCGATACAATTCCGAGTCCAGTTTCTGGTTATCCGTGTGACCACTCACCCGTACCGTACCCGGTACATCTTTCACCAAATGGGCAATTTGCTGTACCAACGGACGGAACTTGGGTTGCAAGAACGCAGAGCCAGCGGGAAACGCACCCTGCTCTTTAATGCGGATCACCAACTGCTGACCCAAATCTTCCAACTCCACCGCCCCTTCGGTGATCTCCTGCTCCAGGGCTTTCTGGATGGTTTCCATCAACTCTTGCTGCGCCTGCTGCCGGTCAGATTCATTGTTCTGATTCTGCTCTGTGGCAATTTCTGCACTCTGGCCACCGGTCAGGTTGCCCGCATCACGGCGTGTGCCGCCTGCGCGATCCGATTCCCCTTCGTGAAAATCGAGCGTCCGTTGCGTCATGTCGATGGTCTGCTGCATGATCACTTCAATCGGCGTCGGCTCCGGTCGACCGGGGCGAAACTCTTGCGCGATCACACTGGTCCCTTTCGGAATGTCTTTCACTTCCAGCATGTTCTGCACACCGAAGGCGTATTTCATCGAGCCGGCGATTTGCTTGAATTTCAGCACATCCATCTCAGAAAACGACAGCAAGAGTACGAAAAAGCACATCAACAGCGTCATCAGATCGGAAAACGTCGCCATCCAGGCCGGCAATCCCGGCGGTGGACACTTATGTTCTTGATCCATTACGTACCTTATTCGTCAACGTTGACGATCCGTTTCTTTTCTTGGAGGTAGTTTTTCAGGTAACCGTCAATCACACGCGGGTTTTGCCCGTCTTGGATCGCCAGCACACCGTCCAGAATTAAACGGCGATTCAATTTCTCTTCGTCTTTACGCAGACCCAACTTGGCTGCAATCGGCAACAACAGCATGTTCGCCATCACCGCACCGTACAGCGTGGTCAACAGGGCGACCGCCATCGCCGGACCGATGGATTTTGGGTCATCCATGTTAGACAGCATGGCCACCAAACCGACCAGGGTCCCGATCATACCCATCGCTGGCGCCACTTCCGCCAACGCTTTAAAAATACTGATCCCTTGCTCGTGACGCTCATTGGTCAGACCGATGTCTTTTTCCAGCGTGGCACGCACCACCGAGGCATCGTGACCGTCCACCAGCAAATCCACACCTTTGCGCAGGAAGGAGTTATCCACTTCCATTTCTTCCAACGCCAGAAAACCGCCTTTACGTGCCGCATCAGCCATTTCGACAATTTTCGCGATCAAATCTTCAGGATTATCAATCTTGAAAATAAATGCTTTTGCTGCAATTTTTGCCGCCCCTAAAAACTGGCCGATGTTGTATTGCATCAACGCAACAAACATCGAACCACAACACACGATCAGGATCGACTGAGTATCGACAAACATGCTCAGGCTGCCGCCGAGCACCATCGCCATGATGACAAAGGCAAACGATCCAATTAATCCTATAAGGGTCGCCAAATCCACTTGATAGTCTCCGGTCTGTTACATTTATTTGCGAGTGAGTTTACAGTTGCGCATTGTATCTGGGTGTTGCGCCCTTTCATAGCGACGTCATTCACCACAAGACATTGATTCACCGTTCTCGCCATCATCCAGAGGATTTCCCTCTGTTTTTTCATGCCTTTTACCGGTTCACCCCGCGCGTCAATAGGATATCTATCGGCACCATCCCTGTTTGATTTAGCTTTCTGGGGGTGAAAAGATGAAAATTACTGTCTGTCACACAGATTCCTGTGAGATAATTTGACCCTGATTCCGCTCTACGCTATTTTTTCGAGCAAAATAAAAGAAGCGACACCACTATGGCAGCCAAAAAACCTGAAAATATGGCTTTTGAAGCCGCACTTGATGAACTAGACAACATCGTGCACGAGCTTGAATCCGGTGATATCCCTCTGGAAGAGGCGCTGAAGAAATTTGAGCGCGGGATTGCCCTGGCTAGAAATAGCCAACTCAAGCTAACCCAAGCTGAACAACGCGTTGAGATCCTGCTTCAGGCGGATGACAACGCTCCTCTGACAGAGTTTGACAGCAGCAATGAATAACATGCCCTCTCTGTCACAGTCCCTGCTGGACTACCAAAACCGCAATAATGCTCACCTCGGTCAGTGGCTTGACACTCAACCGTTTGCCGACCTTGCTCTGATCCAAGCGATGAAACACGGCACACTTCTGGGTGGCAAACGCGCACGTCCTTTTCTGACCTATGTGACCGGCGAAATGCTGGGCGCAGAGCGCGATGCACTGGACACCCCAGCCGCTGCGGTGGAATGCATTCATGCCTATTCCCTGATCCACGATGATTTGCCGGCGATGGACGATGATGATCTGCGTCGCGGTCAGCCAACCTGCCATGTCGCGTTTGATGAAGCGACTGCTATCCTTGCAGGGGACTCCCTACAAACACTGGCGTTTGAAATTATGGCCAGTGGTCTTCTCAGTCAGGACGGTGAACGCCAACGTGTCGCCATGATCAAAGAGCTGGCAACAGCCTCTGGCGCGCGCGGCATGTGCATGGGACAAGCGTTAGATTTGGATGCCGAAGGCAAACAGGTCGATCTCGCCCAATTGGAAACCATCCATCGCCACAAAACCGGTGCGCTGATCCGCTGTGCGGTACGCCTCGGTGCACTGGCCGCCGGCGAAAAAGGCGTGGCGGTATTGCCACAGCTGGATGACTACGCCGACGCAATTGGATTGGCCTTTCAAGTCCAAGACGATATTCTTGACGTAATAAGTGATACACAGACCTTAGGGAAACCTCAGGGGTCGGATATCGAGCTGGAAAAAAGTACCTATCCTGCTCTTCTCGGGTTGGATGGCGCTCAGGCAAAAGCGCAACAACTGTATCAGCAAGCGCTGCGCGCACTCGAAGCGATACCGTACAATACAGAACAATTAGCAGTTTTTGCCCGATACGTCATCGAGCGCAATAACTAATAACAGTAAAGCGCCGTGAATGTTATGACATTGGATATATCAAAATACCCTCATCTGGCTCTGGCTAACACGCCGGATGAACTGCGTCTGCTGCCGGTAGAAAGCCTGCCTGCAGTATGTGAAGAATTACGCACCTATTTACTTAAGTCAGTCAGCCAAAGCAGTGGGCACTTTGCCTCTGGCCTCGGCGCGGTCGAGCTGACAGTGGCTTTGCATTATGTGTACAACACCCCGTTTGATCACCTGATCTGGGATGTGGGCCATCAAGCATACCCGCACAAAATTCTAACTGGCCGCCGTGAGAAAATGGGCACCATCCGTCAAAAAGGCGGTGTGCATCCGTTCCCGTGGCGCGAAGAAAGCGAATACGACGTGTTGTCGGTGGGTCACTCATCGACCTCAATCAGTGCCGGTTTGGGCATGGCGATTGCCGCCGAGAAAGAAGGCGAAGGCCGCAAGGTGGTCAGCGTGATCGGCGATGGCGCGATCACCGCAGGCATGGCGTTTGAAGCCATGAACCACGCCGGTGACATTCACCCGGACATGCTGGTGATCCTGAACGACAACGAAATGTCGATTTCAGAAAACGTCGGCGCGCTGAATAATCATTTGGCACGTCTGCTTTCTGGCAACCTGTACACCACGATCCGCGAAGGTGGAAAGAAAGTGCTGTCGGGCGCGCCACCGATCAAAGAATTGGTCAAACGTGCAGAAGAGCACCTGAAAGGCATGGTGGTTCCTGGCACCATGTTTGAAGAGCTGGGCTTTAACTACATCGGTCCGGTTGACGGTCACGATGTGGTGGAACTGGTCAAAACCATCAAGAACATGCGCAACATGAAAGGTCCGCAGTTCTTGCACATTATGACTAAAAAAGGCAAAGGCTACGCTCCTGCTGAAGCAGATCCAATCAACTACCACGCGGTACCGAAATTCGATCTGACCCAGAACCCTATTCCAAAAGCCAAGAGCCAACCAACGTTCTCTAACATTTTTGGTGACTGGCTGTGTGACATGGCCGCGCAAGACGACAAGCTGATGGCAATCACACCAGCCATGCGTGAAGGATCTGGCATGGTCGCTTTCTCGAAAGCGTATCCGGATCAGTACTTCGATGTCGCCATTGCCGAGCAGCACGCAGTCACGCTGGCAACCGGTATGGCCATTGGCGGTTACCACCCGGTGGTGGCGATTTACTCGACCTTCCTGCAGCGTGGTTACGATCAGTTGATCCACGATGTGGCGATCATGGATCTGCCGGTGATGTTTGCCATTGACCGTGGCGGCTTGGTAGGCGCAGACGGTCAAACGCACCAAGGCTCGTTTGATTTGAGCTTTATGCGTTGTATCCCGAACATGGTGATCATGACGCCAAGCGATGAAAACGAATGTCGCCAGATGCTGTACACCGGCCACATGCACCAAGGACCGAGTGCCGTACGCTACCCACGCGGCAGCGGCACAGGCGTAACACCAACCACCGAGATGGCGGCTCTGCCAATCGGTAAAGGTGTGGTACGCCGTGAAAGCCAGCAAGCGGCTGAAGCGAAAGCCCCTCGCGTGGCGATCTTAAGCTTTGGTACGTTGCTCAGCTATGCGCTGGACGCAGCAGAGTCGCTCGATGCAACCGTAACTGACATGCGCTTTGTGAAACCACTGGATGAAAGTTTGATTCTGGAATTGGCCGCTACGCACGATGTGCTGGTGACGCTGGAAGAAAACGCCATTGCCGGCGGTGCGGGGAGCGGTGTGAATGAGTTCCTGATGAAACAGAAAATCCTCAAGCCGGTGTTAAATCTTGGCTTGCCGGATCGCTTCATTGAGCAAGGCACACAAGCTGAACTGCATGCGATGCTGGAGATTGATGCGGCGGGTATCGAGAAACAGATCCGCGCTTACATCGAAAGCTAACGCTAAAAAGCTAAGCACATCGGCGATAAGGGCCGATGGCTTCAGTCACAAAAAAACCGCGCAATGCGCGGTTTTTTATTATCAGGCTGTTTTCCTGACCCGGTCTTTTCTGGCTACGGCTTACCAGCCAAACCAGTAACCCACGCCCCACAGCGCAATCATTGCCATCAAGCCTGCCAGAATGTCATCAACCATGATACCGAAGCCGCCGTGTACGTGCTTGTCCAGCCAGCTGATCGGCCATGGCTTTACCATGTCAAAGAAGCGGAACAGCACGAAGCCTGCCAGTACCCACTGCCAGGTCACCGCCGGCGCAATCGCCATGGTGATCCAAAAGCCCACGAATTCGTCCCACACAATACTGCCGTGATCGTGTACGCCCATATCGTCAGAGGTTTTCTGACAAATACGAATACCGATGATCGCCGACACCAGGATGATCAGCAGGTAAACCGCAAACGGTAACTGGGCAATCAGCAGATATAGCGGGATCGCCGCCAGTGTCCCCATCGTTCCCGGAATGATCGGAGACAGGCCGCTCCCAAACCCCGTCGCCAACAAGTGCCACGGGTTGTTCATCTTCAGTTTTGCTTTTGGGTTCTCCACGCTTTACTCCGCAAAATGATCATAACCCTGAAGTTGCCAATCCACGGCCTCTCCAGCGTTGAATAAGGTAATCCCTGTCCCTGGACGCAATTGCCCTACACAGGTGGCCTTCACGCCACAATGTGCCAGTGCGGTCTCCACCGCGCCCCGGTTCACTTCCGGTACGGTAAAGCACAGTTCGTATTCTTCCCCACTGGTCAGCGCCAATTGACTCGCTTTCTCCGCGTCCGGTTCAAAACGGCGCAACTCTTCAGACAAGGGTAACTTGTCCACCTCGATCACTGCCGCTACACCCGAGCGCTTCAAAATGTGTCCTAGATCAGACACTAAACCGTCAGAAATGTCGAGTGCTGCCGACGCAATCCCACGCAAAGCCTGTCCGGCCAAAATACGCGGTTGAGCGCAATAGTGACGATCAATCAAGGTCTCCGCCAATGCCGCATCATCCACGCTTTTCTGTCCCAGCAACAACGCCAGGCCAGCAGCGCTGTCACCCAGGGTGCCGGTCACATAAATCCAGTCGCCAGATTGGGCGCCACAACGGGTCAGGGCTTTGCCTTGTGGCACAAAACCCTGCACGGTCAGCGTTAAGCTCAATGGCCCTTTGGTGGTATCCCCACCGATGAGCTGCACGTTGTAGTATTCCGCCAACGCAAAAAAGCCCTGACAGAACCCGGCCAGCCAAGCTTCGTCCGGCTCCGGCATGGTCAGTGCCAACGACACCCACGCCGGGGTCGCGCCCATGGCCGCCAAATCACTTAAGTTAGAGGCCAAGGCTTTGTGTGCCACGCGCACCGGATCGGCCTCAGAAAGAAAATGGGTGCCAGCAACTAACGAGTCAGTACTCACTGCTAACTGGCTGCCGACAGGCACATCCAGCACTGCACAATCGTCACCGATCGCCAACGCCACATCCTTGCGGTTTACCGCCTGATGCGCAAAATAACGCGCAATAAGATCAAATTCGTTGGTAGCCATAATGCTTCTATTGCATGGAGAGAAAAAAGATAGAAAAAAGGCCAGCAATGCTGGCCTTGAAAAATATATCGTGATTACTTCTTGCGAAGTGTTGGCGCTGCTTTGTCCAGCACGCCATTAACAAACTTGTGGCTGTCTTCTGCACCGAAGGCTTTCGCCAATTCGATAGCTTCGTTGATCACCACTTTGTATGGAACGTCATCACGCTTAAGCATCTCGTACATAGCAAGACGAAGTAGCGCAAGTTCCATCTGATCCAGATCCTGTAGCGGACGCGACAAGTATGGACGCATCTTGCTGTCCAGTTCCTGATGGTTCAGTACAACACCTGTTAGCAGATCACGGAAGTACGCAACATCTGTATGCGGAGCGGCAAGCGCAGGCGCTTCAGCCTTAAACTCTTCTTCTTCAAAGTTATCACCTGACAAGAAGTGCATTTCAATGTCAGCAACATTGTCTTTGGTGATTTGCCAAGAATAAATAGCTTGTACAGCAAACTGACGTGCATTACGACGTGCGGCTGGTTTCACAGTAACCCCCATTAGGATTCGATTTGGGACAGGACATTCACCATTTCGAGCGCGCTTAGTGCAGCCTCTGCCCCTTTATTACCAGCCTTGGTACCGGCACGCTCAATGGCTTGTTCGATAGAATCTACAGTCAGAACGCCAAATGCTACTGGAGTGTTGTACTCAAGAGCAATTTGCGCCAGACCTTTGTTACACTCACCGGCAACATAATCAAAATGCGGCGTACCGCCACGGATCACAGAGCCAAGCGCAACGATAGCGTCATAACGATCGCTCTTAGCCACTTGCTGTGCAACTAGAGGTAGCTCGTAAGCACCTGGGCAACGTACAACAGTGATGTTGTCATCACTGACTTGACCCTGGCGTTTCAGAGCATCTAGCGCGCCTGCTAGCAAACTTTCGTTGATAAAGCTGTTGAAGCGTGCAATTACGATAGCAACTTTTGCGTTTGGTGCCGCGATGGCGCCTTCAATTACCTTCATGGGCCTTCCTGTGACTATGTCTTTTCCAGTATGAGAAACTGCGGGAGTCTATCACACTTTATATGTGATACCAATGCGCATCTTTGCCTGCGTTTTTCGCCGGTTTCTCACCCGTATATAATGAAAACGAAGTCCGTGCGCGCGCCGTCTGACGCGCCCAACGGCTTTTTACTGACAAATGTATTCTACCACTTCCAGACCAAAGCCTGAGAGCGAGTGATAACGTTGGTTGCTTGATGACAGCAGACGCATCTTCGACACGCCCAGATCCGCCAGAATCTGCGATCCGACCCCAACCTGACGAGACTGATCTTTCACGTTCACTTTGACCATTGGCTTGCCATCGGTCTGCGCTGCCATCTGGCGTACTTTAGTTAATACCGCTTCCTGACTGTCTGCTTTGCTCAGTACCACCAGCACACCGCCTTCGCTGGCAACGCGTTGCATGGCTGCAGGTAACGTCCACTGCGACGCGCCAGAGTGCAGAATGTCTTTAAAGGTATCTTGCAAATGCACACGCACCAATGGCGCGGCGTCTGCTGACACCGACGGCTTCGTCAGTGCGTAATGGATCTGGTTATCAATGGTGTCGCGGTAGGTGATCATGTCAAACTCACCGAACTCGGTCGGCAAGACACACTGTGCCACGCGCTCGATGGTGGTTTCGTTGTTGTTACGGTACTCAATCAAATCGGCGATGGTGCCCAATTTCAGACCGTGCTCTTCGGCAAACACTTCCAGATCCGGACGACGCGCCATGGTGCCGTCTTCATTGAGGATTTCCACGATCACGCTTGATGGCTCCAGCCCAGCCAGACGGGCAATGTCACAACCGGCTTCGGTATGACCAGCGCGAGTCAGCACGCCACCTTCTTGTGCCATCAGCGGGAAAATGTGTCCCGGCATCACAATGTCTGCCGCATTCGCATTGGCGGCAACGGCTGCCTGCACCGTACGGGCGCGATCGGCGGCGGAAATACCGGTGGTCACCCCTTCTGCCGCTTCAATGGACACGGTGAAGTTGGTGCTGAACTGCTCAGTGTTGTCTTGCACCATCAATGGCAGGTTCAACTGCTTACAACGAGCTTTGGTCAGGGTGAGGCAGATCAAACCACGGCCGTGACGGGCCATAAAGTTAATCGCTTCTGGTGTGATCTTGTCAGCGGCGATGATCAGGTCCCCTTCGTTTTCCCGATCTTCGTCATCCATCAAAATCACCATTTTGCCCTGACGAATGTCTTCAATGATGTCCTTTGCGCTGCTTAATGCCATAACACACCCTTCTCTATTACTGATTCTTTGAGTCCATTAACCTAGGAAGCCGCTACGTGCCAGCAAATCCATTGTCAGTTCTGATTTTTTCTCGGCCGCCTTATCACCCAGCATTAAACGCTCCAGGTAACGGGCGATCACGTCCACTTCCAAATTGACCTTACGGCCCGGCTTGAATGACTCCATGGTCGTTTCCAATGCCGTGTGTGGGACGATAGTTAACTTAAATTCGTCACCGCGTAAGGCGTTAACGGTCAGGCTGATCCCATCAATCGCGACAGAGCCTTTCTCGGAGATATAACGGGCTAAGTGCGCTGGCGCCTTCACCCAAAATTCAATCGCGCGACCGGTGTGGGTACGCTCAATGATTTCAGCCACTTCATCCACGTGGCCCGACACCATGTGACCGCCAAAACGGGTGGTCGGCAACATGGCTTTTTCTAGATTCACTTTTTGCCCCGCTTTGTACTGGGTAAACGCGGTGCGGTGTAAGGTTTCCAGTGACAAGTCAGCAACGTATCCGTGACCGGTTAAGGCCACCACCGTCAGACACACCCCATTGGTCGCGATACTGTCACCCAGTTTGACATCGCTCAGATCCAATTTGCCTGCATCCACGGTAACGGAAACATCCTGCCCTTTTGGCGTGATCGCGGTAATGGTACCAACGGCTTCAATAATGCCAGTAAACATGTCTTACCTTACTTCTGTTCTGTTGTATTAATGCGTGCGGTGATGCGGATATCCGGCCCGACCATACGCACATCAGTGATCGCCAATGCCGGCACCTCGGCCATCTCGGTCAATCCGTTCAAATCAATCAGTCCACGGCTGTCACTGCCCATCAGTTTTGGCGCCTGATAGACAATCAACTCATCCACCAAGCCCGCTTTAAGCAGACCGCCCGCCAAACCAGCACCGGCTTCCACCCACACATGGTTAATGTCTTGGGCCGCCAAGGTCTCCATCAGCGCAACCAGATCAAGCTGCCCCGTGGCTTCTGTCGCCACTTCCAACTGCTGCACGTCTTCCGGCCACGTCTGCGTGTCAGCATTTGCTCGAGCCAGTAATGTTTTCCCCGGTAACGACACCAAACGGTGTGCCGGCGTCACGCGGTTCTGGCTGTCGATGATCACACGCACAGGCTGGCGCAAATTCGCCTCTGGGTAATGTTGCTGTACCGTCTCACCCAAATCCGCCCAGCGGACATTCAATGACGGATCATCGGCCAATACGGTAGCACTGGTCGATAAAATCGCCCCGGCTTTGGCACGAAAACATTGTACATCGGCACGGGCCGGTGCACTGGTGATCCACTGGCTTTTGCCATTGGCCAATGCGGTGCGGCCATCCAGACTGGCGGCCAGCTTCAATTGCACAAACGGACGACCGGTTTTCATGCGCTGAATGAAGCCTTTATTCAACGCCAGCGCATCGGCTTCTAACAGGCCGACCTGCACCTCAATGCCCGCTTGCTGCAAAATGGTCACGCCACGTCCCGCCACTTTCGGATTGGGATCGACCATGGCACACACCACACGTCCCACCCCTGCTTTCACTAATGCTTCGGCACACGGCGGCGTGCGCCCGTAGTGAGAGCAAGGCTCAAGGGTCACGTAAGCGGTCGCACCGCGTGCGCGCTCACCGGCAGCACGTAATGCAAACACTTCTGCGTGCGGTTGACCCGCCTGATAATGATAGCCTTCCCCGACAATTTCTTCGCCGTGTGCAATCACACAGCCTACGTTAGGGTTAGGCGCCGTGGTGAATTGACCGTTTTTTGCCAGCGTGATGGCGCGTTGCATCATGGCATGATCGAGAGATGAGAACATGTGACGTCGCTTTCTTCTGTGACGCGCCCGAAGGCAAGCTTCGGGCGGCAATTATTTTTCTAGCTTGGCGATTTCCTCACCAAACTCGCGAATATCTTCAAAGCTGCGGTATACGGACGCAAAACGAATATAAGCGACTTTATCCAGCTCTTTTAAGGCTTCCATCACGAGGTTACCGATCATTTCTGACGGCACTTCGCGCTCGCCTGTCGCACGGAGTCGCGACTTGATGGTATTGATTGCACGTTCAATATCGTCGGTACTGACCGGACGTTTTTCCAAGGCACGCTGAATGCCTCCGCGCAATTTATCTTCATTGAACGGATCACGGCTGCCATTACTTTTGATCACGCGAGGCATGACCAATTCAGCCGTTTCAAACGTGGTGTAACGTTCGTTACATGCAAGACATTGACGGCGACGGCGCACTTGATGGCCATCCGCGACTAATCGGGAATCAATTACTTTGGTGTCGTTGGCACCACAAAAAGGACAATGCATCTTGCCTCCTAATTTACGTCGCCTCAGTGTAACCCATTTCATGACGAGAGTACGCCTTTTCCCGCCAAATTTATGCCGGAAGGCGTAGGATTGGCGAGGGTTAATACGTTTCTTTATCTGGGATGAGATGAAAAAAAGGGCTTGCTGAACGCAAGCCCTAACAAAGGGGGAAATGTTTCTATTTATTCGCTGTGATTACGCGTAAACCGGCAGGCGCTTACAAATTTCCAGCACCTTGGCTTTCGTCGCTTCAATCACTTCTGGGTTATCAATGTTATCCAGAACGTCACACATCCAACCCGCTAGTTGCTTCGCATCTTCCGCTGTAAAACCACGACGCGTGATCGATGGTGTACCCACACGGATACCTGAGGTCACAAACGGGCTGCGTGGATCATTCGGTACACTGTTCTTGTTTACAGTGATGTTGGCCGCACCCAGTGCCGCATCCGCTTCTTTACCGGTGATGCCTTTGTCGATCAAATCAACCAGGAACAGGTGGTTTTCAGTGCTGCCAGATACGATCTTGTAACCGCGCTCCAGGAATTCACCCACCATCACTTTCGCGTTTTCTACCACGCGCGCCTGGTACTCTTTAAACTCTGGCTCCATCGCTTCTTTGAACGCGACCGCTTTTGCTGCAATCACGTGCATCAAAGGACCACCCTGACCACCCGGGAATACCGCTGAGTTCAGTTTCTTGTAAAGATCTTCACCTTCGTTAGACAGGATCAAACCACCACGAGGACCCGCCAGCGTTTTGTGCGTGGTCGTTGTTACAACGTGTGCGTGTGGCACTGGTGTTGGGTAAACACCCGCCGCAATCAGACCCGCGACGTGTGCCATATCAACGAAGAAGTAGGCACCGACTTTGTCTGCGATTTCACGCATGCGTTTCCAGTCAACGATTTGCGAATACGCAGAGAAACCACCGATGATCATCTTTGGCTTGTGCTCAAGCGCAAGCGCTTCCACTTCTGCATAGTCAATCTGACCGTGCTCGTCGATGCCGTAAGGAATGATGTTGTACAGCTTGCCTGAGAAGTTCACTGGCGAGCCGTGTGTCAGGTGACCACCGTGTGCCAGGCTCATGCCCAGTACCGTATCACCGGCATTCAATAGTGCCATGTAAACAGCGTTGTTTGCCTGAGAGCCAGAGTGTGGCTGAACGTTGGCGTACTCGGCGCCAAACAGCTGACAAGCACGGTCAATCGCCAGTTGCTCGGCTTTATCGACGTATTCACAGCCACCGTAGTAACGCTTGCCTGGGTAACCTTCCGCATATTTGTTGGTTAGCTGAGAGCCCTGTGCTTCCATCACGCGTGGGCTGGTGTAGTTCTCAGAAGCAATCAATTCGATGTGCTCTTCCTGACGCGCCGTTTCTTCCTGGATAGCTGCAAACAGCTCAGCGTCATAATCAGCAATATTCATGTCGCGCTTTAGCATCTGTCTCTCCTGACTCAGATCGTATTCAAACCTCGTGTCGCTGTGTCGTGTCGCACGGCATGCTGACAACCTAGGTGGTAAACACTTTTTGGCAAAAAAACGAAAAACCGCCAAGCTAGGCGTCATGGGGACGCAAACGTTTTCGTTATGTCTGTATGTAACGCCGTATTTTACAGAAATTGATCTAAATCAGGTAGTCCTAATGTGACTTTTTATTGGCATTTATTTCAACTTGCGGATGAATTGTTTTCATCTTGTGCGTTTTTTCATTTCTCCGTTTACAGTTTTCGCCACTTCTGTTTCGGTTTCTTTTTCGGTATTGACAAGAAAATAGGTAAATTAATTTTTTACAACTGCGTAAACATAAGTAAACACCTGCGTACACACTGTTTTCTGTGGCGGGCTCATCTTTTTTAATGATGCGCATTATCATGGCGTCCTCAACCATAAGGAGTGTATTTTTGAGCGCGTATTCCCATTCAGCTAAAGAGAACATTATCGCTATTTTGACCGGCACTTTTGTCGTGGCTCAAGGTGTGTTCTTTTTGCAACAAGCCCATTTGCTTACCGGTGGGACAACCGGTTTAGCCCTGCTGGTCAGCCAATTTATCGACCTCTCTTTTGGCCAGTTGTATTTCATGATGAACACGCCGTTCTACCTGATGGCGTGGTTCCGCATGGGGCGCAGTTTTGCTATCACCAGTGTGATTTCTGGCGGCCTGGTGTCGGTGATCACCGATAACCTGCACCATGTACTCACCATCAGCCATTTAGAACCGCTGTACTGTGCCATGATCGGCGGCATTTTGATGGGATTGGGCATGTTGATCTTGTTCCGTCACAAAACCAGCCTGGGCGGCTTTAACGTACTGGTGCTGTTTTTACAGGAAAAATTTGGCTGGTCAGCCGGTAAACTGCAGATGGGGATCGACTTTACGATTCTGGTGGCGTCTTTCTTCTTGGTCAGCCCGCTCACCCTATTCTACTCGGTGATCGGCGCCTTCCTGCTAAACCTGGTACTGGCGATGAACCACAAACCGGGACGGTATGCCGGCGGTGTAAAAGCCCAGCAGGCCTCATAAGTTAGCCTCTCTCGCTGAACACATATAAAAAACGGAAGCCTTGGCTTCCGTTTTTTGTACCGTTCATCTCGTCCTCTACTTAGTCGAGATGCTTAAGGTAGGTATAAAAATCAACGTCTTTTTCATACCCATTCTTTTCATACAACGCCTGCGCGCGGTGGTTATCCACGGCGGTACTCAACATAATAAACGCACTGTCGGTCTCTTTCGCCATTTGCTCCGCACGATCCATCAAAGCTTGTGCCACCCCACTTTGGCGCGCTTCGGCAGTGACATACAGATCATACAACAACCAGGTACGCTGCATCGCTAACGAACAGAACATCGGATATAACTGCGTAAACCCAACCGGATTACCCGCCTCATCCTCAGCCACAAAAATCACACTTTCCTGCTGATTTAAGCGTTCTTTTAAATACGCCGCCGGATCCTTTCGCGGTTGATCAACCTGATAGAAGTCCAAATACGCTTCATAGAGAAAGCTGAACTGATCGACATCGTTGACTTGCGCTTGGTATATTTTCATCTTGTGCTCCTTAGCTGTTTTCCAGCATAGAAACACTCTGTGGCGCAGAACAGCCCCAAATTTACAATCTTACGTTGGGCAATTCCCACTCTTGCGGCACAAAAAAAGCCCGCATCAAATGCGAGCTTCTTATTCATGATCGACCGAGGGCTTGGCCTTGAGCGAAATAACGACGCAATCAAGTCAATGAAAATGCGCTATGGCTAAGCCGTTTCGCTCTCTGGCAAAAAGCCGAGTACTCTGCACAAACAATTGGCCTTGAGCGCAAAGGAATTTCGCTCAAATCCTAAGAGGGCACGCGGAGTTTATACGCATAAATGAGCATGCCCGATAACGGGGTTGAGCGTAATAACGACGCAATCAAGTCAATGAAAATACGCTATGGCTAAGCCGTTTCGCTCTCTGGCAAAAAGCCGGATGCTTAACACAAACCAATTGGCCTGAGTGCAAAGGAATTTCGCTCAAATCCTAAGAGGGCACGCGGAGTTTATACGCATAAATGAGCATGCCCGATAACGGAGTTGAGCGAAATAACGACGCAATCAAGTCAATTTAGATAGCGTCCTCGTCTTCCTCACCCGTCCTGATACGCACTACGCGCTCAACATCAAACATGAAGATCTTACCGTCACCGATCTTACCGGTTTGGGCGGTTTCGATGATGGTGTCGACACATTGGTCGGCGACTTCATCGGATACGACGATTTCAAGTTTCACTTTTGGCAGGAAGTCGACCATGTATTCTGCACCACGGTACAGTTCGGTGTGGCCTTTCTGACGGCCGAAGCCTTTTACTTCTGAGACGGTCATGCCGGTGATGCCGACATCGGCAAGGGCTTCGCGAACATCATCAAGCTTGAATGGCTTAATAATGGCTTCAATTTTTTTCATTCTCATCATCCTTTGCTGAGCAGAGATGGGTTGAGACCTTGAGGGTGACGGTCGTCAACTGCCTGATTTATCATGGAGGCAGTATAACAAATGCAACATGCTCTGTTGACCGTGGTTTAGTATTTTTCGGCGGGTAGGATCACATCGTTGTCCATCATCTTCAGCAAGACGGCGACAGCAAAGATCATGACAGTACTATTGAGTAAAATGATAACGATATGACGCAGTTCCGGCCGGAACAGATGTGGCAGATACGGGATCAGGCTGTAACCAAAAAACAGGGTGATGGCGGGAATGAAAAAGTAGAGCGGGATAAATCCCCAGCGATTGCCTTGCGCGAGACCAATAACGGCACCGACGCCGGAGGCCAGCACCAACATAGCAACAATGCTCGGCACGATACCGATTTGTTGAAAGCTGAAGATTGTTGTAAATGTTTCAGCGTAGCGGAACATAAAAATGACCACTAATAACGCTAATCCTTTGGCAGCCAGTGTCAATCCACTGCTGTTTGCGTCCATGTTCTCTCTTCCTTGAAAGCGGCTTGGATCTGATAAATCTCACAATAAGCGCACATTTTATGCGGCTACTGCGAGCAGTACAACTGTTATTGAACATCGTTTCCGTTAATTTAGACCCATTTTGAGAGATTCGTTCCCTTAGCCATGCATCTTTACCATGTCGGCAAAACCACGCAAACTGCGCACAACACGGGTCGAAATGGTGCTGTCATACCCTTTTCGATTGAGCCAAACGGCTTTGAATCCCTGTTGTGATGCCGCTTGGGCATCATTGAAAGGATGGTTACCGATATACCAGCACGCTGCCGCCGGTTTTCTTGCCACGCGCAAAGCATGCTGAAAAATCGCGGGGGTGGGTTTGGCAGCACCAACGTGCTCTGAGATCACGAGGTGAGAAAAATACGGGCGGATCTGGGTTGCGGTCAGTTTGGCTTCCTGCTGAAAGGCAAAGCCGTTGGTGATGATGGCCAGCGGTGCCACCTCACGCAGGATGGATAAGGCGGGTTTGACGTCATCAAACAATCGCCAATGCTGCTGGTAAATATGGTAGTACTCGGTACTTAACGCATCGGCTTGCGCGACGGTCAGAGGATGGCGAAATAACGCACTGATCCGCGCGCGGCGTAAGGCTTCAAAATTCAGTTCACCGGCGCGCCAACGGGCCCGTTGCTGATCGGTGATCTGCCGCCACGCCTCACCCACCCCATTTGGGCATTCAATGATGGCGTCACCATAACGGGCAGTAAACGCAGTGATGGCCTCCGCTTCCGCCCCGTCGTGATCCAGCAGTGTATTATCCAGATCGAAGAAAATCATGGCACTCCTCCCGTTGACAGATTCTCAGCAGATTAATTATAAACGTATCAAAATGGCGCGCGTATGAGTGAGATCGCGGCCCCGCTCTGGGCTTTTTCCACGCGCCTTTTCCAAGCGCCTTTTCCAAACGGCTTCGAACACTCACACGGTGATCCACTCTCTTTTGCGCATAAAAAAACCGCTCCGAAGAGCGGTTTGATTAAAAGGGGGGAATGGGTTTTGTCGGTAACGTTAGCCGATATTCACACGGGCGTTACGGAACATGCGCATCCACGGGCTGTCTTCTTTCCAGTCATCCGGATGCCAAGAGTTCGCCACCGCGCGGAAGACACGCTCTGGGTGCGGCATCATGATGGTCACGCGACCGTCACGGGTTGTCAGACCGGTAATACCGTTTGGTGAACCGTTCGGGTTCGCCGGGTAGTTCTGTGTCACGTTGCCGTAGTTATCCAAGTAACGCAATGCCACTGTGCCTGACTGCTCAATCGCTGCAAGGTGTTCGCCGTTGCGTACTTCGACGCGACCTTCACCGTGAGACACGGCGATTGGCATACGAGAACCGGCCATGCCGTTGAAGAACAGCGAGTCACTCTGCTGCACTTCTACCAGGCTAAAGCGCGCTTCAAAACGCTCTGATTCATTGCGCACAAAACGTGGCCACAAATCAGCACCCGGGATCAAATCGCGCAGGTTAGACATCATCTGACAGCCGTTACACACACCCAATGCGAAGGTGTCATTACGGTGGAAGAAACGCTCAAACTGATCGCGGGCAATGTTGTTGAACAACACCGACTTCGCCCAGCCTTCACCGGCACCCAGTACGTCACCGTACGAGAAGCCACCACACGCCACAAGGCCATTGAAGCCATCCAGCGCAACGCGGCCAGACAGGATGTCACTCATGTGCACGTCTTTCGCGTCAAAGCCAGCACGATCAAATGCCGCGGCCATTTCAACGTGAGAGTTCACGCCCTGCTCACGCAGGATAGCCATTTGAGGCTTAGCACCGGTGTTAATGAACGGCGCCGCAATGTCTTCGTTGATATCAAAGTTCAGCTTGATATTCAGACCCGGATCCTGGCTGTCTTTCTTCGCATCAAACTCTTGCTGTGCCCCCGCTGGGTTATCACGCAATGCCTGCATCTGGTAGGTCGTTTCTGCCCAAATGGTACGAAGTTCAGTGCGGTTTTGTTCCAGCACCAAATCGTTGCCGTTCCAGATACGTACCACGTCTTCATCAACCACGGTACCAATCACGTGGCTGCACGCTTCCAGACCATGAACGGCCAGTACTGACTGTACGGCGTCCAAATCTTCAGTACGCACTTGGATCACCGCGCCCAACTCTTCGTTGAACAGCGTGGCCAGGACATCATCACACGCATCGCCGTCCGTAGTGTTCAGATCCACTTCCACACCGGTGTGACCCGCAAAGGCCATTTCAGCTAGCGTCACGTACAGACCACCGTCACCACGGTCGTGGTAAGCCAGAAGTTTGTCGTCACGTACCAGAGCCTGTACCGCGTTGAAGAAACCTTTCAGTAGCTCAGGGCTGTCAACGTCAGCTGGCTTGTCACCCAACTGCTTGTACACCTGTGCCAATGCGGTAGCGCCCAAACGGTTCTGACCACAACCCAAATCCAACAGCAGCAACGTTGAGTCGCCTTTGTCGGTGCGTAGCTGTGGCGTCACGGTCTTGCGCACATCTTCCACGCGACCAAACGCGGTGATGATCAGCGACAGTGGCGAGGTCACGGTCTGCTCTTCACCGTTTTGCTCCCACTTGGTCTTCATCGACATAGAGTCTTTACCCACCGGGATGGTTAGGCCCAATGCCGGACACAACTCTTCACCCACGGCTTTCACGGCTTCGTACAGACCGGCATCTTCACCCGGGTGACCCGCTGGTGACATCCAGTTCGCCGACAATTTAATGCGCTTCAGATCGCCAATGTCAGCCGAAGCAATGTTCGTGATCGCTTCACCCACCGCCAGACGGGCAGAGGCAGCAAAATCCAGCAGTGCAACAGGGGTACGCTCACCCATTGCCATCGCTTCACCGTGGTACGTGTCGTAGCTGGCTGCGGTTACCGCACAGTTGGCTACCGGCACCTGCCAAGGACCGACCATCTGATCGCGCGCCACCAAGCCGGTTACCGTACGGTCACCGATGGTGATCAAGAAGGTTTTCTCAGCCACAGCTGGCAAACGCAACACACGGTGTGTCGCGGCTTCTAATTCAATACCGCTGCGATCAATCGCCTGACCTTGGGCTTTTTGTGTCACCACATCACGGTGCATCTTCGGCGGCTTGCCCAACAGAATGTCCATTGGCATGTCGATTGGGGTGTTATCGAAGTGGCTGTCTTCCAGCGTCAGGTGACGCTCTTCTGTCGCCTCACCCACGACTGCGTACGGCGCACGTTCGCGCTGACAGATCGCGTCAAACACGTCCATGTTCTCAGCGGCTACTGCCATGACGTAACGCTCTTGCGATTCGTTACACCAGATTTCCAGCGGGCTCATACCCGGTTCATCGTTCGGCACATCACGTAGCTGGAACTTACCGCCACGCTCACCGTCATCTACTAATTCAGGCAATGCATTGGAGATACCGCCCGCGCCCACATCGTGAATAAAGGCGATTGGGTTGGCATCACCCATCTGCCAGCAACGGTCGATCACTTCCTGACAGCGACGCTCCATCTCTGGGTTTTCACGCTGTACCGAAGCAAAATCCAAATCTTCCGCCGACTGGCCGGATGCCATGGAAGAAGCCGCACCGCCACCCAGGCCGATGTTCATTGCCGGGCCACCCAGTACAATCAGCTTCGCGCCAACCGGAATTTCTTTTTTCTGTACGTGCTCAGCACGGATGTTACCCAGACCACCGGCAATCATGATTGGCTTGTGGTAGCCACGGATCTCTTCACCGTTGTGTGAGCTGACTTTTTCTTCGTAAGTACGGAAGTAACCCAGCAGGTTAGGACGACCAAATTCGTTGTTAAACGCCGCGCCGCCCAATGGGCCTTCCAGCATGATGTCCAGCGCGTTCACGATACGCTCTGGCTTACCAAAATCGCTTTCCCACGGCTGTTCAAAGCCCGGGACACGCAGGTTAGACACGGTAAAGCCCACCAGACCCGCCTTTGGCTTGCCGCCGATACCGGTCGCGCCTTCATCACGGATCTCACCGCCTGAACCGGTCGATGCGCCCGGCCATGGCGAAATCGCCGTTGGGTGGTTGTGGGTTTCCACTTTCATCAGAATGTGGGTGTCTTCTTGGTGGTAGGTGTACTGACGCGACGCCGGATCCGGGAAGAAACGGCCGGCTTTTGAGCCTTCCATCACTGCCGCATTATCTTTATACGCCGACAACACGTAATCGCTGTGTTTCTCGTACGTGTTTTTGATCATCTTGAACAGGGATTTTTCCTGCTCGACGCCATCAATCGTCCAATCCGCGTTGAAGATCTTGTGACGGCAGTGCTCAGAGTTCGCCTGGGCGAACATCATCAGTTCGATATCATTCGGGTTACGGCCAAGCTTAGTGAAGCTTTCCACCAGATAATCAATCTCATCGTCGGCCAGCGCCAAACCCAAGGTAACGTTTGCGTGTTCAAGCGCATCACGGCCACCGGCAAGGATATCCACGCTCTGTACCGGCGCAGGCTCTGCTTTGTGGAATAGGGCTTGGGCGTCATCCAATGCGGTGAAGACCACTTCCATCATGCGATCGTGCAACAAGCCTTTTAAAGCATGCAGTTGATCGTCAGACAGTGCAGCCGTGGTGTCTACGTAGTACGCGGTACCACGTTCAAGACGCTGGATTGATGACAGGGCACAGTTGTGGGCAATATCGGTCGATTTTGATGACCAAGGAGAGATCGTCCCCGGACGCGGGGTAACCAGCAGCAAGAGGCCAGACGGCTCATGCTCTGCAATCGTAGGTCCGTAAGTCAGAAGACTAGCAAGCTTACCTTGCTCTTCCGCACTCAAGGGTGCAGACAGATCAGCAAAGTGCATAAACTCTGCATAAATGCCTGACACAGGCAGTTCCAATTCGCGGCAGCGTTCTAGCAGCTTATTAATGCGAAACTCAGACAGTGCGGGTGAACCACGCAAAATTTCCATGTGCGTACGTCTCTCGATTAGCAGTTGAATGAAGGTGATATTGGCCTAATCTCCTCGCCCATCGCCAGGATAATTACGTCAATGCCACCTCGTTTCCCAGAAGATTCCGAGGCGAGGCACTCTTGATGAGGCGTAGTATAAAGGAAATTTTTTTGTGACGTAACTCTTGACGCAACCGTTTGCGTGATTTTTTTTATTCCTGTCGATAAACCTGACAAAACACCCGCGATCCCCGCTGTTTTCAGCCATTGCCGTCCCTTTTCTGTCAGAACAGTGTCAGCGAAGTCGTTGCTGATAACTTTGCGTAAAGGCTCTCCTTTGGTATAAAGAACCCCCTACTATAATCAAGAGCATACTTTGTTGAGCATTATTCGTCAGAATCACACTTTCCGGCATTTCATCGCCTTGGTGCTAAGCCTGTTCTTCCTGAACGGCTGTTGGCAGGAAGAGCCACGCACTGATCTCGAACGTATTCGTGAGGAAGGAGTGCTCCGAGTCGGTACCCTCAATAACCAATTGTCCTACTACATTGGCAGCGAAGGCCCGACCGGGCTGGATTACGAGCTGGCACAACGTTTTGCCGACAAGCTTGGGGTTAAACTGGAAATGAAAACCATGTTTACCCTGTCTGGCATGTTCCCGAGCCTGCAACGCGATGACGTGGATATTCTGGCATCCGGCCTGACCATGACCGCCGATCGCTTGGAAAACTTCCGCGCCGCACCGGCTTATTACTACGCCAGCCAAAAGGTGGTGTACAAAAAAGGCCAATGGCGCCCGCGTGACATTGATGATCTCGATGGCAGCAAAGGTACCCTCACCGTCGTGAAGGGCTCCAGCCATGAGAAAACCCTGATTGCGTTGAAAAAGACCCACCCGAACTTGGTGTGGACCACGGTTGAAGAAACCGACAGCGATGAACTGCTGCGCCAGGTGGCAGACGGCGAACTGGATTACACCATGGCCGATTCGGTGGAAATCGCCCTGAACCAGCGTATTCACCCGGACATCACGACCGCGCTTGAGCTGACCGAAGATGAGCCGATTGCCTGGTTTGTGAACCGCAATAACGATGACAGCCTGTACGCGCTGATCATTGAGTTCTTTGGCGAGATCAAACAAAGCGGTGAGCTGGCGAAGCTGGAAGAAAAATACTTCGGCCACGTCGACAAGTTTGACTACGTGGATACCCGCGCGTTCTTACGTGCGATTGAAGGCAAGCTACCGAAATGGGAAGGCTTATTTAAAAAGTACGCCAACGAATTTGACTGGCGTCTGATTGCAGCTCTGTCTTATCAGGAATCCCACTGGAACCCGAAAGCGGTCTCTCCAACGGGTGTACGTGGCATGATGATGCTGACGCTGCCTACTGCGAAATCGGTCGGTGTGAAAAACCGTCTGGATCCGGAGCAAAGTATCCGTGGCGGTACCGAGTACCTGCGTAAGATGATCAACCGTATTCCGGACAGTGTGGAAGAGCACGAGAAGGTGTGGTTTGCCCTGGCGTCTTATAACGTCGGCTTTGGTCACCTGATGGATGCCCGTCGTCTGACCAAGTCACAAGGCGGTAACCCGGATGCGTGGAGTGATGTGAAACAGCGTCTGCCGCTGCTGCGCCAGCGCAAGTACTACCAACACACCCGCTATGGCTATGCCCGTGGTGATGAAGCGCTGAACTATGTGGAAAACATTCGCCGTTACTACCAGAGTATTATCGGTTACGAACAAACCCACAGTCAGCAGCCACAGCAGGAAGACGTGGAATTGGTGGATGGCCTACACACCATCACGCCACCACCGTCTATCTTGTCCGCTGCGCAACCAACGCAGACAGCCGAGGCGCAAAATGAAGCAAGTGGTAACACAGCCAATCCGGCGGATCGTCACTTGCCGCCATCGCCAATGAGCACGGCACCCGCGAAAACAGTCAGCAACTGATCACGCACCGGTTTGTGCGCTTACCCCTGTAAGGGCGCAACACGGAAAAACACACAGCCAGCCTTAACGCTGGCTGTTTTTTTATCGGCTGCATTTGTCGTTTTATCCTTTTCTTTCATAGCCCTACATGTAATTAATGACTGATATATCATTAATTCGTGATCCTTATCGCGTCCCCTAACGTTAAAATAGAGGATACTGTACGCTATATAAAAATGGACAGCAGGCTTCGCCTGTTCGTGTTTGTGATTGCCGTAATTTAAAGAACAACTTCATGCGACTATCGAAACTCAGCGCACGTACGCGCAAACGAATGACTTCTACCGCCACCCGCCGTAAGCGTCTGCACGCCAATATCCGCAAAAAGATTTTATGGCGTCAGCGCAGCTATTTAGTGGCGTGCAGCGACTGATCCCCGCTTCAATGCAAAAAGGGCGCATGATAGTTCATGCGCCCTTCTTGTTTTCGAACATCGCTGACAAAAAGCGTTACTTCGTCTGTTTTTGATGTTTTTTGGCAACGCTACCCGCCTGAGGTTCTGCCGCTAATGCCGCTTGTTGACGGGCTTTCTTCTCCGCTTTCTTTTCATCACGTCGACGCTTAAAAAACGCCTGCAACTGCGCACGGCACTCGTCCGCCAACACACCGGATTCCATCTGTACGTGGTGATTCACCTGCTCATAGCTCAGCAGATTCATGATACTGCCCGCCGCACCGGTTTTCAGATCGTGCGCGCCAAACACCACTTTGCCTACGCGGCTGTGTACCATGGCACCGGCACACATCGGACACGGCTCTAAAGTCACGTATAAGGTGGTCTCCAGCAGACGGTAGTTCTGCAATACCTGACCAGCCTGGCGCAATGCCATGATTTCTGCATGGGCCGTGGCATCATGCTGGGTGATGGAGCGGTTCCAGCCTTCGCCAACCACACGTCCTTCATGGACCACAACGGCTCCCACCGGCACTTCCCCTTCGGCTTCAGCACGGGCGGCCAGCTCAATGGCGCGGCGCATGTAATCCTCATCGGTCATCGGTGGGATCAAATCTGTCATAGGATCTCTTTTCTTCTCTGGTTGAATCGGGGGCATTATACCCAAGCCTGTCTGCGCAACACCATCAACGGGGCTTGTGTTGCAGGTTATCTGCCAGAAAATCCACCAGCAAACGTACCTTCGGTGACAAATGGCGGTTGTGAGGATACAAGGCCCAAATCCCCTCTTCCGGCTCTTGCATATGCTCCAGAATCGAAATCAATGCCCCGCTTTCTAGATCGTCAGACACATAGTAATCCGGCAACTGCACCACCCCGATCCCTTTTAAGGCGGCGTCACGCAGCGCATGACCGCTACTGCAACGCAACGAGCCCGACACACGTACACTACGCTCTCGCCCTGCTTCCTGAAAACGCCAGTGATCGAAGTTACCGACTAAACAGTTATGATGACGCAGTTCTGACAGCGAATGGGGTACGCCGTATTTCTCTAAGTACCCCGGTGCCGCACACACGTACTGCATACGGGTTGTGAGCTTTTTCGCCATCATGGTGGAGTTGGTTAAACGCCCTAAACGGATAGCCAAATCAAACCCGCCTTCCACCAAGTCCACGGTCTGGTTGGTCAGATCCATCGTCACATCTAACTCGGGATATTGCAGCATGAAGTCATTGATCAGCGGCATCACATATTGCTCGCCGTACATAACCGGCGCAGTAAGCTTCAGGCTGCCTTGTGGCGTGCCACGGCGATCACTGATCGCGCGCTCCGCTTCAGCCAAGCTATCCATGATTTGGCGACAATGGCGATAGTAAATCCCGCCTTCTTCGGTCACGGCCACCTTACGGGTGGTGCGATAAAACAGCTTGGTATTGAGGCGATTTTCTAACGCGCTGATCTGGCGACTAACCTGCGCCGTCGAAATCCCCAATTGTTTTGCCGCTGCGGTAAAGCTTTCTGCCTCCGCCACTGCCACAAACTCTGTGACCCCTTCCCACAAAAACATCGAACACCATTATTACAGCTAAGTAAAAGTTATTTGCATTCTAGGGGAATTATCAAAAATTCAGAAATAAATATACTGAACACATCAAAATGACGGCGTGACCCACACAATCGGCTCACCCAGTCCCGTATTCTCACCTACTGTTAAATCAATCGCGGGGAACACGGTATCAGGCAGGTAAAAGCACTGGATAACCCTAACGACGTCAGTACTCACCCATCAGGCACTAAGGCTGAACACCTGCATGTTTCGCCTTTTAAACGGGAATCAAGATGACCATAGACAACGTAAGCTGGAATAAAAGTTTCGGTGGCTGGCACAAACAATACACCCATCGCTCTTCAACCTTGAACTGTGACATGCGCTTTGCCATTTTCCTGCCACCGCACATCGCACAGGGGGAAAAAGTACCGGTGCTGTATTGGTTATCCGGCCTGACCTGTACCGATGAAAACTTCATGCAAAAAGCCGGCGCTCAACGTTTAGCGGCAGAATTGGGCATCGCTATTGTGGCTCCGGACACCAGCCCACGCGGTGAAGGCGTGGCAGATGATCCTGAAGGCGCGTACGACTTCGGCTTGGGTGCAGGCTTTTATGTGAACGCCACACAAGCGCCGTGGAATCGCCATTACCGCATGTACGACTACGTGGTAAACGAACTACCGGCCCTGATTGAAGCGCACTTCCCAGTGAACGACAAACGTGCGATCAGCGGCCACTCCATGGGCGGCCACGGTGCATTGATGATTGCTCTGCGTAATCCATCACGCTATAGCTCGGTTTCTGCGTTTAGCCCGATCAGCAACCCGATGAACTGTCCGTGGGGCCAGAAAGCCTTCACCGGTTACTTGGGCAACGATAAAACCACCTGGCAGGCTTACGACAGCAGCGAGTTAATGCGTACTCACCAGCAACCGGTGCCGGCGTTAGTCGATCAGGGCGATCAAGACAACTTCTTGGTTGAACAGCTGAAACCGGAAGCGCTACTGGCCGCAGCAGAAGCCGCTGATTACCCGCTGGAATTGCGTATGCAAGAAGGCTTTGATCACAGCTACTACTTCATCGCCAGCTTCATTGAAGATCACCTGCGTTTCCATGCCAAACACTTGGCTTAAACTGTCTTAAACTCTGTGCCGCGAGAGTCACATACGGATCGTTAAGCATAAAAAAACCCGCCGAGATGGCGGGTTTTTCGTTTTTACAATATGTACTTACATGCTGTACGAGTAAGGCGCGCTCACACCCAGAGGAATACCGATAGTCCAGTAAATCAATAGGAATGCGGTCCAACAGATCAGCAGGGCAATCGAGTACGGCATCATCATTGAAGCCAGTGTACCGATACCAGAGCTCTTCACGTAACGCTGGGTGTAAACCACTACCAGTGGGAAGAACACCATCAGTGGAGAAACGATGTTAGACACCGAGTCACCAACACGGTAAGCCGCCTGCGTCAACTCAGGAGAGATACCCACCGCCATCAGCATTGGTACGAAGATAGGACCAATCAGTGCCCACTTCGCAGAAGAAGAACCAATCAGCAGGTTAACCGTTGCGGTTAGCAGGATCATACCCACGATAGTGATCTGGCCTGGTAGGTTCATCGCTTTAAGCAGATCGGCACCTGATAGCGCCAAAAGTGTACCCAGGTTAGATTGGGTAAACGCTGCCAGGAACTGTGCACAGAAGAATGACATCACGATGTAACCACCCATGGTACCCATGGTCGCAGACATCGCTTTGATGATGTCAGAGCTTTGCTTGAACGTACCCGCTACACGGCCGTAAATCACACCTGGGATCACGAACAGGATGAAGATAAGCGGTACGATTGACTGCATCAGTGGTGCAGTAAACGCCGTCACTTCACCTTCTGGTGAACGCAGTGGTGAGGTTTCTGGGTAAACCGCAGCAATCAGTGCGAAGATACCCACAAGCATCGCGATACCCGCACGGTTGAATGCTTTTGATTCAATCGCCGTGAATGATGCTAGATCCGGTGCTTCTTCAGCATCTTCATCGATTGGGGTGTTTTTCAAACGTGGTTCGATGATCTTTTCAGTCACGTACCAACCCACAGCGATAACAAGCAGTGAAGAGAAACCGGTGAACATTAGGTTAGACAGTGGGTTAACCACGTAATCTTTATCCAGGATCTGCGCGGCAGATTCAGTAAAGCCCGCCAACAGTGGGTCGATACCTGAAGGGATAAAGTTAGCAGAGAAACCGCCAGATACACCTGCAAACGCTGCTGCGATACCCGCTAGAGGGTGACGACCTGCTGCGTGGAAGATGATACCACCTAGTGGAATAACCAGTACGTAACCCGCATCCGCTGCTGTGTGTGACACGATAGCCACCAGGATCAGCATTGGTGTTAGCAGTTTAGCCGGTGTAACGTTAAGCATTTTCTTCAGACCGGTGTTGATGAAGCCAGATGCTTCAGCCACACCCACACCTAGCATCGCAACCAGTACGATACCCAGTGGTGCAAAGCCTGTGAAGGTTTTCACCATGCCCGCCAAGAACTCAGCCAGTGATTGGCCCGTTAGCAGGTTTTTAACTTCGATAGCCGTGCCGGTAACAGGGTGGATCAGTTCGAACTGGAACTGAGAAAAAAGTGCCGACAAGCCCCAAACAATGATTAGGCCCCAGAAGAACAACAATGCAGGATCTGGGATTTTGTTACCTGCGCGTTCGATGAGGTTAAGGAATTTATCCATGGCACTCGGCGGTGTGTCCGGCGCCTTATTTACTGCGTGATTACTCATGGGAACTCCATGTGTGAGTGATGTTGTCAATTTGCGGCGTGATTTTGTGCTTTTATCGCCGGTCAATCCGATTTTTCAAAAACAGAAAAACTTGCAAAGATTGTAATGAAAAGACCAACAAAAAACGCACGATCTTCTAACTAATAACAAAATACTATTACTAGATATTGTAAGAAAATATTAATAAGAAACATCAAACCAACACCAGATAAACCTTTTGCACAAATCTCACTAACACCCATGAAAAATAAATAAAAGGCACAAAAATCAGACGATCCTCAATAAACGCACCTAATCACTAGCCGATCGCACTAATTAATAACCGTGTCATCAGTACAGCGTTTCTACAGTGTAGACGAAAAAAAAGACGCCCTATGTGGGCGCCTTCACATCATCCGTTAACAGAATATAATGCTGAATTCAGCATACCGATTTAGTCACATCAACAACTTATCGATCACGTGGTTTTCAGATCAGACAGATAGCATTCTCTACCACTCTATAGATCAACATTCGAGGCGGCGTATTGATATCAATGTCGCTCTTCCCCTGTGGTATTGCTCATCAACTATTTGGTCAAAAACGCATGCCGCTTGTTTGATCTCGCATTTCTCTCTACGCGCCCTTTATGCTTTACCGAAGACGTTTTTCAGGCATAAAAAAAAGCCCGCGATAACGCGGGCTTCTGAGGTTTGTCACTCACAAGTGAAGGATTATTCCCACTCGATCGTTGCTGGCGGCTTGCCAGATACGTCGTAAACCACGCGAGAAATGCCGTCTACTTCGTTGATGATGCGGTTAGAAACCTTGCCCAGGAAGTCGTAAGGCAGGTGTGCCCAATGCGCAGTCATGAAGTCGATGGTTTCTACAGCACGTAGAGACACAACCCAGTCGTACTTACGGCCATCGCCCATTACGCCCACAGAGCGTACTGGCAGGAACACGGTAAAGGCTTGTGATACTTTGTTGTATAGGTCCGCTTTGTGCAGCTCTTCAATGAAGATAGCATCCGCGCGACGTAGCAAGTCGCAGTACTCTTTCTTCACTTCACCCAGTACACGTACACCTAGGCCTGGACCTGGGAACGGGTGACGGTAAAGCATGTTGTAAGGCAGGCCAAGCTCTAGGCCGATCTTACGTACTTCGTCTTTGAACAGCTCTTTTAGCGGCTCAACCAAGCCCATTGCCATTTCTTCTGGCAGGCCACCTACGTTGTGGTGAGACTTGATCACGTGTGCTTTACCGGTCTTCGATGCTGCAGACTCGATCACGTCAGGGTAAATCGTGCCCTGTGCCAACCACTTCGCGTTCTTCAGTTTCTTCGATTCTTCATCGAATACGTCAACGAATACGTGACCGATGATCTTACGCTTCGCTTCTGGCTCATCCACGCCAGCAAGCGCTGAAAGGAAACGGTCTTCTGCTTTCACGTGAACAATGTTCAGACCGAAGTGGTCACCGAACATTTCCATTACCTGCTCGCCTTCGTTCAAGCGCAGTAGGCCGTTGTCCACGAATACACAAGTTAGCTTGTCACCGATCGCGCGGTGGATAAGCATAGCCACGACTGATGAATCCACACCGCCTGACAGGCCAAGGATCACTTCGTCGTCGCCCACTTGCTCTTTGATACGCGCAACGGCGTCTTCAATGATGTTGGCAGACGTCCATAGCTTTTCACAGCCACAGATGTTCAGTACGAAGTTTTCAATGATGCGCATGCCCTGACGCGTGTGCGTCACTTCTGGGTGGAACTGTACGCCGTAGAAGCGTTTTTCTTCGTTCGCCATCGCAGCGTACGGACAGGTTGCCGTTTCTGCTACTTTCACGAAATCAGACGGGATCTCAACCACTTTGTCACCGTGGCTCATCCATACGTCCAGCATCGCTGTGCCATCTTCCGCGACAGCGTCTTCAATATTTTGTAGGAAAGCCGTTGGCTCAACCACTTTCACTTGTGCATAGCCGAACTCACGCTCGCTTGAACCAGCAACTTTACCGCCAAGCTGTTCAGCCATGGTCTGCATGCCGTAGCACACACCGAATACCGGTACACCTGCGTCAAACACGTACTGTGGTGCGCGAGGTGAACCTGCTTCTGTTACGCTTTCCGGACCACCTGAAAGGATAATACCGTTTGGATTGAAATCACGGATATCCGCTTCATCCACGTCCCAGCTCCATAGCTCACAGTAAACACCGATTTCACGGATACGGCGTGCGATCAGCTGGGTGTACTGAGAACCAAAGTCCAGGATAAGAATACGTTGTTCATGAATATTTGTGGTCGTGGTCATTATCGAGCTTTCTCAAAAATCATTGAAATGAGGGGGGCGATTAAAACGCCCCCGATCTTATACAAGTTTTCCGGTTAGGCAAACGTTTTCGTCAGTCCAGGTGGCGACTGTCGAAAATTAACCCAAACGGTAGTTTGGCGCTTCTTTTGTGATTGTCACATCGTGTACGTGTGACTCGCTCATACCGGCACCGGTAATGCGCACAAATTCCGCTTTCGTACGTAGATCATTGATGGTGGCAGAACCGGTCAGACCCATGCTTGAACGTAGGCCGCCCATTTGCTGGTGAATGATTTCTTTCAGGTGACCTTTGTATGCTACGCGGCCTTCGATACCTTCTGGTACCAGTTTGTCTGCCGCATTGTCAGTCTGGAAGTAACGGTCAGAAGAACCTTTAGACATTGCGCCCAGTGAGCCCATGCCACGGTAAGATTTGTACGCACGACCTTGGTACAGTTCTACTTCACCCGGTGCTTCTTCCGTACCAGCGAACATAGAGCCAACCATCACACACGATGCACCTGCTGCAATGGCTTTACACATGTCGCCAGAGAAACGGATACCGCCATCAGCAATAACAGGAATGTCGTAAGCGTTCGCAACCGCTGCGGCTTCTGCAATCGCTGTTACCTGAGGAACACCTACACCGGTAACGATACGTGTGGTACAGATTGAACCCGGGCCGATACCCACTTTCACCGCACTTACGCCCGCTTCAATCAGTGCACGCGCACCTTCTGCGGTTGCCACGTTACCGCCAACGATAGGAAGATTAGGGAATGCTGCGCGTGTTTCGCGAATACGCTGTAGGACACCTTCAGAGTGACCGTGAGAAGAGTCGATAAGCAGTACGTCAACGCCCGCTTCAACCAGTGCCGCAACGCGTTCTTCGTTACCGGCACCTGCGCCAACCGCTGCACCTACACGTAGACGACCACGATCATCTTTACATGCGTTTGGTTTGCGTTCTGCTTTTTGGAAGTCTTTTGCGGTGATCATGCCGCGTAGTTGGAAGTCGTCGTTTACAAGCAGCACTTTCTCAACACGGTGCTCTTGCATGATCGCTTCAACTTCTTCACGTGATGCGCCTTCTTTCGCTGAAGCCAGTTTGTCTTTTGGCGTCATCACTTCTTCAACTTTCATTGAAAGATCAGTCACAAAGCGCACGTCACGGCCAGTGATGATACCCACAAGCTCGTTGTTGTCAGACACAACAGGGTAACCGGCAAAGCCGTTTTCCAGTGTTAGGCGCTTCACGTCTTCAATCGTGTTGTAAGGCTTAACGGTCACAGGCTCAGAAACCACACCGGCTTCAAATTTTTTCACCATGCGTACTTCGTTAGCTTGCTGCTCGATAGACATGTTTTTGTGAATGAAACCAATACCGCCTTCTTGAGCAAGGGCGATAGCCAAACGGCCTTCAGTAACAGTATCCATTGACGCTGACACCATAGAGATGTTTAGCGAAATGTCTTTCGTCAGGCGGGTGCGCAGATCGGCAGTGTTAGGCAGTACAGTTGAGTGGGCAGGAACCAGTAGGACATCATCGAAAGTCAAAGCTTCTTGTTTGATTCGTAACATTGCAATATCTCACACCAAGTAAAGGTTTAAAGAAGGATAAAATATTGCGAAAGAATTATACGTAGGGAGCAATCGATTGGCTAGCATTTTTTTAATTTTTTTAATTGACAAATTTTGCTTGATGTGTAGTATATTTCGGTTAAGTTTCCGGTGCTGCGGTCAGCGCATTATGACCAAGATCTGTCCAAAAACTGCCTTGGTATGGCGACATTCCTTCCCTACTGCTGCTAAATCGCACACCTTCGCCTTTCAAAACAGGTACCTAGTCTCGTGACGCTATTCGCTCAACAGACCCAATCCAACGATCGTATCTATACCGTCTCTAGCCTGAACGCACAGGTGCGGCTGATCCTCGAAAATGAAATGGGGGTGGTCTGGCTGGTCGGTGAATTGTCTAACCTGTCGATGCCGGTTTCCGGGCATTGGTATTTCACCCTGAAAGATTCCCGCGCCCAAGTAAAGTGCGCGATGTTCAAAGGCAGTAACCGTCATGTGACGTTCCGCCCGGCGAACGGTAATCAGGTGTTGGTGAAAGCCCGTTTGTCATTGTATGAGCCGCGCGGTGATTACCAGTTGATCATCGAAAGCATGCAGCCTGAAGGCGATGGCCGCCTGCAACAGCAGTTTGAACAGCTCAAATTGTCTTTGGCGGCTGAAGGCTTATTTGCCCAATCACTGAAGCAACCTTTGCCGGAGCAGCCTCAGCGCGTCGGCATTGTGACCTCCAAAACCGGTGCAGCCCTGCACGATATTCTGAACGTCCTGAAACGCCGAGATCCCGGCCTGCCTGTGGTGATTTATCCAACGATGGTACAAGGTGACGGTGCCGCCATTTCCATTGCCCAAGCCATTGGCCGAGCCAACGCCCGTCAGGAATGTGACGTGCTGATTGTGGGACGCGGCGGCGGCTCACTGGAAGATTTGTGGGCCTTTAACGAAGAGATTGTGGCGCGCACCATTGCGGCCAGTCAGATCCCGATTGTGAGTGCCGTCGGCCATGAAGTGGACGTGACCATCGCCGATTTTGTGGCGGATATTCGTGCTCCAACGCCATCTGCTGCCGCTGAGTTGATCAGCCGCGACATGACACACCAAACGCAAGCGATTAGTCAGCGAAAACAACAACTTCGCCATGCTATGCGTCACTACCTTGCGCAACGTCATGCCACCACGGTGCAACTGCAACACCGCTTGGACAAGCAGCACCCGCAAGTGCGCTTAAACCAGCAACAGCAGCAGTTGGATGAACTGGATGCCCGCTTAACACAAGCGATGCAACGCCGCTTGCAGCGTTACCAGCAACATCTGGAACGCCAGCAATACAAACTGGCACTGCACTCGCCGGCCAAGACGATTCAAACCCAGCAGAATCAGCTGGCCCAACGCAAACAACAACTGTTGGATGCCATGGATCGTCATTTGCTGCGTACCCAGCACAAACTGGCCATGGCAGCAGAAAAGCTCGAGGCAGTGAGTCCCCTGGCGACACTGGGACGTGGTTACTCCATCACCCGCGATCAAAAAGGCAAGGTGATCCGCCATCCGGATCAAGTGAAAGCCGGTGATGTGATCAATACCTGTCTGGCTGATGGCCAGATCCAGTCTATCGTGACCGAGTAAAGTTCTCGACCTGGTGTCAGCCTGCACATATTTCGCAAACCCGAACCTGTTCTTGTACCAGTACAAATAGAACACATAAAAAAAACAGCAACCGAAGTTGCTGTTTTTTTTATCTTAGGCTGATGCGATAAAGCAATTAATCCACTTTAAACGCATTGTGCTGGAACAGTTGGTTCACAATGTCATTAGACGCCGCGCCACTCTCCAGTCCCAATCCTGAAGCATCAATATTAGCCAGTTCAATGTGTTGCTCTGCGCCAGACTCCGTTGTCACGGTTAAGTCCACGTTACCGGCCTCATTAAACTCAGCCGCCAAGTGACCAAGCAACGCCTCCATGTCAGGGCTATTATCGGCATTTTCACTGTCTGGCAGGAGATCGCTCAAATCTAACGTATCCACATCCAAGATAAAATCGGTGACCACGTCCGGCTGCTCCGTTACATTCAGATCGGAAGCATGCCAAATGAAGGTATCACTGCCTTCACCACCGGTCAGAATGTCGTAGCCAATCCCTGCACTTAACAGATCATCGCCATCCGTTCCCATCACCACATGGCTATCCAGCACGGTGTCTTCTGTCTGATGGCTCTCTACACTGAATGCTTCTTGTGGGTCAGATTCCGCATGCGCTTCCGATACGTCAGCGTCTTCGTCATTGAGACTCTCAGCAGGCGCAATGTGTACACTGCTCCCATTTTCTTGCGTCTCGGCAGTCTCACTGGTTACATCGGCGGACGTTGAACGATCCACGATGTCAATTGTGATGCTGCTATCCACCTTGTCGCCATCACCGTCCACGATGGTCACACCGATGTTTTCCTGCTTCATGCCAGAAACATCAGACGTGGTGTAATTGTAATGGCCATTTTCAAAATTAATCGTCAACTGACCATGTACTGTATCGATTTGTGCCAGAGCGTGATCGGACAACTTACTCTCGACACCCTTTTCATCGATTTTCATCACTGTGCCTGTGGCTCGGTCATACTCATAACGACAACCATCCACCGTCACCGACTCAATCCATTGTGCATCGCCGCCTTGACCATTCATCAAACTACCTTGCACCTGACCGGATACTGTCTGACCCAACAGATCTTCAATCTGGGAATCATCCACCACCACAATGGCCGACCCTTTGTCAGTCGCCACCGACTCCAGGTGTTCCAATGAGGCATTGTTACCAATGCCCACCGCCCAGATGTTATCGACATCCTGACCACTGCTGGCAATGCTACTTTCCATCGCATTGTTCAAGATAATGCGCTCTTCGGCGGCCGTCGGCTTAACCACACCATCCAACAGATCCTGATAACGCTGCTCACTGCCAAAATCATCGGCGGATGACCACTTCATCAAGCTCTTACGCGCATCGATATAGAACGGGTCATTCTGATCGGTCCAATTATTGAAGTCCGACGGTTTACCATCCGAAATGAAATACAGTTGAGTATCACTGCTCTCAAACTGTGCCTGACTATCCGGGTCTGACAGAATTTGATTCACTTCATCCACCGCTTCACTGTATGGCGTCCAGCCTGATGGCTCCACCTTTGCGAAAAAGGCATCAATGTCTTCCACCGAGGTGATCCAGCCCGACACCATCCCTTGCGGGTAACCACCGTGCATAGCGATTTTGAATTTCACCTCGCCCAGTTCGTCATATTTTTCGAACATGGTTTTGATCGAGTCTTTCGCCAAATCCCAACGGCTAATTGGATGTCCGTCGGCATCTAACACAATATCTTTCATCGAGCCAGACGCATCCAGTGCTATCACGACCGTGTTGTTCTGCGGCTCCACATCATTGATTTCATGGTGTGCGCCACCGGCATCTGGCACGGAGTCGACCACACCCAACTGTAAATGGGCATTTTCGACGTGATCGCCCATCTGCACTTCCACATTCACGGTCAGATCCAGCTTATCTTCGCCTTGGCCGCTATGATCCAACGGTGCATGCAAGTCCACAGTGTAGTGGCCCGTTTGGCTATCGATGGTTGCTTCCAATACGGTAACGCGATCAGCACCGCTTCCGATATAACCGATCAACGTCCCGTTATCAGCACTCACTTCAAACGTGACAGGCTGACCACCACTGGTGAAGCCTTCCAGATTTTGGTCCGCACTGAATTGGTAGGCTTCTCCGGCACCCGGCCCAGCATTGCCCTCCAAACTCCCTTCAATATGCGCCCCATGTTCGCTGCCCAACTGGAATTCATTCAGCTCCGCATAGGCATCATTCAGGCCATTGACGGACACTTCCACCTGCGCGGTATCTTTGCCGCCAAACGGATCATGCGCTTCAACGTTCAGGATGTAGTCGCCCAGTTTGTGCTCATCCAGCACCACGCCGTCTTTGACTCGGATTTCGCCGGTAAGACTGTTGATTTCAAACAGATCGGTGTGCGATGTCAGGTGATACGTCACAGGGTTATTTTGATCCACATCGAACGCGCTGACTTTACCGACCACACCGTCCGCGCCTTTCTCTACGCTGAACTGGTAGCTGTCAGCATCCGCCTGGCCATTGGCATCCAAACCATGCTGATCATTGTTACCACTGATAAATTCAGGCGCATCTGCACTGCCCGCAATATCAATCACGATATCCTGCGTGGTGCCATCACTCGCTGTCAGCATGATGGTTTCCTTCAGGGCTTCCCCTTCGTTAAGGTGCTGCACCTTGCTTTGATCTAAGGTATAAGTCCACTTACCGTCGACCAATTCCAGCGAGCCGTATTGGCCTTGCACCGTGATGTTAGCAAACACCGGATCGTCGCCGTTGTCGACATCCGTGATACTAATGGTGCCAGTTGCTGTGGCGATATGGCCTAGATCACCTTCGGTCACCGCACCGGTGAACGAGCCGCTGACTTCTGGCGCGTCTTCCGTACCTGTAATATCAATCACGATGTTTTGCTTTGTGCCATCGCTCGCCGTCAGGGTAATGGTGTCTTTCACCACATCGCCTTCGTCCAGCTGCTGCACTTTGCTTTGATCTAATGTGTAGGTCCACTTGCCATCGACTAATTCCAGTGAGCCGTATTGGCCTTGGATTGTGGTGTTGGTGAAGACCGGATCGTCGCCGTTATCGACATCAGAAATTGAAATGGTACCCGTCGCGATCTCTGTGTCACCGATGTTGCCTTCAATCACAGAACCCGTAAATGAACCGCTGACTTCTGGTGCATCTTCGGTACCGGTAATGTCGATGACGATGTCTTGTTTTGTACCGTCGCTGGCGGTCAAGGTGATGGTGTCTTTGACCACATCGCCTTCGTCCAGCTGCTGCACTTTGCTCTGATCTAAGGTGTAAGTCCACTTACCGTCGACTAATTCCAGTGAGCCGTATTGACCTTGTACGGTGGTATTCGCGAACACCGGATCGTCGCCGTTGTCGATATCAGAAATTGCAATCGTGCCTGTCGCGATTGTTGTTTCTGAATCTGGGTCACCGATGTTGCCTTCAGTCACAGAACCCGTAAATGAACCGCTAACTTCTGGCGCATCTTCGGTACCCGTAATATCAATCACGATATCTTGTTTGGTGCCGTCGCTGGCGGTCAAAGTGATGGTGTCTTTGACTACATCGCCTTCATCCAGCTGCTGCACTTTGCTTTGATCCAACGTGTACGTCCACTTGCCGTCGACTAATTCCAGTGAGCCGTATTGACCTTGTACTGTGGTATTCGCGAACACCGGATCGTCGCCATTGTCGACATCCGTGATACCAATCGTGCCGGTTGCCGTTGTTGTTGCTGAATCTGGATCACCAATATTGCCTTCAGTCACAGAGCCCGTGAACGAGCCGCTGACTTCTGGCACATCTTCGGTGCCGGTAATGTCAATGACAATGTCTTGCTTTGTGCCGTCGCTCGCTGTCAGGGTGATGGTGTCTTTCACCACATCACCTTCGTCCAACTGCTGCACCTTGCTTTGATCCAGCGTATAGGTCCACTTGCCGTCGACTAATTCCAGTGAGCCGTATTGGCCTTGTACCGTGGTGTTGGCGAACACCGGATCGTCGCCGTTGTCGACATCCGTGATACCAATGGTGCCGGTTGCCGTTGTGGTTTCTGAATCTGGGTCACCGATGTTGCCTTCAGTGACAGACCCCGTGAATGAACCGCTAACTTCTGGTGCATCTTCGGTGCCGGTAATATCAATGACGATGTTTTGCTTCGTGCCGTCGCTCGCCGTCAGGGTGATGGTGTCTGTGACCACATCGCCTTCGTCCAGCTGCTGCACCTTGCTTTGATCCAGCGTGTAGGTCCACTTGCCGTCAACTAATTCCAGTGAGCCGTATTGGCCTTGGACTGTGGTGTTGGCAAACACCGGATCATCACCGTTATCAACATCGGAAATACCAATCGTGCCTGTCGCCGTTGCCACCTCAGTTAAATCACCTTCAGTGACTGAACCGGTGAATAAACCCGTCACAACAGGTGCATCTTCGGTGCCGGTAATATCAATCACAATGTCTTGCTTTGTGCCGTCGCTCGCCGTCAACGTGATGGTGTCTTTGACCACATCGCCTTCGTCCAGCTGCTGCACTTTGCTTTGATCTAAGGTGTAGGTCCACTTGCCGTCGACCAATTCTAGCGAGCCGTATTGGCCTTGGATTGTGGTATTCGCAAACACCGGATCGTCGCCGTTATCGATATCAGAAATTGCAATCGTGCCTGTCGCCGTTGTTGTTTCTGAATCTGGGTCACCGATGTTGCCTTCAGTCACAGAACCCGTAAATGAACCGCTAACTTCTGGCGCATCTTCGGTACCCGTAATATCAATCACGATATCTTGTTTGGTGCCGTCGCTGGCGGTCAAAGTGATGGTGTCTTTGACTACATCACCTTCATCCAACTGCTGCACCTTGCTTTGATCTAAGGTGTACGTCCACTTGCCGTCGACTAATTCCAGCGAGCCGTATTGACCTTGCACCTTGGTGTTGGCGAACACCGGATCGTCGCCGTTATCGACATCCGTGATACCAATGGTGCCTGTCGCCGTTGTTTTGGCTGAATCTGGGTCACCGACATTGCCTTCAGTCACTAAACCGGTGAACAACCCCGTCACAACAGGTGCATCTTCGGTGCCGGTAATGTCAATCACGATGTCTTGCTTCGTGCCATCGCTCGCCGTCAACGTGATGGTGTCTTTCACCATATCGCCTTCGTCCAGCTGCTGGACTTTGCTTTGATCCAGCGTATAGGTCCACTTGCCGTCGACCAATTCCAGCGAGCCGTATTGGCCTTGCACGGTGGTGTTGGCAAACACCGGATCGTCGCCGTTATCGATATCTGTGATACCAATGGTGCCTGTCGCCGTTGCCACCTCAGTTAAGTCACCTTCAGTGACAGCACCAGTGAACGAACCTGAAACTACAGACGCATCTTCGGTGCCGGTAATATCAATCACGATGTCTTGCTGCGTGCCGTCGCTGGCGGTCAAGGTAATGGTGTCTTTGACCACATCGCCTTCGTCCAGCTGCTGCACCTTGCTTTGATCCAGGGTGTAGGTCCACTTGCCGTCGACTAATTCCAGCGAGCCGTATTGACCTTGCACCGTGATATTCGCAAACACCGGATCGTCGCCGTTATCGACATCAGAAATTGAAATGGTACCCGTCGCCGTTGTTTTGGCTGAATCTGGATCACCAATATTGCCTTCAGTGACAGACCCCGTGAACGAGCCGCTGACTTCTGGCGCGTCTTCGGTGCCGGTAATATCAATGACAATGGCTTGTTTTGTGCCATCGCTCGCGGTCAACGTGATGGTGTCTTTCACCACATCGCCTTCGTCCAACTGCTGCACCTTGCTTTGATCTAAGGTGTACGTCCACTTGCCATCAACCAATTCCAGCGAGCCGTATTGACCTTGCACCGTGGTGTTCGCAAACACAGGATCATCACCGTTGTCAACGTCAGAAATGCCAATCGTACCGGCTGTGGTTGCTGAATCGGGATCACCGATATTGCCTTCAGTCACTAAACCGGTGAACGAACCGCTGACTTCTGGTGCGTCTTCGGTACCGGTAATGTCAATCACGATGTCTTGTTTTGTGCCGTCGCTCGCCGTCAGGGTAATGGTGTCTTTGACTACATCGCCTTCATCCAACTGCTGCACCTTGCTTTGATCCAGCGTGTAGGTCCACTTGCCGTCGACTAACTCCAGCGAGCCGTATTGACCTTGGATTGTTGTATTCGCAAAAACCGGATCGTCGCCGTTATCGACGTCAGAAATCGCAATGGTGCCGCTTGCAGTTGCCACATCATTCAAATCACCTTCAGTGACTGAACCGGTGAATGACCCGGTCACCACAGGCGAATCTTCAGTGCCGGTAATATCGATGACGATATCTTGTTTTGTGCCGTCGCTCGCCGTCAGGGTGATGGTGTCTTTGACCACATCGCCTTCATCCAGCTGCTGCACTTTGCTTTGATCCAGGGTGTACGTCCACTTACCGTCGACCAATTCAAATGAGCCGTATTGGCCTTGCACGGTGGTATTCGCAAACACCGGATCGTCGCCGTTATCGACATCCGTGATACCAATAGTGCCGGTTGCCGTTGCCACGTCAGTTAAGTCACCTTCAGAGACTGAGCCGGTGAATGAACCGCTGACTTCTGGCGCGTCTTCAGTGCCGGTAATATCGATGACGATATCTTGTTTTGTGCCGTCGCTCGCCGTCAACGTAATGGTGTCTTTGACTACATCACCTTCATCCAGCTGCTGCACCTTGCTTTGATCCAGCGTGTACGTCCACTTGCCGTCAACCAATTCCAGTGAGCCGTATTGGCCTTGGATTGTGGTGTTGGCGAACACCGGATCGTCACCGTTATCGACATCAGAAATCGCAATGGTGCCGCTTGTAGTCGCCACGTCAGTTAAGTCACCTTCAGTGACTGAACCGGTGAACGAACCTGAAACTACAGACGCATCTTCGGTACCGGTAATATCAATGACGATGTCTTGCTTCGTGCCGTCGCTCGCCGTCAGGGTAATGGTGTCTTTGACCACATCGCCTTCATCCAGCTGCTGGACTTTGCTTTGATCTAAGGTGTACGTCCACTTGCCGTCGACTAATTCCAGCGAGCCGTATTGGCCTTGTACGGTAGTGTTAGCAAACACTGGATCGTCGCCGTTATCGACATCCGTGATACCAATGATGCCTGTCGCGATCTCTACTTCACCGATATTGCCTTCAGTCACAGAACCGGTGAACAAACCGCTGACTTCTGGCGCATCTTCCGTGCCAGTAATATCAATCACGATGTCTTGCTTCGTGCCGTCGCTGGCGGTCAAAGTGATAGTGTCTTTGACTACATCGCCTTCGTCCAACTGCTGCACCTTGCTTTGATCTAAAGTGTACGTCCACTTGCCGTCGACCAGCTCTAACGAGCCGTATTGACCTTGTACGGTGGTATTCGCGAACACCGGATCGTCGCCGTTGTCGACATCAGAAATACCAATGGTACCGCTTGTAGTCGCCACCTCAGTTAAGTCGCCTTCAGTGACTGATCCCGTGAACGAACCTGAAACTACAGGCGCGTCTTCGGTGCCGGTAATGTCGATGACGATGTCTTGCTTCGTGCCATCGCTCGCTGTCAACGTAATGGTGTCTTTGACCACATCACCTTCGTCCAACTGCTGCACCTTGCTTTGATCTAAGGTGTAGGCCCACTTACCGTCGACCAGCTCTAACGAGCCGTATTGACCTTGCACCGTGATGTTCGTAAACACCGGATCATCGCCGTTGTCGACATCAGAAATACCAATAGTACCGCTTGTAGTTGCCACCTCAGTTAAGTCACCTTCAGTGACAGACCCCGTGAACGAACCGCTGACTTCTGGCGCATCTTCGGTGCCGGTAATATCAATCACAATGTCTTGCTTTGTGCCATCGCTCGCCGTCAACGTGATGGTGTCTTTGACTACATCACCTTCGTCCAACTGCTGCACCTTGCTTTGATCCAACGTGTACGTCCACTTGCCATCGACTAATTCCAGCGAGCCGTATTGACCTTGCATCGTGGTATTCGCAAACACCGGATCATCGCCGTTGTCGATATCCGTGATACCAATGGTGCCAGTTGCTGTGGCGATATGGCCTAGGTCACCTTCAGTCACTGAACCCGTGAATGAACCGCTGACTTCTGGCGCATCTTCGGTGCCGATAATATCAATCACGATGTCTTGCTTTGTGCCGTCGCTGGCGGTCAGGGTGATGGTGTCTTTCACCACATCGCCTTCGTCCAGCTGCTGCACCTTGCTTTGATCTAAGGTGTACGTCCACTTGCCGTCGACCAATTCCAGTGAGCCGTATTGGCCTTGTACGGTGGTGTTAGTAAACACCGGATCATCACCGTTATCGACATCCGAGATACCAATGGTGCCAGTTGCTGTGGCGATATGGCCTAGGTCACCTTCAGTAACAGAACCCGTAAATGAACCGCTGACTTCTGGCGCATCTTCGGTGCCGGTAATCGTGATAACGATATCGTGTGTGGTACCGTCAGCAGATGTGACAGTAATGGTGCGAACCACAGGATCACTGTCTACATCCAGCGCCTGCACATCCGGGTGGTCGTTGTTCAGCGTATAGGTCCAGTTTCCCTTCGCATCGATAGAAAACGTGCCCCACTGACCATCTTGAATGTCTGTCTGAGGTTGGAACACCGCCTCGCCATGGTCCACATCGGTAATATCCAGCTTACCGCCGGCGGTTAACGTCGCATCTTCTTGTACTGAACCGGTATCACTGCCAGGCTGATGCGGGCGGATCACCGCGCCATCATTGGTGCCTTCAATTGTAATGGTCAGTGTCTCGGTCGTGCTGCCACCACGGCCGTCACTCACCTGAAACGGGATCGTCAATTCAAGGGTTTCCCCTTCTTTTAGGCTGTCGTAGGCGGCGTGGCTCGGATCAAACTGATAAGAGCCATCGGCATTAAACGTTAAACCAGCAGGCGGCGTGCTCTCCACCAGCGAATACGTCAGCTTGTCGCCATCGGGATCAGAAGCAGAAAGGTGACCATGAACGGTATGACCGCCTTCCACCACAGACTCAAAAGCCGGTTTGGCGTCAGGGTCTCGGTTAAGGTTGGCAGTAAAAGGTTCAGAAGAGGCTGCACGTAAATCGACAGCAAGCAGAGAATGATCGAGTGTATTGGTGGTGTCATAGCCCGCGCTGGCTAATAAGCTGTCATTGTTATAATCAACTACCACAAATCCTTGGCTCGCTGCGCCATTATTTTCCACACCCGCAGCAGTGGCCGCCAAAATAACCGTAGGATCCTGACCCGCTAAAATAGCCTCATGGATCGCAGCAACATCCTCTTCATCGAACAGTGCATCAGCAGAATTATGCTCGGAGAAAGTGACGTTATTATCGAGCGCAACAACCTTTGGCTCTTTTTCATTAACAGCAACGCAGGTAGGGCAAGAGGAATTAACAGTGTAAGGAACACCGTTCTGTAATAGAGAGAAATCCGTCTCTGCATTGCTTAAAATAAGATCTTCAGGCTGCATTTGATAATCAGATTTAACGGCTTTGACCTCGCCATTTTCCTTTATCACAAACACCACGCCATCTTTTACGCTGACGTCGATTACCTTGCTGTTATTACTTGAAACCATATCTGACCACCACTTTGCATTCCCAAGGGCTTGGCCTTCCATCAGTAAAAGGCCTTACTAATATTCTTGTTTCTTACTCTGGCCGAGGGAGAGACCGTCCTCTAGCCATCAAAATATTGACGCCAAATCATTCCCAAAAGGGATGACATTGAGCTAACGCAGGAGCAATTTGCGACATAAGCCACTCAACTGGTGTCATTTACGACAAATAAAATGCTTTACGCCAATTTTTTAGCAGTCTATCATCGGAAAATAAGCGAAACAATCCAGATGTAATTCCAATAAAACATATATAAAACATGGATCTTTAGAAGTTGTCCGCATGAAAAAACAATCACGCTCATTGGCATCCAATCATCTGGATTTTATTGACGATAAAACCGCCGCTTTACTCCTCAACACGCCGAAAAGTGCCAGAATTATTCTGTGGACGATCGTGTTCTTTTTTATCTCAGCGGTGATCTGGGCGTCGTTCGCACAACTGGATCAAGTCACCGTGGGTCAAGGCAAAGTTATTCCCTCTTCACAGTTACAAGTCGTGCAAAATTTAGAAGGCGGGATCGTTGAAAAGGTACTGATTAAAGTCGGCCAGCATGTCGATAAAGGTCAAAAATTAATCTTATTAGATGACACCTTATTTCAGTCCGATTACCAAGAACGCAATCTTGCCCTTGCCGCCGCCAAAGCCGATGTCGCGCGATTAAATGCCTTACATGAAACAGTGCATGTTGATAAAGAGAAAGCCGAGAATAATTGGCAGAAGAGTGTTGTTATTTCACCGCAAGCAATCGTTTTCGAACCTGAATTTTTGCATAACCATCCTAAATTGGTTCAACGCCAAAAAAATCATTATCTCGATGAAGTCTCTAATATTGAAAACCAGCTTTCAGTGACCTCTGAACAAATTAGTCAGAAAGAGCGAGAGTTGATTGAAAATAAATCGCGCCTGAAAAACCTGAAAGACAACTACGCGATTGCCAAGAAAGAATACAACATCACCAAGCCGCTGGCGGATGAGGGGATCGTACCGCCCATTGAACTGCTGAAACTGGAACGACAACTCAACAGTACCCAGCAAGAGCTGAACTCGACCTCACTGAAAATTCCGGTACTCAAAGCCGCCATTAAAGAAGCGATTTACAAGCATATCGATATCGCGCTGAAGTTTCGCTCTGATGTACAGGCAGAGCTGAACGAAACCAGTGACAAACTGGCCAGCTTATCGCAATCGCAAGTGGGACTAAAAGACCGCGTGAACCGTACCACGGTCACCTCACCGGTCACCGGCACCATTCAGAAAATTTACATCAACACCGTCGGTGGCGTGATCCAACCGGGTATGCCACTGGTCGAGATTGTGCCGACCGAAGACAACCTGCTGATCGAAGCCAAAATTGCCCCGCAGGACATCGGCTTTCTGCGCCCGGGCCTGCAAGCCATTGTCAAATTCAGCGCGTATGACTTTACCCGTTATGGCGGCCTGTCCGGCACGCTGGAAAACATCAGTGCAGACACCATTCAGGACGAAGAAGGCAACAGCTTCTACCAAGTCCGTATTCGTACGCACAAAAACAACCTGACGGGACCCAACGGTGATCCCTTACCGATCATCCCCGGCATGACCGCTTCTGCAGACATTATCACCGGCAAACGTACGGTACTGCAGTACTTACTTAAACCGATCCTAACCGCTAGCCAGACCGCACTACGAGAATAACGCAATGATTAAACACACGTTGAAACCGTTGGCTCTGCTGCTCACCCTGCAGAGTGTTGCCATGCCTGCTATGGCACAATCGCTGGAACAGGCCATTGCCCATACTTTGGCCTCAAACCCGGACATCAAGGGGGCTTATAACGAATTTATGAGTCGTCAGGAGCAGATTGACACGGCAGGCAGTAACTACTTACCGTCGCTGGATTTAGAAGCAGGGATCGGGTACGAAAACTACGACAACGAATACGGCACACAGGGAGAATACACCCCGCGCATGGCCAAACTGAGCTTTCGCCAGCTGATCTGGGATGGCTCCATCACCTATAACGATATTCAACGCAACAAAGCCGAAGCCGAAGCACAGCGCTTTCAGTTGCTGGCAGATTCACAAGACACGGCGCTATCGGCCGCCGAAGCCTACCTCAATGTGCTGCGCAGCCAAGACGTACTCGCCCTGTCGGAAGCGAACGTCAAAGTACACCAGAAGATGTACAAAGAGATCAGCCGTCGTACCCAATCAGGGATTGGTTCAACCGCTGATTTGGCACAAATCGAAGGCCGTCTGGCCCGTTCTAACACCAACCTACTTGCCGCCCGCAGCAACCTTAATGATGCAATAACCACTTTTGTCCGCGTGGTGGGTGAGTACCCGAATGATTTGGTGAAACCACAAGTCGACAGCCTGTACGTGCCGGCCAGTCTCGATAAAGCCCTGGAGCAAGCGCGCGAGAACAACCCGATTATTCAGGTTGCGGCCAATGACATTGACGCCGCGCAACAGCAATACGAACAAGCAAAAGGTAACTACTACCCAAGCTTTACGCTGGAAGGCTCTCAGCAATGGGGTGACGAAGTAGGCGGCAGCGCAGGCGATAACGATGAATTCAAAGCCATGGTGAAAATGCGCTACAACCTGTTCAACGGTAACGGTGATGTCGCGAAAAGTCGCGAAGCGGCCTACCAGCTGAATAAATCAAAAGACATTCGCGATCGCGCTTACCAAATGCTTGAGCAAAGCACCCGCCTGTCGTGGAGTGCGATGGAACTGGCTAACCAGCAGAACCAATTTTTGGAGCAGCATGTGGATGCCTCTGCCCGCACGGTGATGGCCTACGAGAAACAATTCAAGATCGGCCAGCGTACCTTGTTGGACGTGCTGAACACGGAAAATGAGCTGTTCGAAGCCCGTAAGTCTTACCTGCAAGCACACTACAACGGCATTTTAGCCAAATACCGTGTACTCAATGCCACCGGCCAATTGCTGGCTGAAATGCGCATTGATCTTGCCGATAACTGGACACAGTCAGTCAAATAATCACCGGACACCACGATCAGGACACTATGATGAAGAATACGCTTATTGCCTTACTTGCCGTGATGCTGTTTGGCTGTGCAAACGATCCCTTTACGCCACCGACTGCGGTGGTACAGAGCCAAGACTTGCTGGATGCGGATGCAGACGGCGTGATCAATGCTCGCGACAAATGTGCTGACACCCCCCACTCCGCCGTGGTGGATAACAATGGCTGTCCGGCGTATGTCGATCACACCGAAGAACATGCCGTGCGCGTGTTGTTTGCCAATGATTCCAGTGTGATCCCGGCAACCTTCCGCGCGGAAATCAAACAAATGAGCGACTTCCTGAAGCGCTATCCGAACACCCATATCGAACTCAAAGGCCACGCCAGCCCGGTGGGGAAACATGACTACAACCAGCAGTTATCCGTCAAACGCGCACAAGCCGTCAAACAACTGTTGATTGCCAACGGCATTGCGCCCTCTCGCATCAAAACACTGGGTTTTGGTGACAGTGATCCGGTCACAGCCCCAGATAACGCCCAACGCGATACCTTGAGCCGTCGTGTGGTGGCCCGTGTTGCCGGCCATCAGGATGCGGTGGTAGAAGCGTGGACAATCTACATGGTGCGTGGCAACTAACCCACTGTGAAACGATCCACCTTATACCGTCTTACCTTGTTCCTCGCCTTGCTGCTGTCAACCGGTGCCATCGCCCTGACTGACAAGCAGCAAGCCCTTGTCGACAAAGTGCAAGCCTTTTACGGCGATCGGGCCGGCCAGCGCATGTTGGCCTGGCGCCGTGTCATGGATGAAAACCAGACACAACACCATACCCACAAGCTCAATGCCATTAACGACTTTTTCAACCAACTGATTTTTATCAATGATGATGTGTTATGGGGACAAGAGGACTACTGGGCAACGCCGCTGGAATTCATCGGCAGTGCCGGCGGTGACTGTGAAGATTTCAGCATCGCCAAATACTTTGCCCTGCGTGAATTGGGCATTGATGACAGCCAACTGCGGCTGGTGTATGTCAAGGCGCTCACCTTAAACCAGTTCCACATGGTGGTGGCCTACTACCCCACCCCAACGTCAGTGCCGCTTCTGCTGGATAACCTCAACGGGGAGATCCTGCCAGCCACTGAACGGCCTGACTTACTGCCGATCTACAGCTTCAACGGTAGCAAGTTGTGGCTGATGAAACAAAAAGGACAAGGGCAACTGAGTGGCCAATCATCCCGTCTCAGCACGTGGAACGATCTGCGCCAACGCGCCAGCGATACCCCGCTCCGCCGCCCCATTATTAACCTTGATGAGTAACCACCATGACCCTGTACCGCCAACTCTTGATATGGATGCTGATCGTCTTTTTTTCCCTGATCACCTCTGTGTTCGTGATCCAATTCAACACCACCCGTGACTACCTGCATGAGCAGCAATCAACAGAGCTCACCAATGCATTGAGTGCGGTCAGTCTGGCTCTGTCACCGTATTTGGAAGCCAAAGATTACGTCTCGGCAGAGTCGGTGATCCATGCCACTTTCGACAGCAGTTTCTACCGTCAGGTCAAACTGGATTTGATGGACACTCACCCCATCATTGAGCGCACTTACGCCAACTCTGTGGCCAGTGTACCGAACTGGTTTCACCGCGTGATTGATATTCAGCCGATCACCCACACCATTGATCTGACCAGCGGTTGGCTGCAATTGGGCACCTTATCCGTCACCAGCAACCCGGCTTACGCCTATTTCCAGTTATGGCAAGCAGTGGTACAGCTCATTATCGGCTTTTCAGGCAGCTTCTTGCTCGGCGCCTGCATCTTGGCCGCTATTCTCTCTCGCGTACTGAAGCCGTTAACGGCGATTCAGCAACGGGCCAAAGCCATGTCAAAAAACACCTTCGGTGATCCGCTGAGCGTGCCGCGCACCCGTGAACTGGCCGATGTGGTCATCGCGTTCAACCACATGAGTGCGCAGCTTAAACACCACTTTGAACAGCAAGCGCAAGAAGCCGAACGCCTGCGGGTGCGCGCCTTCCAAGATCCGGTCTCCGGCCTCGCAAACCGCAGCTACCTGATGACGCAATTGGAAGCGTGGCTGTCGCGCCCAACCAAAGGCGGCGTGGCATTATTGCAGGCCGATCTCATCAAAGATTGCTACCAGCGAGAAGGCTATGAAGCGGGCGATCGCCTTGTCGCCACGTTGGCTCAACGTCTGAAAGTGCTGGCAACCGATGATTTCACCATTGCCCGACTCAACCAGGCCGAATTTATGCTGCTGGCACCCAATACCGATGCGCAAGAGCTGATGCTACTCGGCCGTACCCTGCTGAACATCAGTAGCGAATTACACAGCGATCCGCTGGACGTCAGCCCAATGCAGGCCGCCGTCGGCTTAGTGATGCGCCGTGAAGACGACACCATTTCGACCCTGTTAGCACAGGTCGACAATGCCCTGATGCAGGCACGCCAGCAAGCCAGTGATCCCTTGGCGTTATTGGCGGTGGATCAACCGTCGGTCACCATGGGCAAACAGCAGTGGAAACAACTGGTGGATGAAGCCATTGCCAACCATCAGATCAAACTCAAATTCCAGCAAGCCATCGACAGTCAAGGCCAGCCCCTGCATGCCGAAGTGTTCGCTTACATTGAAAAAGGCCAGCAGCAATACAACGCCGGCCAGTTCATCGGGGCGTTGGAACAACTTGATGCCGGCAGCCAATTTGACCGCCATGTGATTGAACTGATCTTCCAGCAACTGGCTGACACCCCCGAGCTGGGGCCGATCGCCGTGAACATTACCCAAAGCAGTATCAGCGATACCGGCTTTATCCGTTGGCTGGGCACCAAGATGAAAGCCAACCCGGCGTTGCGTGAACGCATCCTGTTTGAGCTGCCGGAGATCAGCTTCATCAAACACAGCAACGACACGGATTTGTTGTGTGAGATCATCCACCAGCACGCGTTCGCCTTCGGGATTGATAACTTTGGCCACAACTTCGGGTCACTGCACAGCCTGAGCACCCTGCGTCCAGCTTACGTGAAACTCGATTTTGCCTACACCAATCAGATTGACGACCAAGCCAAAGCCGACTTGCTCAATTCGATCACCCGCACCACCAATAACCAAGGCATTATTTTGATTGCCTCGCGGGTCGAAACCCATGAACAGCTCGACAAACTCGCCGCCTTGAACGTGAAAGGCTTCCAAGGCTTTGTCGTTGACGCGATTCACCGTGAGAAAACCCAATGAAAGATCCCTTGCTAACCGCATTGAGCTACGTGAGCCGCTTCTATGGTCAGGCCACCTCGCCCGATGCGCTGATCACTGACTTGCCCCTTGCCGATGGGTTACTGACCCCGTTTCTGCTGCCCCGCGCCGCAGAAAATGCCGGCTTGCAAGCCAAAGCCTGCCACATGGCGCTGGCTGACATCCCTGCGCTGCTGTTTCCGGTTATCGCATTGCTCAAAGACGATGAAGCCTGTGTGATCCTCAGCATCGACGCTGCCCGCAATGAAGCGGAAGTGGTGCTCAACCATGACGACCAGCTGCAACAGTGGATCAGTCTGGATGATCTGCAGCAACAGTACACTGGCCAGCTATTTCTGATCAAAAAACGCTTTCGCTACGACGAGCGTTCACCGGAAATCCTCAAGACCCGTGACGGCCACTGGTTCTGGAGTACCCTGTGGCTCTCGCGATCCATTTACCGCGATGTGTTTATTGCTTCTATCCTGATCAATATTTTTGCCATCGCCACCCCGCTGTTCACCCGCCTGGTGTACGACAAAATTGTGCCGAACCTGGCCTTTGACTCCCTGTGGGTGTTAACCATCGGGATCTGCATCATTTTCGTGTTTGATCTCATCCTCAAACTGATGCGCAGTTACTTCATTGATTTAGCAGGAAAGAAATCAGATTTGCTGTTATCCGCCAAGATTTTCAGCAAAGTGATGGGCCTGCGAATGGAAGCCCGTCCGGTGTCGGTCGGGGCGTTTGCGCGCCATCTGCAAGAGTTCGAGTCCATTCGAGAGTTCTTCACTTCAGCCACGGTCACGGCGCTGATCGACTTGCCGTTTGCCCTGTTGTTCCTGCTGGTGATCAGCCTGGTCGCCGGCCCGTTAGCCTTGGTGCCCCTGATTGCCGTGGCGATTCTGATCGTCTATAGCATGATGATCCAACGCCCGCTGCGCCGCAGCATTGAAGAAGGTTCACGCCTGTCCTCACAAAAGCACGCCAACTTAATTGAAAGCCTGCAAGGACTGGAAACCATCAAGCTGTTCAGCGCCCAAAGCCAATTCCAGTATCGCTGGGAAGAAGCCGTGGCCCATATGGCCAATTGGGGGATCACCTCACGTCGCCTGACCGACTCGGTGCAAAATACGGCTGGCTTCCTGCAACAGCTGGTGTCTATCGCGATGATCCTGTTTGGGGTATACCTCATCGCCGAGGGGAACTTGACCATGGGTGGCCTGATTGCCGCCACCATGCTCAGCAGCCGTGTGGTGGGGCCTTTGGTGCAGCTATCTTTACTGTCGACCCGATACAATCAGGCCAAGTCAGCCATGACCATCATCGAACAATTGATGGAAATGCCTTCTGAACAAGTGGCGGAGAAACGCTACCTGCACCGCCCGGTGATCAAAGGCAAGATCAGCTTTGATAAGGTCAGCTTCCACTACCCCGACGCACAAGCGGCCGCGCTGCGTGATGTGAGCTTTACCATTAACCCCGGAGAAAAAGTGGCGGTGATTGGCCGCATAGGCTCTGGCAAAACCACGCTCGAGCGCCTGATCATGGGGATCTACCAGCCGACAGAAGGGGCGGTATTGATTGATGACACGGACATTAACCAGCTGCACGCGACGGATGTCAGACGTAACATTGGCTGCGTACCGCAAGACAGTATGCTGTTCTTTGGCTCGATTCGGGACAACATCACGCTGGGCCATCCGCAGGCCAATGACAAAGACATTCTGCTCGCCGCTGAGCGGGCGGGCGTGACCAGCTTTACCCAAGGCGACAGCGCCGGGTTAGATCGTCAGGTCGGCGAAGGTGGCCGCTTACTCTCAGGTGGACAACGCCAGTCTGTCACCATTGCCCGCGCTTTGCTGAACCGTCCGCCGGTCTTATTGATGGATGAGCCCACCAGCAGCATGGATAACCGTTCAGAGTTATATATCAAACATCAACTCGCCAACTTAACGGCCAGTGATACCCTGATTCTGATCACCCATAAAACCAGCATGCTGGATATCGTTGACCGCATCATTGTGATGGAGCAAGGCCGGATCATTGCTGATGGTCTGAAACACGAGGTGATGAGTCAACTCAAAGAAGGGATGACCCGCCGCGCGAACGCCCAACAAAGCTGAGCCGCGCTAGCTCCATACTTCGTGGTTTCGCTGTCGCTGTGTCTCATGCTTTGCCCTTAGCCTGTCATAACGAGCGCAGGAAAAACGAGCACAGACAAAATAAAAAACGTCGCCTCTCCGGCTTGGGAGCGTGCGACGTTTTTTTATGCGTGAATGAGGCGTTAGTCCATCATTTCAAAGCAGATCTGTACCCGGCTTTTTGATTTCAGTTCATTGCAACTGTGGCAGAAATAGCTGGCAGACCCACAGGCTTGCAGCTTTTCCATGGTGCTCTGGCAATCAGGGCAGACGGCTTTTTTTAACACTGACTGCTGACAAAAATCACAGTAGTACTGATCGTTTTTCCAACTCAGTTCACTACTGCAATGCGGGCACACGTTTTGATTCATGGCTTTTCCTTAATGTACTGGTCTTATTGCCAACATATTACTCGATAGTGTCAGTATTATCCTTTGATCCCGATTAAATCCCTTCTAACTCGCTCACACTCTTCCACATTTCCTGATGAAACGGCACTACGATGATCAATACAGGATCCGTTGATCAACGTGAAAAGCCTATGTGATCAGCGATCCGCTATCAAAAGAACATTTATCAATACACTTCCCGAAAGCATAAGTTACATGTTCTGTTTTTGGATTTTAAACGATATTTTATTTTATACACTTCCGGAATCACGCTGCAGATCCAATATATTATAAATCCACAAAACACCGACAATGACATATCGATACCCATCATGACAGACGGAAACAGAGCCTTACCACTCCGACAATAAACAAAATAAAACAATGATAATTAAGACTTTTTCTTGAAGAACAGCAGCAGAGGGATCAAACAAAGATAAGAGAGCAGCAAAAAGCCGAACGTGTACACAAACGCCACCAACGTAGATTGTTGTAGCAGTAATGCCTGTATTTGCACGAGAAAATCCGGATCAGTCACTGTCATCCCCTGTGCTTGGGCGGCTTGCTGCAAATTCGGGTTCAACAGCGATAAATCACTGCCCAATGCGTGCCACTCCCGCTGCTCAGCCCGACTGAAATAGGTATTCACGATAGAAATACCGAATGAACCACCAATCGTCCGACACAAGTTATACACCACTGCCCCGCCCACCGTGTATTCTTTCGGTAACGTGGCATAGGCCAACTGGCTCAGCGGTGCAAACACCAATCCCATCCCCGCGCCTTGAATGATGCTCGGCAATAACACCCAATACAGGTTGATGTTGGCCGAATACTGGGTCATCAGGTACGTGCCCGCCGCATTAAGCAGTAAGCCAATCACAATCAGCATGCGCGCATCCAACCGATCCATGAAGCGCGCCATCACCAATAACACCACGGCAGAGGTCAGCCCGCGTGGCGCCATGGCAAACCCGGTGGTATCCACCGGATAATCGAGCAGCTTTTCCAGCATCATCGGCTGCAATTGCGTAATCCCAAACATCCCCATGGAAAAACCGGCCATCACCAGGCATGACATGGCCAGATTGCGATCTTTGAGTAACCACACCGGGGCAATGTCGCCTTTGATCCGAAAGGATCGCGTGATGAAAAACACCAGTGCAATTGCGCTGATCACTGTCGCAAACAGGATTAAATTCGAGGTGAACCAGCCTTCTTCATTGCCCCGGTCGAGCACCATCTGCAACAAACCTATGCCCAATGCCATGGCGCCCACCAGCCACCAGTCAATCTTGCTCTCACCGCGCCCGTCGATATGCACAAACAAAAACAACATCGCCAAACAAAACAGGCCAACAGGCAAATTCACGTAGAATATCCAACGCCAATCCATGTTTTCGGTGATCACGCCGCCCAACGTCGGTCCTAAAATGGGCCCCAATAAAATACCGACACTGAACAAGGCCATGGCTTTACCGCGCTCTTCCTGCGGGTAAATCTGCACCATAATTGATTGCGACAAGGGGATCACCGCCGCCCCAAAAGCACCCTGCATGATCCGAAAGGTCACCATCTCAGTCAGAGAATCCGCCTGCCCACACAGTGCTGAGGTAACAATAAAACCGGAAACGGAGATCAGCAATAATCGCCGAATCCCTAATTTGAGCGAGAGATAACTGGCCAGCGGAATACAAATGGCTTCGGCCATGGAATAGGAGGTCAACACCCAGGTGACTTGCTCTGACGTAACCCCCAGTGCCCCCATCATGTGGGGTAAGGCCACGTTCGCAATGGTCATGTCGAGCAGCACCATGATGGCCGACAGCATCACGGCCAAGGTGATTAAAGTGCGGTTGCCCGGATTAACAGGAACGGTATCCTCCGTTGCCGCTGATACCGGAATTTCCCCACTCATGGTGTCTCCTGCGCGTCAGGCTTGGTTTCTAGCTTAGTTTCTGGCTGACTATCAGGCAGCGAAACAGCCGGAGTCAGCGGCAGTGATTGCTGCTGGGTGGTATCGACAGTGACCGTACTGCTGGCTCCCACTCTCAGCGGGTAATCGGCGGGTAACGAGGCGGTATCTAAACGGATCAAGACCGGAAAGCGTTGTGGCACCTTCACCCAGTTACCGGTAGCGTTTTCCGGTGGCAAGAGCGAAAACGATGAACCGCTGGCAGGAGAAATCGCTTCCACCACTCCGGTGTAAGTCACATCCGGATAGAGATCCAATTCGATGGTGGCAACCATCCCCACTTTCAATAAACCGGTTTGATCTTCTTTGAAATTGGCCTGTATCCAATAGCTGTTGGCTTCAATCAATGGCACCAAGGCTTGGCCCGGTGACACCACACTGCCGGGGTGCACACGCAGTTGGCCTAAATCACCGTCATGAGAGGCAAAAATATTGGTGTAGGAAAGCGACAAACTGGCACTGCTTAAGGCGGCGGCGGCGCGTTTGACTTCCGGCGCATCAGTGCCTTTCGCACCCTGCGCGGTGATCAGTTGCGACATGGTGGCCCGTGCCGCTTCGACAGCATTTTCAGCGGTCGACAAATCCGCTTTGGCATCATCGAGTTGTTGTTGTGGCAGCAATTTTTTCGCCACTAGCTGTTTGATCCGCTGATAGGTACTTTGCGCATCGGCCAGCTTGGCCATCGCCCCGCGCACATTGGCACTGGCCGCCAGAATCGCATCATCGGTGGCAGCATTGTTTTGGGTGGCAAGTTCATACGACGCTTTGGCTTCATCCAATTTGGCCTGATACGGCGCCGGATCGATCTGTACCAGCAAATCCCCTTTGGTCACGCTTTGGAAATCCACCACATTGGTCGCCAGCACTTTACCCGAGACCTGCGGGGCAACATAGACGATATTGGCGTGCACATAGGCATCTTCTGTGCTGGGATAGCGTTTTTGATGCTGAACATACAGATAACCTGCAACAGCCAGAACAAGGCCAATAACGGTGAGAAGGGTGAGATTACGCAGGGTTTGCAGGGTACTCGCTTTCATATCCACAGCCCGAGTCTGAACATCAAACAGAATGGATAAAGCATAGCAGTCAAAAGGATCCGAACGATCCTCACTGATGACACACATAAAAAAACGGCGACCCCAAAGGATCGCCGTCATAATACAGAGCCGTTATACCGAGGGCTTATTTACCACGGTTTTTCAGCGCAGACGTCAGACGCTTACGCTGACGTTCCTGAGAAATCGTTAATTTCTCTTTCTTCGCTTCAAACGGGTTCTCACTGTTCTGGAACTGAATACGGATTGGTGTACCCATCATTTCCAGAGACTTACGGTAGTAGTTCATCAGGTAACGCTTGTAAGAGCCAGGCAGCTCGTTCACCTGGTTACCGTGTACCACGATGATCGGTGGGTTATAACCACCCGCGTGCGCATATTTCAGCTTCACACGGCGACCATGGATCATCGGCGGCTGGTGATCGTCCTGTGCCATCTGCATGATACGCGTTAGCAGCGAGGTGCTGATACGCTTAGTCGCAGACTGGTACGCTTCTTTCACTGACTCGTACAGGTGACCCACACCGGTACCGTGCAATGCAGAGATGAAGTGAATACGGGCAAAGTCAACGAAGCCCAGACGGCGGTCAAGTTCAGACTTCACACGCTCTTTCACGTCGTTGTCCAGACCATCCCACTTGTTCACCGCAATCACCAAAGAACGGCCTGCGTTCAGGGCAAAGCCCAATAGGCTCAAGTCCTGATCCGAGATGTTTTCGCGCGCATCGATCACTAGCAGTACGACGTTCGCGTCTTCAACCGCTTTTAGCGTCTGAATCACAGAGAACTTCTCAACCGCCATGTGCATGTTCTTACGACGACGAATACCCGCAGTATCAATCAGTACGTATTCCTGACCGTCACGCTCCATCGGAATGTAGATAGAGTCACGGGTAGTGCCCGGCATATCGTAGACCACGACACGCTCTTCACCCAGAATACGGTTCGTCAGGGTTGATTTACCCACGTTTGGACGACCGATGATCGCCAGCTTGATTGGCTGCTCTTGCAGACGTTTGTACGCTGCTTCTGCATCCGCTTCTGACAGGTTCGCTTTTTCGATGTCTTCCACAGACGTCAGATCTTCGATCTGCATTTCTGCTTCTTCACCGTCTTCGGCTTCATCTTTCAACTTGTCGGCAAACGGAGCCAATGCACGTTCCATCAACGCGGTCACGCCACGGTTTTGTGCAGCGGCGATTTGGTACATCGCATCCACACCCAGGCTCCAGAACTCTGCACACGCGCTGTCTGCATCGATACCGTCGATTTTGTTTACTACCAAGAAGGTTGGCTTTTCACGGCTACGCAGGTGTTCTGCAATTGCCACGTCAGCCGATGTCAGACCTGCACGACCATCCACCAGGAACAGCACCACGTCCGCTTCTTCGATCGCAGCCAGTGACTGTTCTGCCATTTTGGTTTCCACGCCTTCTTCCGTGCCGTCGATACCGCCGGTATCGATCACGATGAATTCGTGTTCTTCCAGTTCAGCCTTACCGTATTTACGATCCCTTGTTAGGCCAGGAAAGTCAGCTACCAGCGCATCCCTTGTACGGGTAAGACGGTTAAATAACGTCGATTTACCCACGTTTGGGCGCCCAACCAGGGCAACAACAGGAATCATAAGTACCTCATACTTTTCATAGTCTTACTGACATATCGTCCATTCATTCTTGCCTCCAGCCACAGAATATTCTGGCCTTCACCCGACAATAATATCGCGAATGGATATAACAATAACGGCTCCTGACTGTATTTACAGCAGGAGCCGACAAATTAGAACGGTGCGTATTATACCGACAAATTACGGCATTTGCATTTTGTTAATCGAGCCATCACGCGTGACCACAACATAGCCGTCACCGGCAACCAGTGGAGGTACTGCAATGCCGCCCCCGCCGATCTCTTGCTGTGCCACAAAGTCACCGCTGTACGGATCCAGCCAATGCAAGTAACCTTCGTCATCACCCACAACCACATAACCGTTGATGATGGTTGGTGCGCTCAAACGACGGTATTCCAGCAACTTGTTCGCCCACAATTCGGTACCACTACGGATATCCACGGCGACCACATGATCCTGATCGGTGATCAGGAACAGCTGGCTGCCATCAATCACGAAATCCGTGGCTGACGAGTAGCTGCGTTTCCACGCGGCCTGACCCGTACGCAAATCGATAGAGACCAAGTTACCATTATAGCCAATCGCATACAGACGCTCGCCATCGATCACGGGTGATGCATCCACATCCACCAAGCGGTCAATCTCGGTGCCGCCTTTTGGCGAACCAATCGGCTGTTGCCACAGCATCTGGCCGGTATTCATCAGGGCACCTGCCAAACGGCCGTTTGCCTGTCCCCAGAAGACACCACCAGAAATCGATACTGGTGAGCTGTCACCACGTAGCGTCAGGGTCGGTACTTCACTGCCGAGCTGCCAACGGTCTTCACCGGTATCGGCATCCAGCGCTTGTAGCACGCCACGACTGGTGTTGACGACCACGAGACCTTCATCCAACAACGGACGGGACAACACTTCCCCTTCCACCGGGCTGCGCCATACAAGCTCACCGGTTTCCGCATCCAGTGCAATCACTTCCGCGTTTTCAGAACCGATGTACACCTTGCCGTATGACAGGGTAATACCGCCGGATAAACGGGCCGGTACGTCACCTTCCAGATCACGTTCCCAAATCAGGGCACCGGTATCGGGATCCAACGCTTTCACCTTGCCATCACGGGCCGCAACAAACAGTTTGCCGTACCCCAATGCCGGACGCAGTTGTGAGAAATACTGGCCAATGCCGTCGCCCACTTCACTGCTCCAGCTTTTGGCTGGGGCGAAGGTACTTTCTATCATTGGCAAAGGTGCCATTTGGATAGTGTCTTCATCCCCGGCACAACCGGCGAGCAACCCTGCGGCCAATGCCACTGCGATAGCTTGTTTTAACACCTTCTGCATACGCTCACGCCCTACCTTACTGTGCCAAGTCGTCTAGCTTCACCTGCAGTGCCGGTGAACCACCCAACTGCTGAGCACTTGCATAAGCTTCACGCGCCGCTACCTTGTCGCCTTTGTGCAACAGGATATCGCCACGCAGTTCATCCACTTTTGCCTGCCAGCTTTCAGAGCCAACTTGATCCAGTTCAGCAAGGGCTTTATCGAAGTCTTGCTGCTGAGCGTAAATACGCGCCAGGCGAGTTTTGGCAACAGGAAGAATCGCTTCGTCGTCAGTGTGGCTGATCGCCCAACGCAACTGTTCAGCGGCGGCATTCAGATCGCCGTTCTCTACCTGCGCTTTTGCAAGCTGTAGAGAAGCCAATACTGCGTACTGGCTGCTTTCGTGTGCTGCAATGAACGCCTGAACATCGGCAATGCCATCGGCCTTACCGCTTTCCAATGCTGTTACCACTTGCGTGTAAGCATTAGATGCCTGCTCCTTGGCTGACTGAACTTCAGACTGATAGTAACGCCAGCCAGTCAGACCACCCAGACCAATCACAGCACCGAGAACAACGGCTTTACCGTTTTCTTTCCACCAAGCTTTAATCTGTTCAACTTGCTGTTCTTCTGTGATATTGCCGTCCACTTCCTGTCCTCTCTTAAATCAATTCGGCCAGCTTTGCTGCCACTTCGTCTTGCGCCATAGTGATTTGCTCACCGCCGCGAAGATCTTTAACTACTACGGTTTGCTCGGCGATTTCATTTTCACCCAGCACCAATGCGACTACCGCACCAACGTTGTCAGCACGTTTGAATTGTTTCTTGAAGTTACCACCACCGAAGTGGCTCATTACGCGTAGGCCAGACACTTCTTCACGTAGCTTCTCAGCCAGTTTCATGCCTGCCATCATGGTGCCTTCGCCAGCAGTCACAACGTACACGTCCACTGCGCGACGTACGTCGGTCAGCTCCAGTGTTTCCATCATCAGCACTAGACGCTCTAGACCCATTGCAAAGCCTACAGCTGGTGTTGCTTTACCGCCTAGTTGCTCTACCAAGCCATCATAACGGCCACCGCCACAAACGGTACCCTGCGCGCCCAAACTTTCGGTGATCCACTCAAAAACGGTGCGGTTATAATAATCTAAACCACGTACAAGACGTTCATTTACTTGATATTCGATGCCAGCAGCGTCTAATAGTTCACACAATCCCGCAAAATGCGCCTTAGATTCTTCATCCAGGTACTCAGACAGTTTTGGTGCATCAACCAGGATTTCCTGAATCGCTGCATTTTTGGTGTCCAGTACGCGCAGTGGGTTGGTGTGCATGCGACGTTTGCAGTCTTCGTCCAGGATGTCGATGTGCTGCTCTAGGAACGCAACCAATGCCTGACGGTAGTCTGCACGTGCTTCCAGTGAACCGATAGAGTTCAGCTCAAGACGAACGTGCTTATGGATACCCAGTTCACGCCACATACGTGCTGTCATCATGATCAGTTCTGCGTCAACGTCAGGACCGTTCAGGCCAAACACTTCCACACCAAACTGGTGGAACTGACGGTAGCGGCCTTTCTGCGGACGCTCATGGCGGAACATTGGACCGGTGTACCACAGGCGTTGTTCCTGGTTGTACAGCAGACCATTTTGAATACCGTTACGTACACAACCTGCTGTGCCTTCTGGGCGCAGGGTCAGGCTATCGCCGTTACGGTCTTCAAAGGTGTACATTTCCTTTTCAACAACATCCGTAACTTCACCGATTGCCCGACTAAACAAATGCGTTGATTCAACGATAGGCATACGTACTTCACTGTAACCGTATGCGCTGACTACTTGTTTAATGGTACCTTCCACTTTTTGCCAAAGTGGAGATTGGGTTGGAAGGCAGTCGTTCATGCCTCGAATTGCTTGAATTTGTTTCGCCACGTTTATTCTCGTTAACCGATGGGGAATGGAGTTGAATATATAGGTTATAACGCCAATAGTGAACCACGCCCGTGCATTACAGGCGTGATTCCCCAGTATTTCGTTATTTTTCTGTCACATTGATGCGGTTATTCACATCAAGGATAGAGGCTTTTGCGCGGATCTTCGCTTCGAGCTGATCAATCACGTTGTCGTTATCAAAGCGCTCTTTCTGACGGATACCGTCTTCGTAGAAAGCACTCTTACGGTTACCACCGGCGATACCCAAGTGTGACACTTCGGCTTCACCCGGACCGTTCACCACACAGCCAATCACGGACACGTCCATTGGCAGGGTGATGTCTTCCAAACGCTGCTCTAACTCATTCACGGTGCCGATCACGTCGAACTCTTGGCGAGAACACGTTGGGCAGGCAATGAAGTTGATGCCGCGAGAGCGAATACGCAGTGATTTTAAGATATCAAAACCGACTTTGATTTCTTCAACCGGATCAGCGGCCAGTGAAATACGCAGAGTATCACCGATACCTTCTGCCAGCAGCATGCCAAGACCCACGGCCGATTTCACGGCACCGGCACGTGCACCACCGGCTTCGGTGATACCCAAGTGCAGCGGCTGGGCAATTTGACGCGCCAACTGACGGTAAGACTCAACCGCCAGGAACACATCAGAGGCTTTCACACTGACTTTGAACTGATCGAAGTTCAGGCGATCTAAGATGTCCACATGGCGCATCGCTGATTCCACCAGCGCCGCCGGCGTTGGCTCGCCGTACTTCTGCTGAATGTCTTTTTCCAGTGAACCGCCGTTCACACCGATGCGGATAGGAATGTTTTTATCGCGGGCACAATCGACCACGGCACGAATACGGTCTTCACGGCCGATGTTACCTGGGTTGATACGCAAACAGTCTACCCCGTATTCTGCGACTTGCAGGGCAATACGGTAATCAAAGTGGATATCTGCCACCAACGGCACGTTCACCTGCTGTTTGATCAGCTTGAACGCTTCTGCCGCATCCATGGTAGGCACGGAGACACGGACGATATCCGCACCGACTTTTTCCAGTGCTTTGATCTGCGCGACCGTCGCATCAACATCCGTTGTGCGGGTATTGGTCATTGATTGCACGGCAATCGGCGCACCATCACCAATCGGCACATTCCCGACATAAATACGGGTCGATTGGCGACGCTTAATTGGAGACTCGTTATGCATTACATTTACTCTGTTTACTGCGGCAGTTTCAAACGTGCCACTTTCCCTGCCGGATATCGGCTCAGATCAACCGGCTTGCCTTGATAACTCATGGTCACCACACCAGGCGCACCCAGCACGACTTTGAACGGCTCGGCGCCATCCAGCTTCAAAACATCACCGGCTTTCTTGATACCGGTATCAAGGCGCTTACCGTTTGCATCGCGGATATCAATCCAGCAATCGCCGGTAAAGCTCAATTCAAGATCAGAGGCAGGTACCACGGGCTCTGCCGGGGTTTCAACCTCAGCCACCTCGGTGGTTTCTTCTGCCACAGGCGTAACCGCATCGTTGGTCGCATCCACTGGTGCCACCTCGGTGAAGCTGTCGACAAATTCGGCTTTAGGGGCTTCATCGGCATTCGATACCGGTGTCACCACAGCATCATGTGCCGGTGTCTCGGTCGTCGTCAGCTGGGCTTCTTGTGCCGGGTTTAAATCCGTCACGGTTTCTGCGGTCACAACAGGCGTTTGCCCAGCCGTTGCCAGTGACTCATCCAGCGGTGGTGTTCCCGTGCTGACGGTCGCGGCCAATTCTGCTTCCGGAGACATTTGCAGACTCTGCCACCACCACACACCGGTTAAACCAATGAACAGCACCGCCAGCACCCAAGTCAGGCGCATAATACGGCTATCGTGGGCTTCTCGCTTCGTACGGCGAGAAAAGCTCTGCATTTCTTGTTCTTGCGGCTGAGCGTGACCGTGATGGTCCAACTTGGCCAAAATCGCATTTTCGTCAAGACCGACAAATTTCGCATATGAACGCACATAGCCACGGGTAAACGTGGCCAGTTGTGCTTCTTCAAAATGGTTATTTTCGATGTCATTGACCACCGACTGACGAAGTCTCAGTCGGCTAGCAACATCTTTCTGGGAATAGCCTAGCTTCTCACGAGCCTGACGCAGCATATCCCCGGGAAGATGACTATCTTCTGTTGATCGTTCTTCGTTCTGTTCAGTATTCATTGGCTAGATAGTTTTGATATTGCTTAGAGCCCGGGAACTGCTGTTGCAAAATACCGGCGTATTTCTCAACCATGCTCTGACTGCCTGCCTGATTCTCCAATTGGATCAACAGCCATAAACTGTCAGCTTTGTACCCGTATCTCTTGTTGAATTTAAACAGCCGGACGCGTGCATCTTTCAGGTTGTCGTCCTTAATATCCAACTTCGCCAGCTGCAACATTGACATTGGTCTGTATGGGTCGTAAGCCAGGGCTTTATCAAAATAGACACGTGCTTCAGACTCGCTGCCTTTCTTCAAGCTGCACAATGCGGCGTTTTCATAACTGGCAGACGTTAGGTAGTAATAAGGCTGGGCAATCGCCTTTTCAAAGGCTGAAATCGCCTCGTCGTAACGTCCTTGCGCACATAAAAACGTGCCGTAGTTATTCTGCACATCACCGTTTTTCGGTGAATCACGCAGTGCTTGCTTATAGAGGGCTTCTGCCTGAGTTGGCTCATCAACCTGTTGATAATAGTAGGCCATGGCGTTCTGTGCGCGGTAATATTTTGGGGCATATTCTAATGCGATTTCCAAATTATCCCGTGCGCGCTGCCACTGACCATTCTCCAGGTAGCTTAAGCCCAGTGCGATGCGTGCTTCTGACGCTTCTATTTTGTCTACTGTCTGTTTCGCATTGCCAGCATCATCGACCGTTACACAGCCAATCATTAAACTACACAATAACGGGTACATCGTCCACCGTACCATTACAACCCCACATTTATATCCATATGTATACCCAGTCCAACCGCTAAAGTTGGACTGGGACCGTCTGTATTAGACTGATTTTACCGGGATTTGTTCACCGTTTTGAAGCTTCGCTTGTGTTCGTTTCGTGCGGTCAATCACATCACCAACCAATTGTCCGCAAGCCGCATCAATATCATCACCACGGGTCTTACGGATCGTGACCGTGTAATCATATTCCATCAAGGTTTTCATGAAACGGTCAATACGTGAGTTACTTGGCTTTTTGTATGGCGAGCCCGGGTACGGGTTGAACGGGATCAGGTTGATCTTCGCTGGGGTGTCTTTCAACAATGCCCCCAACTGACGCGCGTGTTCCATGTCATCGTTAACATGATCCAGCAGCACGTACTCCACCGTCACACGGCCACGGTTCGCGTTTGATGACGCGATGTAGCGGCGAACTGAGGCCAGGAAGTCTTCGATGTTCCAGCGGTTGTTGATTGGCATGATCTCAGAGCGTAGTTCATCGGTTGGCGCATGCAGCGAAATCGCCAGTGCCACGTCGATGTTACCGGTCATCTGATCCAGACCCGATACCACACCTGAGGTAGAAACGGTCACGCGACGCTTCGACAGGCCAAAGCCCAGATCGTCCAGCATGATTTCCAGCGCAGGGATCAGGTTTTTCATGTTCAGCAGTGGCTCACCCATGCCCATCATCACCACGTTAGTGATAGGACGACGACCGGTTTCTTTCTCGACACCGATCTCTTTGGCAGCACGCCATACCTGACCAATAATTTCAGATACGCGCAGGTTACGGTTAAAGCCCTGCTGCGCCGTTGAACAGAATTTACATTCCAGTGCACAACCTACCTGAGAAGACACACACAGAGTTGCACGATCTTCGTCAGGAATGTACACGGTTTCCACGTCCTGATCGCCCACACGCATGGCCCACTTAATGGTACCGTCAGAAGAGTGCTGCGCTTCTGAAACGTAAGGTGCGCGAATTTCCGCGACAGCTTTTAGCTTTTCACGTAACTTCTTGTTGATGTTCGTCATTTGATCGAAATCATCACAACCGAAATGGTAAATCCACTTCATAATCTGATCCGCGCGGAAGGCTTTTTCACCCAGTTCATCGGCAAAATACTGACGCAGCCCCTTGCGATCAAAATCCAGCAGATTCGTTTTAACAGTTGTCATCGGTTGTTGCCTCTTTCTATTACGTGACGTTATCTGTGCCTTAGGTATACAGCGCAATATGCTGTCTACGACAGGACCTTAAGTAAGCCGTATCACCGCTCGCAGGCGTGTGATACTCAGTTTGGTTTTAAGGCGCGAAATTGTACAGGCTTTGGCTAGTAGTTTCCACCTGTTCCCCGTCATGCCCCTGTCAGAAAGCGCGATGACCATAAAAAACGGGAGGCCGAAGCCTCCCGTGGAATGGTCTGTTTGGACAGGGATCAGTCGCGCGGACAAATCTCATCGTCAGCAAAGAAGTAGGCGATCTCGCGCGCTGCTGACGCAGGGCTGTCTGCACCGTGTACGGAGTTATGACGCAGGCTCAACGCAAAATCGGCACGCAACGTACCGCACGCGGCTTCTTCAGGGTTGGTTTTCCCCATCAGTTCACGGTAACGGGCTACCGCATTGTCTCCTTCCAGCACCTGTACCATCACAGGGCCAGACATCATAAAGGCCACTAAGTCATCAAAGAAAGGCTTGCCTTCATGCTCGGCATAAAACCCTTTGGCTTTGTCGGCATCCATACGGATCATTTTGGCCGCCACCACTTTTAGCCCGGCACTTTCAATACGCTGGTAAATGGCACCGATCAAGTTACGTTTTACCGCATCTGGCTTCACAATTGAGAATGTCTTTTCGATCGTCATTATTATAGTTTCCTTTTGAAGCTGGGAGCCGGCCTCGCCGTGGCGAATTCCAGCGGCGCGCTGCTCCGCTTAAACACAATACACTGTCCCCTACTGACGTCCTTCTCTTTGCAGACTCCTTCTGACGTTGCTGTGTTGTTTGCCCTGATAAAGGGCTACCTGTATCCGTGGTCTATCCTAACGGGTTCTCACCCCAACAGCAGTGCCGCAATGTGCGCGACACCTAAACCGGTCGCGCCGGCTGCCCAACGGCTATCCGGGCTTTCTCTGAAGCAGGCGGCCAAATCCACATGCAGCCATTGGCTTTGCTGTGTATCGACAAACCGTGACAAGAATGCCGCCGCCGTCGATGCCCCTGCCATGCCCCCTTTCTGGCTACGTCCATTGGCCGTATCCGCATAGTGTGAAGGCAGCTGGCTCTGGTGCCAGGTTTCCAGTGGCAATGGCCACGCCGGCTCATTGACCAGATCTGATAATTGCTGTGCTTTGAGCAGCAGGGATTTATCCATACTGAACAAGGCGTTGTAATCTGTCCCTACCGCCATCATAGCAGCCCCTGTCAAGGTTGCTGCATCAATGATCAATGGCGCTTTCGTTTCTGTCGCTGCGATCAAACCATCTGCCAATACCAGACGCCCTTCCGCATCCGTATTGAGAATTTCAACCGTCTGACCATTTTTGTACGTCAGGATGTCACCCAGCTTGTACGCGTTACCCGCAATCAGGTTTTCTGCACAGCACAAATACAGCTTCACACGCTGGTTCAGCCCTTGGGCAATGGCATAACCCAGCGCCGCTGTCACCGTTGCCGCGCCACCCATGTCGCATTTCATGGCGGCCATGCCTGCGCTTGGCTTGATGCTGTAACCGCCGGAGTCAAAGGTGATCCCTTTACCCACCAAACACGCCGCCACAGGGGCATCCGCCTGACCGGTCGGGTTGTAATCGACCGTCAGCATCACCGGAGGACGGCTGCTGGCACGGCCCACGCTGTGTACGCCTACCCAGCCCTGCTCAAGCAACGCATCACCGACGATGCATTCATGGCTGATATGCTCGCCGCCGATGTCACTCAAAAACGCCACGGCCTCTTCCGCCAAACGCTCCGGGTACATCTCCTGTGGCGAGGCATTGATCACTTTACGTAACCATTCCGCACTGTGATGACGCGCATTCAGCAGTTCTAATTCATCTTCATCGATGGATGCCCAGCGCAGTTTCACGGCGCCTTTTGGCGAAGACAGACCACAATAAAACGCCCACTGACGCTCGTAGCTCCAGCCTTCCCCTTCCAGGCTCACGGCGCTGATGCCTTGACCCTGCAGTTGTCTGCCCGCCTGCTGAATACGGCGTAACGGGAACTCACCCTGATAGTGGATCACCACACCATCGGCGTCATAAGCCAGCAGTGCGTTGTCACCCCACATTCCGGTGTGTGCCTCAGCAGATAACGTAATCCTTAACATGCTTCTTCCTTTTTGGCTGCCTGCCAGACAGGCAGCCCTTTATCTCATTAATCTTCGTGATCGCACAAAATGTTAGCCAGTGTACGTACACCCATACCGGTTGCACCGGCGGCCCACTTATCGGTCGGCCCTTTGCGGTAAGTGCCGCTGGCATCAATGTGCATCCAGCCGTTCTGGTAATCGTCCACAAAGTACGACAAGAAGGCTGCCGCTGTGCTGGCGCCCGGCATAAACTCACCTTGCGAGATGTTAGACAGATCCGCAAAATGCGACGGCATCATGCCACGGTGCTCTTCATCCAGCGGCAACGGCCACAAGCCTTCGTTTTCTTCTTTCGCCGCCAACAGCGCTTTTTGCGCCAGCGCCTGATCGTAAGTGAACAGCGCGTGGTAATCGTTACCCAGCGCGTTTTTCGCGGCACCGGTTAACGTGGCACAGTCAATGATCAACGCCGGATTTTGTGCGCTGGCGTAAATCAGACCATCCGCCAGTACCAAACGGCCTTCCGCATCGGTATTGAGCACTTCAACAGTTTTGCCATTTTTGTAGGTAATGATGTCGCCCAGTTTGCACGCACGGCCTGACACCATGTTCTCTGCACAACACAGGATCAGCTTGATACGCTTGTTAGTACCACGGGCAATCGCCAGTGCCAACGCACCTGCCGCCAGCGCCGCGCCACCCATATCGGCTTTCATCGCAATCATGCCCGCTGACGGTTTCATGCTGTAACCGCCCGAGTCAAAAGTGATCCCTTTACCAACCAGACAGGTATGAACCGGCGCATCCGGGTTACCAGTTGGGTTGTAATCCAGACGCAGCATTGCAGGCGAACGCTCTGAACCACGGCCGACGGTATGAATACCGTTCCAGCCTTCATCTAACAGATCGTTCCCTTTCACGATTTTGTACGTCACCTGCTCAGGGGCAAGGGCTTTGATCCATTCACCGGCACGCGCGGCCAACTGGGATGGACGTACAACGTCTGCTGACTGGTTAATGATTTCACGGACCCACTCAGTCGCCATGATGCGCGCTTGCAGTTCGGCTTCGTCTTGCTCAGACAGTGCCGGCCACTCAACGGTGTTACCAGGCTTACTGTTACGGTGACCTTGAATGAATGCCCAAACGGTTTCCAGATCCCAGCCTTCACCGCCCAGCACAACCTGCTTAATGCCTTGTCCATCGAGCTTACGCCCAGCACGCTGTACCGCGACCAACGCATTGTCACCGGTAAGGTGAACCACGGCACCTTCCGGCTGGAAAGTCACCAGGGCATTGGCGCCCCACTGCGGGGCCGCAGCGTCATGAGAAAGAAAAACGTTCATTTTGACAGACATGCATTACTCCTTGGATGCGCCTTGCCATACCCATACTGCATAGCAACGCGCAAAATGCCACTCCGAGATCATCGATTCGCAGGGCTGGAAATCAATTAGCAGTAACAACTCAATGACATGGTTGTTACGCCGGCTATCTCTTGCTATGGGGGCAGAATCTTGTAATACAAGGTATCTACCGGCAGATTGGGCGATTTTCAGGGGATTACCCTCAATCACTGTGAGATGGCTCGGTGAGATGTTTCACTTTTGGCTAAAAATCCAACATTTTCATTACTCTGCCCCTCTCGATAAATTTACACAAGTTATTTACAACAAGAGTAAGAGCGAGATCAGATCACAGCATGATAATTTGGGATAATGGGACGAATTGGGCGGGTAAGCGGGTAAGCGGG
>NZ_LDOV01000006.1 GCF_001029435.1 Photobacterium aphoticum | reverse complement strand
CATTCATGCTCTCGCCCTGGGTTTCATTCAGGTTTCATTCAAATAACACAATTCAAACCGAGAATAACTATGATATATCGTTGCGTGAATGACAATGCTCTCTGTTCAAGGAAAATATAAAATAAACTATATTCACGCATTGAGAGAGATTTAAATTTCTGTTTTGATTGATAATCGCAGGCAATCAAAAAAAATAAAAAACATTATTGATAATGACATTTTTCACAAAACGATGTCGACATACGCACTGATAATATGACTGCCGTTTCATTACGAGACGCATGAAGGTAAAGCACTATCGTCATTGACATCCCCAACTATACTTTCCTCTAACTTGCCCATTCTGCGCACGAAAGAGGAAGGAAGACGATGGCAAAAGCACTGATAGTTCTTACCAGCCACGCGATGTTGGGGCATACTGGGACACCCACCGGCTTCTGGCTGTCTGAGCTGACACATCCCTATTATGCCCTTGCCGACCAACACATTGGGGTCGATATTGTCTCGATTGCAGGCGGTGAAACGCCGGTCGATCCCAAAAGTTGGGATGAGAACGATGAATACAATGCCCGTTTTCTGGCTACGCCTGAATTGGTCGATGTCCTCAAACAAAGCCCCTCTATCAATAATGTACTGCCATCGAATTACGATGCGATCATCTTTGCCGGCGGGCATGGCACCATGTGGGACTTTGTGGACGATGAGCATATTCAACGTGTCAGCTTAGCCATTTATGAAAAAGGCGGGATCATTGCGGCGATCTGTCACGGGCCTGCCGCGCTGGTCAACTTGCGCCATCCTAATGGGGATCACATCCTCGCTCACAAAAAGGTGACCGGGTTTACCAATGAAGAAGAGGAAGCCATTGGCTTAACGGGCGTGGTGCCGTTCTTACTGGAAGATGCCTTAAAAGCGACCAATGCAGCATTCCAGTGTGCTGAGGCATGGCGTGAATATGTGGTAGAAGATGGGCAACTCGTGACAGGGCAAAACCCGCAATCAGCCATTGGCGTGGGCAAAGCCGTTGCCCGTTTACTGTTAACTAATTGATGTTATTATTTGTTCATCAACCACAGTGTGCGATAACCGACACATTGCGCCCTTTACACTGAGACAGGATGTACGATGGAATACTTACATACCATGGTGCGCGTCAGCGACCTTGACGCCTCGTTAGACTTTTACTGTAACCACCTTGGTCTGGTGGAAACCCACCGCAAAGAGAGCGAAAAAGGCCGCTTTACCTTGGTGTTCTTAGCCGCCCCAGGCGATGAAGCCCACGCACGCACTCACAATGCGCCATTGATTGAACTCACCTACAACTGGGATCCGGAAGAATACACCGGCGGCCGCAACTTCGGTCACTTAGCTTTCCGTGTTGATGATATTTACGCGCTATGTGAAAAACTGCAAGCCGGCGGCGTGACCATCAACCGCCCACCGCGTGATGGCTACATGGCCTTTGTCCGCTCACCTGACGGTATCTCGATTGAGTTGCTACAAAAAGGTGACGCACTGCCTCCCGCCGAACCGTGGGCCTCCATGGAAAACACTGGTGCCTGGTAACCGGCTCGTAATAACTGGCGCCTGGAAACTGAGCTAGTCACCAACACACCACTTTCAGTGCGCCTATACCGGCGCACTGATTTTCACTTTCCACTTTGTTTCTTTCGCTCGTGCCTTTGATCTTCCCCGACACTCGTCCCAGCTCTTCCCTCTCTACTGCTTTTTGCTCTTTCTCAAGCCTCGTCCCTCAAAAACTCGCGCCTTGCTAAAAGTAATACGACACCTTCATGGTCACCATGTCATCACGACGATAGACATAAACAGGATCATGACTGTCATTGGCTTCAAAGAACCACGCATTCAGGTGCCATTTCCAGGCATCGTTAAAGCGGCTGGAGGCTTCAATACGTCCGGTGCGTGAATCGCTGTCGTCCAAGTCCTGACTAACACCTAACAGCACTTCGGTGCCCGCGATGTCATTCAGCACCCAGCGTAAGCCCACAAACAGATCATTTTGCCCCACTACGGGTGCATCACTGCCTCGGCTGTCATACAAGTATTCGGCCAGTACTCCCACATCCCAGATGTGCTGCTCTTCTCCCCAACCGACACCAATGAAGGTGTATTCAAACCCGCCCGTAAAGGCAGTGTGATCATCCCAGCTCCAGCGACGTAAGGCTTCCGCTTTCCATAGCCAATCCCCCCACAGTGCTTGCACATCCAGCCCGACTTGATCCATCTGAGCATAGAAAGGGATCAACGGATAAGTTAGATCATCAACTACCACAAAATACGGATCGCGGTTAGTCCCGTGAAAATAGCTGACGCCTAAATCCCAGATACCAGTACCCCAAGCCGACATCTCCTCCAGCGAAAAACTGTGGCTGTAACGCAGGGCAACATCCATATGCTGTTGCTTACGGCTGGATTCATACAATGCCTTGTCAGGATCCACACCCGGCACACTTAAACGCCCGTCTTTGCCTGCAAATGTACGCTCACGAAAGTATGGCAAGACAAACGCATCAACCGCCCCCCAATTGCTGAAATAACTCAGCTGTACCATCGGCTGACCCAGCTTGTCTTCCCCATCAACAGATTCAACCGCATCGGTTTGGTTGATCACATCCACCAGATGTTGTGATTCGGTCACGCCCCAGAACACCCGGCCGATCCCGGCTCGTAATTCCCAGTTATCGTGATAGTACAGATATAAGGCTTCACGAATATCACCGTGGGTACGTTCATCATCCATGCCATCCCAACGAAAAAAGGGAGACAAGGCGAAAGCAGACTCCCCCTCCCGCCATAATCCGTCGATGTCCCAGTACCATTCGGGAGCCAACACCAATGATGGCTGCGCAGTCTCTTGTCCTTCACTGCCCGACTGGAAAAACTGGCGGTGCTCAAGGGCGATACTGCCCCGCAGCTCTGTGGGCGACAGGCGAATATCAGTGAAGCTATTCGACTCGGTCGTTGCGTCTGTCGCTGCATTAGCTGCCGTATGCCCAATCATCGAACATACGACAGCCCCAAACAGACCCAGCCTCAAACCAGAGAAGACGGCATTTTTTCTGTTTGTGCTCAACACCACCTACCTCGCGCGCTTTAAGCTGTGCTGACTAAAGTCCCCTTCAGACAGACCCGTCTTAAACTGCAAGTCATGGGTTGTTAGCGTGGTTTTCTTACCGGTCTGATGATTGGTCATCACCATGGTATGGGCGCGCCAATACTGGTCGAGATACTGCTGATAATCGGTAAAATCGAGGGTTTTCAGCAGCGCCTGACGGCGATCATAGAAGTCCATTTTGAGCGGACGCAAATGCATTTGATCTAACCAGACAACTTGGCGGGTGTAGCCGGAAAAGTCATCCGTAGGGATCTGCTCTAGCACATAACTCGCCTGCCCATTAAAGCTCTCTTCCTTGAGCAGAGTGAAGGTGTACTTCTCAATCTCAAACGAGCTGAGATCTTCATAAGCAAACTCACTGCCCATGAACGGCCCCGATTTATTGCGCGATGCTATCCGCTTCACCCGCTTCAATGCAGGCAGGTAAAGCCACTGATCATCCGGTTTGGTGGTATGCGAAAAATTCAGAAAGGCTGTACCTTTGACGTCTCGCGGCTGATCAAACACCGTCAGGCCTTTATCGCCATCGTCTGCCACTTCGAGATTTTTGATCCGCAGCTTCCGCTCACTGGTTTCCCCTTGCGCGTTTTCCAACACCATACTCAAGGTAGCCACCGAATCCTGCCAGCCGATATCCCGCGCTTTACGATCTTTTGCAATCGCCAGTCCCTGCGCTTGCGGAGTCATCGCTTCACTCTCTGTGATACCTGTCGACAAGCTGCCTGCCACACTGCCGACAACACGTGCAGACAAACTAGAACCGGTGGTTGAGGAGACCGCTTGCGATAACGCGTTTTCTGCAAAAGCAGGCAGTGCAATCACGCTGGCGATCGCGCCTGCCATCAGATACGTTGTTAAACCGGACACGGCTAAATCTGTTTTCGTTTTCATATCATCATCCTTGTTTCAATGTGGTAGACGTGGCGCTTGCTGTATTGAGTGAACGAGAGGAAACACCTGTGTTTGCGACACGAGAAAGATCGGGGCCATCAGACGCATATTGCTGACGGTCAAACATCAGTAATACCGCTGGCAACACAATGAAATCGACCACCAGCGCAATACTGATCACCAAAGCACTTAACAAGCCCAAGTCAGCATTGAGGCGGAAGCTGGACAGTGCCAATACACCAAATCCACAAACCAACACCACGGTAGTTACCCACAAGGCTTTGCCTACGGTGCTGAAGGCATAACGGATCCCCGCTTCCACATCTTTACCTTGGCGGCGGGCATGCTGGTATTTGGTCAGGAAGTGGACGCAATCATCCACCACAATCCCCAACGTCAGGGTGACTACTACCGACAAGCCCAGATTGATTTCACCCGAGATCACCGCCCAGAGGCCAAAACCGATCACCGCTGGCACAAGGTTAGGGATCAGACTGATCGCTCCCAAATGCCATGAGCGCAAAGCGCCGATGAGCAGCAACGAGATGAACACCAAAGTGACGGGCAGCGTCTGCAGCATGCTGGTCATGTTCACTTCACCAATGTGCGAGAACATCAGGTTCGGGCTGGACGCTAATACCGAATAGTGCGGCACGTTATGTTCAACCCTGTAATCGTCAAACCACTGATAAATGCGTTGCTCCAGTGCGACCATCTCTTTACTACCAAGATTTTCAGTAGTGAGCAGTAACTTGACCGACGACTTATCAATATTGATTTCGTTATTGAGATCCAGCCCGTATGGCAGGGACATTTCATACAGCAGCAAGTATTGCGCCGCGAGCGATTGATCGTCAGGCAGACGGTAGTACGCAGGATCATCCCCGTGCATGTTTTTGTTCAAACGCAGGAAGGTATCCGACAACGTGGTAACATGATCGGTTTCAGGTTGTGCGCGCAGCCAGTCAGAAAAGGCTCCTAGCATCTGCATAAATGCCGGATCATTAATACCTTGTGATTTGCCAGATTTGACCACAATGCTGATATTGGTCAGGCCGCTGATATTGTCTTCCATAAAATCCGCCGCCTGACGGAAGGCGTAAGACTGATCAAAATACTCGACGCTGTCATCGTTCACGCTGTTTTGCGTCAGCAGCACCGCACAGGCACTCACAAGCACCACGGTCACCGATAAAATCATCCGGTAGCGGGCAATCACCCAATCGGCCAACCACCCAAAGCGGGTAAAGCCTGTTTGCTCGGCGGCTTCGGGTTGTACCTTCACGCGCAATGGCAACAAGGCAAGCATGGCGGGCAACAGGGAAATGGCGAGCAAGAAAGCGATGACCACACCCACCGCCGACAGGTTGCCCATGTCTCGCAATACGGGCGAATCTGAGGCGTTCATCATCAGAAAACCCACAGCCGTCGTGAGTGAGGTGATCAACAGCGCGACAAAATTAGTACGCAAACTGTGCGTGATCGCTTCTGCTTTCGTCATGCCACGGCGCATAGACTGCAACACTAACGTAATCACATGCACGCAGTCCGCAACCGCCAGTGTCATGATCAGAGTCGGCACATTTACTGTCCCGTTATTAAGAAACTTACCGGCCCAACCGAGTAACCCCAATGTGGCCAATACAGTGGCAATGATGACCGTCAGCGTGGCAATCACGCCATTGACCGAGCGCAACATCACGCCCAATATCACTAACACAGCCACAAACATCAGCGGCACCAGGGTATTGCCATCCGCCATGGCAGCTTCTGCAAAGGCGTAATTCAACGCAATGATGCCCCCTAAATGGAACACCACTTCCGGATGCGCAGTGTGATAGCTTTCTGTCAGATTTTTTACATGCTGGTGGATTTCCGCGACTAACGCGGTTTGATCCCCTGCCGGTAACTGCAAGGTAATGTTCACCACAGCGACATGCCCGCGTTCTGATACCAACAGGTTCTTTAGGCGTGGTGCTTGCGTGGCAACGCTTTGTACATAGGCAATACGTTCAAGGGTTAATGGATGGGCGTCAAATAACAGATCTTCCACCAGCAAATCGTCCCCTTGCGCGGCGGTATGCTGATAGTTGGCAATGGAGTCGACCCGGCTGGAATACGGGGTCTGCCACGCCGCTTCCGTGATGTCACGGATCAACGTGAGGTATTCAGGCGTAAACACGCTCCCGTTTTCAGGGGCAATAACGATGGAAATGGTATCAGTTTTATTAAAGGTCGCTTCAATCTCCTGAAAGGCCTGAAGCTGCGGGTTGGTATCATCAAAGAAGATCTGATAATCACCACGAAAATAGAGGTTTTTCATTCCCAGCGTGGCAAGGATGATCGCCAACAGGGTAAACAACAACACGGTTTTGGGGTAATCGACAGGGATGTCGGGTATTTTCAACTTCATCACGGGCTCCATTTGTGACGTTTCGTCAAATACCTTGCAATAAAAACCGGATTTCTCCGGCTACAACTCCTTGGCAAAGCACGATATGCAGTGAAAATCAGCCAGATCTCGCTCTGGCAGCACCATTCGCGGCGTTTTCGTTCCGCTACTGGCCTCGGCGTGTCTCTCTGGACACGAATCACTGCATGACGCCACTTTTTGACGATTAGTCAAAAGTGACAAAACGTCATAATAGAGAATAAATTGACCATATCAAGCACTATTTCGCCATCAAAACTATCAATAAGATAACCTTCTCACACGCATGCCTGCCCGATATTCCCTACATGAATGATGAAAATTTATTTTGAATCTGCATTGTATTTTGCAATGTGATTCTCAAATCAAAACGCGTTTTGCAAACTTCCCCTCATATCCCCGCTAATTACGGCACGTTTTCGCAAAATTCAATTACTTGCAATTCAACAATATGCTGGTCGCATTTTTGCATATGTCAAATACGCATATCAGTATGCGGGACATCAGGAGAGAAGAATAATGAAAGTAAGCGTATTACTTTGCACCTTGGCTGGGGGCGCCACACTCTCAGGTTGCCAGTTGATGCAGCATCAACCTGTCAGCCATCACTTTCACGACCCCGTGCCAGTTCATGATTACCAGTTGCCCATTTACCCGCAAGGGATGGAGGTCGTGGGCAACTACCGTCAGGATCGGAATCAGTCTATCTGGTATTGGAGTGAATTAGCGAACCCAACCCTGCAGCGCGGGGAAAACCTTATCGTTCAGATCATCGCCAACAAACCGATCTCAGTCCCTCCGGCACAGTTTGCCTTTGCCTTACCCACCACACCCGGTGAGCGCAAATACAACAGTGTGGGCGCCTACCAGCGCTGGGTGAGCATCATGCCCAATGGCGATCGCTGCACATTTGCAGAGCAGCATGCAAAACGGGCAAGTAAATATCTCTCCGTTTTCATCCATTACTGCACCACGGAAGAAAAACACTCACTGACATGGCTTGATGAGCTCAGACCCAGCTTTTTCTTAGAGGAACTATGACAATGCGACACTTCAATGCTCTCACAGGGATCAAGTGGCTAGCCAGTCTCCTAATCGTCATTATTATCCTGTATCTCGCGACCGTCGATGTGACGGCTGAAACCCACTTATGGATTTCCGGCTCTGCACTGGTGATCGTCATTCTCAGCATGACGTCTAACGACCGAAAATACCTCCATCTGGTGATGTTATTGACCGGGGCCTTTATCTCGTTACGCTACATTTGGTGGCGCTACGACAATACGCTGCCGTGGGAAAGCCACCTCGACATCCCCTTTGCGCTCGCGCTGTTCATTACAGAAATTTACGGCATCACCATTTACCTGATGGGGATGATCGTAAACGTTAAACAGCATGATCGCGCCATCATCCCCATCGATGAATCCGAGCCGGTACCGACTGTGGATGTCTTCATTCCTACCTACAATGAGCCACTGCATGTTGTTGGCCCGACCATTGCAGCGGCAGCCCAACTGCACTATCCGGGGCAAGTGACGGTTTGGGTACTGGATGATGGTGGCACAGCCCAAAAACTGAATGTGAAAGACACAGCCGCCGCGAAAGAGGCCCGCCAGCGCACGAATGCGTTAAAAGCGTTATGTGAAAAGTTGGACGTCAACTACCTTACCCGTCCGGACAACAGCCACGCCAAAGCCGGTAACATCAACCATGCGATGAAACACAGCCAGGGCGATCTGATCCTGATTTTGGATGCGGACCATGTGCCAAGCCGTGATTTTTTAGTCAATACCGTTGGCCAGTTCCAGCAACAACCGTCTCTGGGCTTCGTTCAAACCCCCCATTTTTTTGTGACCCCTAATCCGATTGAACGCAACCTGGGGATTGAAAATAACGTGCCGGCTGAGAATGAGATGTTCTACAACCGTATTCTGAAAGGCATGGATTTTTGGAACGCCAGTTTCTTTTGTGGCTCAGCGGCTGTCATTCGCCGTACCGCACTGGAAGATGTCGGCGGCATTGCCACCCAAACCATTACGGAAGATGCCGATACCGCTTTGAATATGCATGCCAAAGGCTGGGACAGCGCATACATCAACAAGGCCATGATTGCCGGTTTATCACCAGATACCTTCGGGGCCTACGTCACGCAACGTTCACGCTGGGCGCAAGGTATGATTCAGATCTTCATGCTCAACAACCCCGTACTCAAACGCGGGCTGTCTTGGCCACAGAAGATCTGTTACCTCAACTCCACCATTTTCTGGTTCTTCCCGCTATTTCGTGTGGTGTACCTGCTTGCACCACTGGCCTATCTGCTGTTTGATTTGCAGATTTTTGTCGGTAACGCCAGTGACTTTGTGGCCTATGCGATTCCGCATTTGATCATCAGTATTCTGATCAACCAACAACTGTTCGGCAAAACCCGTAATACGTTGTTTTCGGAGTTTTACGAAACCATTTTATCCGTTTTCCTGTTCTTGCCGGTGCTGTCTGTCATTGTCAGCCCACGCAAGCCAAGTTTTACCGTCACCCCCAAAGGTGAGACCACGGATCACACCCACTTTTCCAGCCTAACACCGGTATTGGTTGGCCTGACCGCCATCGTTGCTGCTGCTGAATGCTGGGGCGTTTACCGCTATATGAGCTACCCGATTGAACAAGGACAATTGGCGATTGTGTTGGTGTTCAACACCCTCAACTTGCTGCTGGCCATGGTCTGTCTGGGCGCCTCTTTGGAAAAACGCCAGCGTCGTATCGAACCACGTACCGAGTGTGAAACCCAAGCACTAATACAAATTAATTCGCAGCAATCTCACGCCACATTAAATAACGCGTCGCTCAGTGGTGCCCGACTGACGGTACACGGCAATGATCATGACCTCGCCCCCGGTGATGTGTTTGAGCTGACCTGCTATGTCGCCAAACCCAAACAGTCTCAGCAAGAAAAGGCCCACCTGAAACCTTATCGCTTTGCCATGCGGGTGCATGAGGCCAGCTACTTAGCCGATGGCCAAAGTGTGCATTGTGAACTGGTGGATAAAAACAGTGACAGCCTGCGGGTGTTTACCGACATCGCATATGGTTTCAGCCGTCGCTGGGAAGCCCGTCGTCAATTTGAAGAACAGCAGAAAAAAAGTATTCCACATGCCTTAGCCAGCTTCTGCCAACTGGCCTTCAAAAGTATGACGATGACCACGACCGCGTCGCTCAAGCCGCGTCGTACTCACCCGCAGCCTGCAGAGACAGCGACCTCTGCGGATCGTTCAGCTTCGACACAGGATGTACGCCAATGAAATCGCTGATGATATTTTGCTTCGGCCTGCTGATCATGACGGGCACCTTCACACACGCGTGGGCAGAGCCCTATGCGACTCGCGGTACAAAAACCGTTAAAGTACCGCTCAGCGTTCTGCTCCCGCAAGGCAGGGATACCACTTTGCGCGGCCAGTGGGACAAAATCAGCTTTCCGCTGACCATTTTGGAAACCCAACGCGCTAACGACATTCAAATCACCCTGTCGATGACCCACTCCGGCCAAATCGACATTGCCAACCTGTGGGTGAGTCTGGGACAAAAGGCGCTCGCGACCATTCAACTGCAACCCAACGGGGCGCCGCAACAGGTCGTTATTTCCCTCACCCCCGAGCTGCTGGCCCGCTTCGGCAATATCCTGACCATCGCGGTACGCCACCAGCTGCCCAACTCATTAAGCCTGAGTGAACAACGGGTGGAAGCCGCCGAAGCGGTCACTGAATTGCTGGCTGAGCATTCCTTTTTTGAACTCAGCTATACACCGACCGACGCAGCCCCCACACTGGCCACAGCGGAAGCGCTGATGCGCAGCGGACAGATGTACAACCATGCCATTCAATTGGTGAGTTTATTGCCTGACACGGCCCCCAGCGATCTAACACTGGCTGGTATGCTGGTTCAGGGCTGGACTCTGCGCAGTGGGAGTGACAGTTATCAGTACCGTTTTTACAGCGCCGAACGCACACCGACAGCCGGCAACCGCAGTCAGATTCAACTGATTTATGGTTTGCAAGATGCGCTCCGCCAACATACAAACTTGCCGGATGACTATCTGAATGCCATTAACGGTCCCTATATGGCATTGCATCACCACCAAGGCCACTGGCAGTTAATTCTGTCTGGTCGTAACGAGCAGGAACTGCTGGATGCAGGCCGTCACTTCGCCAACCCGGCTCAACCCTTACCGCAATACAGCTATGGATTGATCAGCCCTCAGGCCGTCGCACAGCAGCCACAAGTCAGCAGCGGCAGCCGCTATCCGGTGCAATTGTTTACCCAGCAACTGCACTTTGGCGACGAACCGCTCGTCTTACCTCTTATGATGCCAGCCAACTTTCTGGTGAATGACGGCGAGACCTCATACGTTAATCTGGTGCTGAGTCATCCCAAAGTCACCCCCGGGGAAGCCGCGATGGTGCTACGTGTGAATGGCGACTATGCCAACAGTATGCCGTTGCGAGCCAGCTATTGGCGTAGCAAACAGCATTACCGCATGAACTTTCCCATGACCCTGCTGCGCCCGGGACTGAACAACATCAGTATTGAACTGTATGGTCCGGAGCAAAGCCATGCGATGAGCCAAACGGGAAACATTGTGCCTTTCACGGCGGACATTGCGGCAACGTCTGCAATTCAACTAGGGAGTTGGGTCAACTACCTCACCCAATTTGAGCAACAACTTCCGGCCGATCAATTGCTGTTTATCACCGAAAAAAATGGCCGTGACAGCCAGTTAACGGTGGATTTTGCCGAAGACAGTGAATTGGGTGATATCTGGCAACTTCTGAGCCGCCTGACCTTACAAGCCCGTGAGCCGATGACAGAGCTGTTAATCACCGATAATGATAAACAACTCCGCCCTTTCAATCTGGCTTTTCATGTGGGTACGCACAGTCATAGCGGGACGTTGGGAACGATGACGACAGGTAACACGGCAACAACAACCTCCAATGACTTACGGCAAATATTGCTGGCCTTGATGGCCAATAGCCGACATGCCGAGGAAGAGATCACAGCCGCACAAGCCCAAGGTTTTTTCCAGTACCCAACCTCTGCCAGTCCATGGAGTGCGGGGCTCAGTGCAGAAGGGTTTGCAACCTTAACCACACAAAAAAACGGCTGGCGTACCATCAACTTCAGCACGGCAAACGAGGCAAGCTTACAGAAAGAAATGGCGATTTACCTCAGTCAACCGGTACAACCGACACGCGGGATCATTGAGTTAACCTTACCCAGCAGAGAAGGTGATTTGCAGTTGCTGCGTGCGGGTTTTATTGCCTATCCGTTCAGTCTGCCCTTGCTGATCTTCAGCCTGGTACTTGTACTGGCCTTGATTTTGTTCCGTGGATTGGAGAAACGCGCATGAGATGGCTTCCCTTTTTGTTTGCCGCACTCCCCTTACTGAGCCACTCTTCCGTACCAGCAGGGGTACACGGTTGCAACATTCAGCAGGACACCTCATTGTGGTCCTTTTACAAACAACAGTTCATTACCGATAACGGCCGTGTGGTAGACAACGGTAACGACAGCATCAGCCACAGTGAAAGCCAAGGATACGGCATGCTAATGGCAGCCTTCTTCCACGATCACCATACCTTCAAATCACTGTGGGAATGGACCCGCACCACGTTGCAGCGGAAAAACGATCCACTGTTTGCCTGGAAGTGGCAACCAAGACCACCGCATATTCCTGATCCTAATAACGCCAGTGATGGCGACATCTTTATTGCCTGGGCTTTATTAAAAGCCGAAGCCAACTGGCCCAATAACGGGTATGGCAAATCAGCATCCCGCATTATCGATGCATTAGCCAAATCACACCTGATCACCTTGGATAAACAAACGGCGCTCCTACCCGCTAACTATGGCTTTGAGCATGCCTCATCAACGGTGATCAACCCGTCTTATTGGGTCTATCCAGCCTTTAATGCCTTTGCCGAGTACCGGACAGCATCCAGCCCCAAATGGCACGCATTAAACCAAGGGGGACTGCGTATTCTCGATAAAAGTCAGTTTGGCCCGTTCCATTTACCCTCTGACTGGGTGGAATACCGCAATGAACAATGGCAACCGGCCAGACAGTTCCCGTCCCGCTTTAGCTACGGCAATTACCGTATTCCGCTTTACCTGATTTGGGGCGGATATGACAACGCGATTAACAATCACTACCGCAGTTGGATCATGACACACAACCGTGCCTGGGTAGATGTAAAAACCAACCAGATGGCGGGTTATTCGGCACCCAATGGCGCCAATGCCATCGCCACCTTGGTGCAACTCAGCTACGAAGACTACAAGCACCGTAGTGCACTGCCGCAACCCACGCTGTCTGATGACTATTACTCGGCTAGCCTGATCATCTTTTCTCATATCGCCTTTCACGAGAGGTACTGCCAATGAAACCCTCACTGCTCACGTTACTGATCGCACTGCCTGCTTTAGCCAACGAGCAAGCTCACGTGCAATTACTCGACAGCCAGGTTTCGGTCACGGTCAATCCACCGCAAACTTACAGTGGCTATGATGAGACCCCCATCTGGAAGATTCTGGAAAAAGAGGGCTGGCAAGCGGCTCAGCAGGCCGCTTCTAATCAAGATGTCTCAGACAAGCTGGTGGGGGAAATTGACTACCAATCAACCCTGAACGCCTTAACGGAAAAGGTGACCAACCGCCAAACGGCACAAGCCAGCGCGTTGATTAACGCGCATCCCGAATGGAACACCTGTGATCGTATCCAATGGGCATGGCTGGTACTGCAGGCCGAAACCCAAACGGGATACGGCCCGAATGCCAAACAAAAGCTGACTCAACTGCTCCAATCCTGTCCGGAGCATGCGCTGGCAACCACGCAGAAAACCCTGAGTTGGACGCGTTCACACAACGGGCCGGATATTTTGGCCAAATACCGCCAGAGCAGTGGCTATGATGCGGAGGCGTACAACAAACTGGCTTACCAAATTAATTTAAAACAATTAGGCAAGCAGCGTCTGTCCCGCCAACAAACACAAAATGCCAGCTTACAAGTAAACAAAGTGAAAGATGTAAAAGGGGCGGAGTTGCTGGGCTGGCAATACCTGCGCCAGAAGCAACCACAAAAAGCGCTGGCCTGGTTTAACCAGTCCATTAATTGGTCAGGAACCGCAAGCCGTAAGCAGATTGAAGGAAAAATCTTAAGCCTGCAGCAGCTCGGGCAACAACAGAAAGCGGATGCATTAAAAACGCAGTGGTCAGCCCGCTACCCGTCACTGGCGAGAATGCATGCCGGCAGCAGTTCGCCCAAGCTCGACAAAGCATGTCGCCATGATCCTCAGGCCTGTCTGCACCTACTGCAACAGCAGAGTACGTTATCTCCCCAGCAACAGGCACTTGCTGCCTGGCAGTGGTATAAACTGGATCGCCCCTTAACGGCTATGCGCGCATTTGAGCAAGCCTTGAAGACGCTGCCGGAGACCGACAAGGATTACCACAGTACCCAGTATGGTTACACGCTGGCACTGAACAAAGCCGGCTTTGAACAGCGGGCGGAATATATGGCGCATAACCTGCCCGATCCGGCTCAACGCCAACTGTATGCCAAAAAACGCGAAGCGAAGCAGATCCTGGATGCTTATGAACAACAGAACTATGCGTACGTGATTCAAAAAAGCACCGAGTTCGAGCAGCAATACGGCAAAGATGTGAATATGACCGAAATTAAAGGCTGGGCGTATTACAACTTTAACCAGACCACACGGGCTGTCAGTACCTTCCGTGAATTGGCCGAAGCGTATCCGCATGACAAGAAATATCAGGAAGCGTTAAGAACGGCGGTATGTGCCCAAAAGAAATCTTACAAACATTGTTTCTGATCCGCACAGCCAGCATTCAAGCAACAAACGTTTAACCAAAAAAGGGCCATCAGGCCCTTTTCTCTTTCTTCTGCTATCTCAACGTTACGTTCAGAGTGATCGCAAAAGCCGCTTATAAATTTCAGATTACATCCTGTGGCGATGTTGTCTGCAACTCATTAAGTAAATGCACTTCGTGTGCGAACACTTCTTCTTCTATGCGTTTCCATGATTGGAAATAGTCAAAATCTGCCGACATAGGTCGCCAACGTAAGCCATCAAGCAGCAAATTGGCATTTTGAAGAATCGAGTAATTCTGTGCGATACGCGAGACACAGCAGCTCTGGCTGGCATTGTTCATCAACGCATTGGAACCAAAGGCCATGGACCAGTTCGCAAACACCACACTGTCGCGGTTGAGCCCTTCCGGTAACACCAAAGCGCCCGACTCCAGTCCGTTTGCTAAAAACTGATCGCTGATCCCAACCAGCTCTTCTTCTAATTCACTGAAAGACGCCAATCGTTGTGGTGAACTTTTCTCAATCACTAACGGGGTACGACTAGTGAGCACACACAGAGATAACACCGGTTCCATACGGGTAAACAGAGAATAACCCACATGCATAGCGACCACTTTTTCCCGGCTATTACCATCAAAGGCCAGTGCGCGACGAAAGAGTTGAATTTCTTGCTTAAACGCTTGGGCGGCTAACGCCGTAACGAGATCTTCTTTACTGATGAAATGATTGTAAATGGTCCCTTTTGAGTAAGGGCTGGCAGCAGCAACCTTATCCATTGTCAGATGTGCGAACCCTTCTCGGATCACAATGGCTTTTGCAATATCCAGCAACTCGGCTTCACGGGCGAGGATCGCTTGCTGCTTTTTAGTTAACACCGGTGGGATGTCTGCCGATACCTCTGATAGATCAGAATTGGGTGTCGGTACTTGTGTGTCTGTCGCGGGTGCACTCGCCTTCCCTACTTGCTGTGCCATGATGATCACTCCTCAATCATTACATTGGCGTTATAGCATGAAACGCCATTGAACTCACGTTTAGGTCTTCTGATACCTGAACACCTCACACGCACAGCTACAAAAAAGGCCTCATGATGAGGCCTTCCGAATTTATCTATGTTGCTAGGTTAATTGACCAATCGGCTGACCGACTATGGCACACCGTGACCTTTTGATGCGACCCATACGCGGTACCATTGTTCACGAGTCAGTGTCAGCGTGAGTGCGTCCACCGCTGCGCGTACACGATCAATGTTACCGGAACCAATGATCGGTAACGGCTGTGAAGGCAGACGACGAACCCAGGCATAAATCACCTGATCAATGCTCGCGGCACCGATTTCTTCACGGATCGCTTCCAGTTCATTGCGCACACGCACCGCTTGCTCGCTTTGGCCAGAGAAAATATCACCGCCCGCTAAGCATGACCACGCCATCGGCTTCGTGCGTTTCATTTGCAGCTGATCCAAGGTGCCATCGTGTGCCACCTCAAAATTCAATGGGTTGATCTCTACCTGATTGGTCACCAACGGAGCTTCTAAGCGAGATTGCAGAAGATCAAACTGCGATGGCGTAAAGTTCGACACACCAAAGTGATTGACCTTGCCTTGCACTTTCAGCTCTGCAAACGCTTCTGCCACTTCATCCGCATCCATTAATGCATCCGGACGGTGGATCAACAACACATCGATGTTCTCTACGTGCAAACGAGACAGTGAGTTATTCACCGACTCGATGATGTGCGCTTTACCCGTATCGTAATGATTAATTTTGCGGTCAGCAAACTGGCTGGAGCACAACTTAATGTCACATTTGGTGACGATTTCAATTTGGTCACGCATGCTTGGTTCCAGCGCCAAAGCTTCACCAAACAGTTGCTCGCACGAATAATCGCCGTAGATATCGGCGTGATCGACCGTGCTGATCCCTAATTCAATATGCTGCTTCAAGAACGTCAATCGTTCTTGTGGGCTCATATTCCACGCGCCTAAACGCCAATAGCCTTGAACCAGCTCAGAAAACTGCGGCCCGTTCGGGGTGAGTGCTACTTTTGCCACCATCGGGATCTTGCTCCATGTCTCATTTTAACAACGGATATCCATCCTAGGCTCATCCCCTATCCTCTGCAAGCATCACCCCAGAGAGTGTCTGTCAGGTCACAGTTATGAATTATCACCGCTGGACTGTTCTCACGAATATTGCGCAAGACGCCGATACGATAATGCCCCATGAAAATGCGAAACTGTTACAGGGTGTGACTGAACCATCATAGACAGCAGAAAGATCACCTTTCGCATCTCCCATACTTTCAATGCATTAGCCGCACAATGGGGGCTTAGGCGCCCTTGGGCGGTAATTCAACACGGTCAGCCGAGCGTCAGGTCTATCTGGCAGGATCAGTGTTTTCCACTCTGACAGGTAGAATCCTGTCATCGTTGTTTAAGAAAGACTGCTATGCCTAAGCTTAATCTGCACCGCCGTAACACCATGACATCTCTGGTTTCTGATCTCTCTTGCACAGAGCTCACTACGCGACTTGGCCCGCACCATGACCCTGTCACAAAACGTCAACCACGTTCGCCCTACCTCACCCCCAAAGCGGTAGAAAAACGCTGGCAGATGTTGGATCACACCAGCGCGCAATCACAACTGTTGGATCCACACACCCAGGCACAGATGACGCAGTACAACAAAAACATCGAAAACTTCATCGGCACGGTGAAACTGCCTGTCGGTATAGCGGGGCCATTGCGCGTGAATGGCTTATTTGCCAAGGACGATTACCATGTTCCGCTCGCGACGACCGAAGCCGCATTGGTGGCCTCTTACAGTCGCGGCTCACAGTTGATTACGCAGGCTGGCGGGGCCAGTGTCATGTTATTGAATGAAGGCGTCACCCGTACTCCGTGTTTTGCCTTCTACAACTTGGCCGATGCGGGGCAATTCGTCGCATGGGTGGTGACGCAATACGACAACTTCCGCACCATTGCCGAATCCACGACCCGTTTTGGCAAACTGGCTGACATCAGCGTCAATATTGAAGGTAACCATGTGTACTTGGTGTTTGAGTACGTGACGGGCGATGCGTCTGGCCAGAACATGGTCACCATTTCTACCAATGCGGTGTTTGAATACATTCTGCACCACTCTCCGATCCCGCCATTGCAAGCCTTTTTGGATGGCAACTTGTCGGGCGATAAGAAAGCCACCGCACAGACCCTGCGCAGTGTGCGCGGTAAAAAAGTTACGGCAGAAGTGAATATTGACGCAGCACTCATTGAAAAAATGCTGTTCACCACGCCAGAAAAAATGGCCGATTTCACTCGCATGACCACCGTCGGCGGCACACTCAGTGGCAGCATTGGTATTAACGCACACTATGCCAATGCCTTAGCTGCGTTCTATATCGCCTGCGGTCAGGATGCGGCCTGTGTGGCGGAATCAGCAGTGGGGATCACCCGCATTGAAGTCAATCAACACGGTGGATTATATGCTTCTGTCACCCTGCCTAATCTCATGGTCGGGACAGTGGGCGGCGGCACGTCATTACCAAGCCAAAAAGCCAGTCTTGATTTACTGGGGCTACACGGTCACGGCAACTCTCAAGCATTAGCAGAAGTCTGCGCAGCATTATGTTTGGCAGGAGAACTGTCTATCGTTGGCGCATTCTGTGCCGGGCATTTTTCACGGGCGCATCATAAGCTGGCGCGGTGAGTATGGTGCTTTAACGGACGGATTTGAACAGACCTGTTTTAATGGGATTTGGGATGAAGAAAACAAACAATCCCAACCACAATCCCCCAATATATGAACCCGGGATAGAGTGCTGATGGAAACTCACCGTCCAATAACGCTGTCGGGTTCTCAATCAAGACCGTTACAACAATGAAAGGGGATAATAATGCAGAATAGGCAAGATGAGGATGCGTCTTTCCCACCTCCGGAAATAACAGAAAAAAGCCAAGAAACAGCAGCGTCCACACAGCGATGCCCATTACCTTGCGTTTCCACATACACACTGGCCTTGTCTGTTTGCTGATATCTACCTTGCTCACCTGATTCTCCTCCTCCCTTTCAATGGCGAAGTAGTGTAACGAAGCGCTGATCGTATGACAGAAAAAAGCCAGCTTTCGCTGGCTTTGAGTAGGATTTATCGGCGCAGATCGCACTACACCCGCAAGGCATTCAATTTAAGCTGCGCTTGACCTAACACCGAATCGAGTGGGTATGTACCTTCGGCAGTGAGGATACCTGCGGGCTGACGAGTCAGAATTTCAATCGCTTCCGACACATGGCTGATCGCCCAAATGTGGAACTCGCCTTTCTCTACCGCTTCCACAATATCTTTTCGCAGCATTAAGTTATGCACGTTTGATTGCGGAATGATCACCCCTTGCTGTGCCGTGCGGCCCTTAATGGCACACACATCATAAAAGCCTTCGATTTTCTCATTCACGCCACCGATCGGCTGCGCTTCACCAAACTGGTTCATTGAGCCGGTGATCGCCACATCCTGACGCAATGGCACCAAAGAAAACGCAGAGACAATCGCACACAGTTCCGCCATAGAAGCACTGTCACCGTCTACCCCACCGTAAGACTGCTCAAACGTCAGGTGTGTGGTCAGTGGAATACGGCGTGTTTTGCCAAACAGCGATGCAAGGTATGCAGACAAGATCATCACCCCTTTGGAGTGAATACGTCCACCCAAATCCACGCTGCGTTCAATGTCAAACACTTCCCCGTTACCATACGCCGTGGTGGCAGTAATACGGTTCGGCGCGCCAAACTGATGGCTGGATGTTGAGATCACCGACAAACCATTGATCTGCCCGACGACCTCACCCTGCGTATCAATCAGCGTGGTGCCGTTCACAAAGGTCTGCATCACGTGATCTCGCAGTCGACTGACTCGCTTCTCCTGACTGAGCAATGCTTGATCCACGTGGTTCGCGCGGATCATCGTCGCATTTGACGATTTCGCCATGTAATTGGTTTCACGCAATAAATTAGCAATATCGGCAGAATGCAACGACAGCTTATTTTGATCATCGGCCTGACGAGAACTGTATTCGATGATCCGGGCGATCGCTTTACGATCACAATGCAACATCCCGTTATCATTCACGATGCTGGAAATGAACTGGGCATACTGCACTTCAGCTTCATCCGTACGTACCATTTCATCTTCAAAATCGGCGGTCACACGGAAGAGTTCACTGAATTCAGGATCATAGTGCTGCAGTAACTGATAAGTTTGATAGTCACCGAACAAGATGATCTTCACATTGAGCGGGATCGGCTCGGGATCCAAGGAAATCGTGCCCGATAACGTCACTTCTTTTTCCAGCGAGCTCACACTCAGTTTGCGGGCACGCAACGCACGTTTCAGGCCATCCCACACATACGGACGCTCCAACACTTTCACCGCATCCATCAAGAGCACCCCGCCATTAGCACGGTGCAAACTACCTGCGCGGATCAGTGAGAAATCGGTGAACACGGTACCTTTAAATGTCGCGTTTTCCACATAGCCGAAAATCGAGTGATAGTTCGGGCTTTCTTCTACCACGATCGGGAATTTTTGCTCTGGCTGACTCACCAGCACATTGATCTGGTAACGACGCGGCATTTTCTTGTCCAAAGCCGCATAAGCCAGTGCCACCTGCTCTTCACTTTCTTCCAGGAAAATGTCCAGATTATCCAGAATATCGGCCTGCATCGCCTTCAGGTACGCTTTAACCTCAGGCAATTCTTTATAAGACACGAAAAGCACTTTGAAGAAATGCGCCACCACATCATTGGCAATTTCGGTATTGAGTTTTTGAATTTTATCGGAAAATTCTTCCTCCAATTCCGTCAATTGGCGAACAATGCCGCGCAATTGGCGTTCAAGATCATTAATGGTTTCTTCAAACGCTTTCTGCTCTTTTTCCGATAACGCCGCGAAAGACTCTTCGTTATGCGGCTCTTCCCCATTCAGGGCCACCAGCTGATATTCACCGGTGGTCGTGACCGATAAGCTCACGCTGCGCTCTAACGCTTCTTTCGTCAGGGTCAGCAAGGCGCTTTCCTGCTTCTGCGTCAACTGATTTTTCAGCTTTTCAGAGCGGCTGTAATACATCTCGTTATCGAACGCGAGTGGCAGGGCCTTGACCAAACGGGTCATCAGTTTTTCGATGTCTTTACGAAATGCATGACCGCGCCCAGCCGGTAATTTTAGAATTTTCGGGCTGCGCGGCTCTTCAAAGTTCGCGACATAACACCAGTCATACAGGGTGTGGCCGTTTCCATTGGGATCATGGCGATTCAGGTAACGCAGCACCATGGTACGTTTACCCAGACCATTACGGCCAATGGCATAAATGTTGTAGCCTTTCTCTTTAATGGACATTGCAAACTCTACCGCTTGCTGTGCCCGCTCTTGCCCGACAATTTCGTCCAGCGGTGTCAGGTTTTTCGTCGACTTACAATCTTCAGGTAAGCCATGTAAAGATGCTGTGCGATACAACTTATCGCAGCTTAAGGATTGAATGGTCATATGGCTCCCTCCATGAACAAATAACCTCTTCAGTGTAATCAGAAAATTTTTATCATTTAGTGACTTAACCGAGATTTAACGTTGTTTACATCTCTTTATCCAAGTTAATTGCTGTTTTTTTAACCAGAAACCGTGATTTACCGTCCTGTTTGTGCGCCACACATCCCGCCCAATAGACCTTATAAATAATAGGGATAATGATGGATAGCCCGAATTGATGAGAGATCGACCGCAACATGACTTTCCACAGCTTTTTCACTTACGGCATTAGTCAGAATGTGATCGCACTCTGCCTCACACAGTATTCGCTCTAAGCCGCAATTCAGGCATGCTGCTGACGCTAAAAAGCCATAAAAATAACAGCGATAAATACGCCAATGTGCAATCAGCGAAGAACAATGAGCAACTAACTTGATGTCAGCACTCACTTCGCTATTCACTGATATCCATTCCCAATAACGATGTGTACAAAAGCTTCTCCTTACCTCTCACCCCAGCCCTTTTTTAACCGGCATGCCAGCCTGATGATGAATGATACGGTTGCACGCTTTCAATGCTCGATAGAAAACGTTCGGTAGGATTATGTTTACACAACACAATACGTTAGCACTCACCACCTTGATCAGTGCCTTCGCTCTCGCAGGCTGCCAGAGCACCCAAACCACCACACTCAGCCCACTGCTAACGAATGCCAAACAGCACATTGGCTGGATTTCGGGGGAATGTTTCGCCATCAAAAATGCACAGTTAGAGGCCGGGGATACGGTGCATGTCGTCAATGTCACCAATAACCAACGACAAGCCGTTAACATCCTCTCGACAAACGCGACACCGTGCCAAAAGCTGGCCAGTCAGCAAACCGCCGTCTCAGGGCAACAGATGCATACGTATTATCAGGTTGATCGTGTGAATGCGGCCGATCCGGTCATAGCACTACTCGGCAACCCCAAAACACTGGCAAATTACCATTACCAATCTTGTACCCTCAGCAATGGGACCTTTTTCTACATCACAGCCCCTCAAGGTCAGCAACTGTGGAGTGATTCGTTCTACTCCGGGGAGAAAACCCTGCCGACCTGTAGCAGTGATCTGTTCCGCTGATTTCACGCTTTTCGCCCACGATTTCACGTTCGGCGGTGAACAGTCATTGTTACTCGCTAAACGCCACATACAAAAACAGCCTGTCTCTAACAGGCTGTCTTGTGATTGTTCATCGCGCTTAATGCTGACACGCTTTCTATCACCGAGTCGTTATCGTGGCTTCACCACATACTCATAATTATCGCCACGGCGTTTGTAATACTGATTATCGATAATGGCATAAGTGATCCCCGCGATCACGGCAAAGGTCGCCACCTCAGGCAAACGACTCTTGTGGTAATGGTGATGATGATGGTGGTGATGACGCGGACGCTCTTTCACAATCACGACCTTTTTACGGTGATAATGGTGGTGATGATGATGTTTATGCTTGTGGTGATGCTTGTGGTGGTGATGATGCCCTTTGGCTTCAGCCATCATCGGGGTCATCATGCCGGTTAAAGCAATCACCACTGCCATCACGGATGAAACTGCACGCTTTTTCCACTGCCTTTCCGGTCTTACTGTTTCGACCAAAATTTGATTATTATTCTGCAACATGGTGCTTCTCCGAACTTTTATGCTAAAAGATTACGTAATTACTCCAGAAACAATGTTCGATTAATGTCAATTTTCAAACAGCGGGCGGTCAGAGTTGATGATAAAACACACAATGCTTGTTAAGTCTTTGAATGCCGGTACAACCCGTTACATTTACTTACAGACTCGACATGCCGTAGCACAGAATTTCTGTTGATTGAGTTATCAAAACTGCAATCTTGGATTGGCAATATTACAGGCGCATTCTTGCTTAATGGGTGTATAGTTAATTCCAACAGCGCAACACAGCGTGCGTTGCCAGCCTCGCCGCCATTCACTGGCAGCCCGTGCGGGAGATGATGTTCCTCCTTTAACCGCCCGTTTCATTAGGGATGATGACGTCTAACAACAACGGCAAGAATGGCCGAGGATTAACGATACGCCCCCTACATTTTGGCGTACTGTTGCGCACCCTGTGCGATGTTGTTAGATAGCATGATGTCATGCACCTCCTCCCCCATTCATTGTTCGTTCCGTTTCCCGTAAACCGTGAGAAAGAGCAATGCAATATTCTAGCGAAGTTCAAAACATGTGCCCCCTTCAACGAGGCCCACACCATGCGTCTTCCCCTATTCCTGTTGAAGGCCGTTGGGTCAACCCAAAAGATGTGATTGCCATTTCAGGTGTTAGCCACGGTGTCGGTACCTGTGCCCCTCAACAAGGTGCAGCAAAACTCACTTTGAATGTGAAAAACGGCATTATCGAAGAAGCCCTCATTGAAACCATTGGCTGCTCCGGTATGACCCACTCTGCCGCGATGGCCTCTGAACTCATTACCGGCAAAACCATCCTGGAAGCACTAAATACTGACTTGGTGTGTGATGCCATCAACGTGGCGATGCGTGAAATCTTCCTGCAATACGTGTACGGCCGTACCCAAACCGCCTTCTCATTAGACGGTCTGCCAATTGGTGCGGGCCTAGAAGATTTGGGCAAAGGGCTACGCAGCCAAGTCGGTACCCATTACGGCACCCGTGCTAAAGGGCCGCGTTACATGGAAATGGCAGAAGGCTACATCACCCAGTTAGCGCTGGATGACAACGATGAAATCATCGGCTACCAATTTGTGAATCTTGGAAAAATGATGGAAGCCATTGGCAAAGGCGTTCCAGCCGAACAAGCCATGACAGAGGCAAAAGGTCAGTACGGCCGCTTTGATGAAGCAGTACGTACCATTGACCCACGCCATGAGTGACACGGTCACGTATTCACCGTTCACCATTAATTGTCTCTATAACCAAGACCACTTTGATTGAGGATGCCATCATGGCTGCACTATTTGAAAGTTATGACCGCCGTATTGCACAAATTACCCCTGTTCTGGAACGCTATGGTTTTGCGTCGCTGGAAGAAGCGCTGGCTTTCTGCCAAGCAAACAATGTCAATCCGTATGACATCGTAAAAGAAACCCAGCCCATTGCCTTTGAAAATGCAGCGTGGGCGTACGTATTAGGAGCAGCAATTGCACTAAAAGAAAATGCCACCACTGCGGCTCAAGCTGCTGAATACTTGGGCCAAGGCCTGCAAGCATTTTGCATTCCAGGCTCTGTCGCCGACCAACGTCAAGTTGGCTTAGGTCACGGTCGCTTAGGCGCACGTCTGCTAAGCGATGATACCCAATGCTTCTGTTTCTTGGCGGGTCACGAATCTTACGCAGCAGCAGAAGGCGCGATCAAAATTGCTCTGAACGCGAACAAAGTCCGCAAGCAACCTTTGCGCGTGATTCTAAATGGGCTAGGCAAAGATGCGGCTTATCTAATCTCTCGCATCAATGGCTTCAACTACGTACAAACCCAATTCGATTATGAAACGGGCGCATTGAATGTGGTTAGCGAGCGCCGTTTCTCACAAGGCCCTCGCGGTGAGATTAATTGCTACGGTGCCGACGATGTGCAGGAAGGCGTGGCCATTATGCACAAAGAAGGCGTTGATATTTCCATTACCGGTAACTCAACTAACCCAACCCGCTTCCAACACCCTGTTGCCGGGACATACAAGAAAGAGCGCCTAGAACGTGGCGAGCGTTATTTCTCTGTGGCATCCGGTGGCGGTACTGGCCGTACTTTGCACCCAGACAACGTGGCCGCTGGCCCGGCTTCATACGGTATGACCGATACCATGGGCCGCATGCACTCTGATGCTCAGTTTGCAGGTTCGTCATCGGTTCCGGCTCACGTTGAAATGATGGGTTTAATCGGTATGGGTAATAACCCAATGGTAGGTGCGACAGTTGCTGTTGCGGTTGCCATTGAACAAGCATCCCGTTAAGGGGGAGAAACCTTAACACTGAACACCTGTTTTCCTTGCTTTTTGCTCTGATTGTGAGCGTTTGCCGACCGTCAATGCCCTGTCCGACGGTCGGTTTTTTTATGTGTAATTTACTAAACGAATGCCTTTTTCTTCCCTGCCATCCTCACCTCGCCCTAACATCTCTCTGCCTCGATGCTCTGCCCTAACCTAGCTCAAAGGTGGTGACACCAAAAGTACGATCCAGCGAAATATCCGGTATAGCATCGGTATACATACGGGCAGTAGAAAATACTGGGGTCAGTTGGTATTTCTCGGCCAAGGCCATTGCCGCATCATTCGCTCGCGGAACATCCAGATAAAAGTTCAGCTTTGCGGGCACATGCGATTTCAATGCAAGAAATAACACTTCTGCCTGTAATGGCCCATTGGCAAATAACGGCCCAATCTTAAATCCTTCCTGACATGGCCGTAGTACGCCATATCCCTGCAAAATGCCTTTATGCTGAATACCAAGCGCAATAGAGCCGGGTTGATGGATCCATTTCCGTAAAAATGCCGTGCGAGGCGCCGGAAAAAAGGCGCGATCGTAACGCTCAACTTCACTGAAAGGCATGGTTGTTAAATCCACCAGCGCCGTACGCGTTGAAGGACGTCCCCCGCCCTGACCTTCAAAACGGATATTGTTGTAAGCCAGCGTAAAACCTGATTGTCGGTAATTACTTTGCTGATCCACCACGCCATCTAAACCAATATTACAGCCCTGCAAATACGCCAAACCGGCTTGCCATAGCGCGAGCCCATACCCTTTTCCTCGGTGCTCTGGCTTCACAATGTAAAAACCCAGAAAACCAAAGTGTTCGTCGTATTTCACAACCGAAATGGATGCGATGGGCTCATCGTTCAAATACCCCATCAGAAATCCATTCGGATCGGTGGAATAAAACGATTCAATATCATGCACACCAGGGTTCCAGCCCTCTTGTGCCGCCCAGTCTATCGCCCGCAGCAAGCCATCACGGGTCATTGTTTTTATCTGATAGTGATTTTTAGACATACTTTCTCCTTGTTATTCGGTAAGCGTAGACAACAAGGAAAATACCACCTCAGCCGCGATGTGATATCACTCGTAAAATAAGAAGGGGACTGAGAATGGCTAGCATTGCATCGTGTAATGAGCCAACATATTAACCCAGCACGATCAGCACACAGGCCATGAACACAAGCAAGGCATGGGGAAAAGCCACGGTCGGGCGAATAGCTTGTGTCGCATATTCGCGTATCAACCCAATCTGACTAGGTCGTGATTGCATGTAGTGGGTATTAAACTGAAAGGCCGTGGTATCGGGCTGAACATGCGCGCCGACATTCAGGGGATGTATGGCCTGTTCCAATTGTAATAAACGCGGAACAATTCGGGACTGAAAGGTTTTCCAGATTGCATCTTGAAGCCACACCATTAACAGAACAACGAGCACCACCATACCGGTTTTACCCGCTAATCCACCTGCCAACAAAAAGACACTGAATAACAGGAAATTAAACAGTTTAATGAGCAAAGAATATCTCTCATACTCTTCACACTGCTGTTGTAACAGTAACCACTCTTGTTCCAGTCCTTGTCGTTCTGCTGCCATAGTAGGTTCCGTTCACGCTTTTCTCCTTCACTATGTGTAGTCAACATAAGCAGAAATTGCGACTAAACGACTATAGTGTCACCGTTTTCAAGAATAAGACTCAACAAAATCCGTAAACACAGTGATCACAAACAACAAAATGAGACAGATAAAGAAATTGATATATAGCACCTTCGCCATTAATCGGTCTGTACGCGTAGCTAACCGTCGTGTCGCACTGACGGGCAGTAAAGAATAATTATTATCATTAATCCTTTTAGGCGAAAGACACAAAATCATCGCGTAGCCTGGAATACGCAAACCAACTCCGTCCCAATCAAGACGCTCAATACCTTCTTGCCGGAATTGCTTCTCTAGCCGTCTAATCGTTGTGAAATAAAACACAATCGCCTGAATGATTCCAAAGACGACGCCGATGCCCCATATTACAGCAAGTACAATCGCAATATCGTCATTTATCATTAGATATTACCTGTTTTAAAAAGAGTCAGATGCAAAACAAATCAACTCACTCATACATAAATAGAACAACCAATATCACAACACACAATACAGCACTAAAATAAAATAAAAACGCAAGTAGGCGATCTATTTTTGTTGCTAATCTCCGAGTCTCAGCCACAGGTAGCAATGGATAATTTTTGTCATTCAATCTCTGAATGTCACATAAAATAATAATTGCATAACCAGGAATTCTTAGACCAATGCCATCCCAATCAGGCCTTGTAATCCCTTCTATTAAAAACTGTTTTTCAATACGCCTCACCGTAATAAAATAAAACAAGATAGCCATGAGCATAGAAAAAATCAGACAACCAAACAATATATGATTCATAAGCTCAATGACATTATCACCAACCAAAACAAAATCTCCAACAATCAAAAATTAATGCTCAGAGGACATCATAGAAATTACCAACATATGATTGGGTCTTTTTGTCTATCTGAGTAGCCACAAAATATGTTGCAGTGATCCCAATTCCAATAGCAATTACCCATTCAATAGGTTTAGACATCAAATCCATTGTGCATGTTATAATGTTAACTATTACGCATTTATACAAAATGAATCTTTAATATGGTTGATTTTCATTTAGTAAAGAAATCACCACCAACAACGCCATACTCAAAGCAAAATTGGCGGTAAACAGCATGGCAAGAAACTTGTCGGTGGCTGTAGCGAGACGCCGTGTGTCATTCACCGGGATAAACGGGTAATCCTGCGCATTTAAACGCACCGAATAAAAAGCGAGCGCAATGGCATAATAGACCGTATGCAGGCCGAGCCCATCGTGAGAAAAATGCGGAGATGGATGCTGCATGAAATGGGTTTCTAACCGCCTGGCCGTGACGTAATCAAACACGCCGTACAACAACACACCGACCACTAAGGTACTCATCCACAATTGTGCGATGACGAACGTCGTTTCTGCACCCATCTTGTTTCTCCCTTCCCTGCCAGGCGTTACAACGCCAACACATCCAGACAACGTCTGTCAGTCTTGAGTCATCAGGACAAATAGACGACTAACAAACACATCACTACGCTACCACAGCAGGTAAACCGCCGTTTCGAGGGCTGTCACGCTTTATCATACAAATTTATTGATATTTTGATTATTACCTTAATCCAGATTAAGGAATCCCCCTGTTATTGCCGCTACCCTTGCCCGCTGCTTGTGCCTGAGGGGCATGAGTGCAACACGCGATTTAACGAGGATTGAACTTGAGTACTTTGTTTTCAGAAAGCCGCATCGGCAACATGACGCTAAAAAACCGCTTTATGCGCAGCGCAACGTGGGAAAACATGGCCACCGAAACGGGCCACATGACAGATAAACTGTATGACATCTACGAAGAGCTGGCTCAGGGCGAGGTAGGCCTGATTGTGACCGGTTATGCCAATATCGTGGCAGAAGAAAAGCCAAATGCGGGCATGATGGGCATGTACGATGATTCTTTCATCGAAGAATACCGTGTCCTGACAGAGCGCGTGCATGCACACGATGCAAAAATCGTGATGCAGCTGGCTTATGGCGGCACGAAAACCACCTACAACGTGGGCGAGCGTGTGATTTTTGCACCGAGTGAAGTACCTGAACGTGGTACCCAAACCCTTGGCAAAGCCATGACCAAAACGGAAATCGACTACATTGTCGATGCCTTTGCCCAAGCCAGTCGCCGTGCCAAGGAATCTGGCTTTGATGGGGTGGAAATTCACGCCGCGCACACGTACCTGATCAACCAGTTCCTGAGCCCTTACTACAACCGTCGTGAGGATGAATACGGCGGTAGTTTAGAAAACCGCATGCGCTTCCTGGTGGAAATTATCACCGCGATCCGTGCTTTAGTGGGGAATGACTTCCCGATTCTCGTGAAGCTGACGGCCTCTGAATTCTTTGAAGGCGGCCAGACGTTTGATGAAACTCGCGAGATGTGTAAGCAGCTTGAAGCGTTGGGTGTCGATGGCATCGTGATGTCAGGCAACATTCACGGTAACGCCAGCAGCATGGTGGGTGAAACCTTTGATGGTCACACCCTGCAAGCAGAAGGTTATTTCCACGAATACGGCGCGGTGATCAGCCAAGATATTCAGATCCCGGTGATCACCGTTGGCGGCTTGGCAGATTTCAATGCGATTGAAACTCTGGCTAACACCACCAACATCCAATACTTTGCGCTGTCTCGACCATTATTGGCGGAGCCGCATCTGATCAAGCGTTGGAAAGAAGGCCTGTTAGAGCCTGTCGATTGTGAACGTTGCTCGAAGTGCCGTACCAAACGCGGTAACTTCTGTGTGGTGTACAAAAAACGCAAAAAAGTGGCTGCCTCTGCGGCATAACAGTCACGCAGACTAACCACACAATGCATCGCATGCCAAAAGGCCAGTCAGTGACTGGCCTTTTTAATATGTGTTGCTCAAATCAAAAATGGACGCAAGCGCTCTAACAAAGGGTTAGATTAAACGAAATTGCTGCATCTTATGCTGTAAGTCATGCGCCAGCTGACTCAGTTCATGACACGCCTGCGTCGTATGATTCGCCCCTACCGCCACTTCTGTGGTTGAACTGTGGATCTTCGTAACACTGCGTTGCAGATCTTCCGTCACTGAATCCTGCTCGCTGCACGCACTGGCAATTTGCACACTCATGTCCGCAATTTGATTCACCGTCGTTTCAATAGAGTGAATTTTCTCCCCAGTGCCACGACTCTGGCTCACACACGCTTGGATCAAGGCACAACTTTCATTGGTTGCCTCACGGGCTTCATTAGCGCTCTTTTGCAGCTTCTCAATGATAGCAATGATTTCACCGGTAGAATGCTGAGTGCGCCCCGCCAACGTACGCACTTCATCAGCCACAACCGCAAAGCCTCGTCCTTGCTCACCCGCACGCGCCGCTTCAATGGCCGCATTTAGCGCCAGCAGGTTAGTCTGCTCGGCAATATCGCGGATCACATCCACCACCATACTGATATTGGTGGATTCTCTCTCCAGATCGGCTACTAAGCTGCCCGCATTTTCGATTTCTTCCGACGCGCGCTGAATTTGCGCCATCGTCTGGCTGACTTCTCTGGCGCCTTGCTGCGCTTCCTGATTGGCATCAATGGCTGACGCGGACGCATTTTCCGTATTGCTTGCCACCTCGGCGACCGTGGCACGCATTTGATCCATCGCTGTCGCGACCGTGGTAATTTCGCTCTGCTGACTGTCCATGCCTGCCGAGGTTTGTGCTGCAACGGTACTCACTTCTTCCACCGCAGAGCTCAATTGCGTCACCGCAGCAATGATATCTTCAATCAAACTACGCAAGTCTTGCTGCATTTGAATACTGGAATCAGCCAATTGCCCCAATTCGTCATTGCCTATCTGAGAACGATCTAATGCGTGTGATAAATCCCCTGCCGCAATGGCTTGTGACTGCGCCATGATCAGATTCAGCGGACGGCAAATCTGGCGGGATAGATACAGCGTCATTGCAATCATAAACACACTGATCGCGACAATCGCCCCGAACGCCAAGAAGCGCATGGTATTCACACTGCTGAGAATGCTGACCTGATTATTCTTCACAAAACCGAGGTTCATCTCACGTAGTGCATTAATACTGTTATCGACACCATTGTATTCATCTAAAGACGCTGCCAGAACGCGACGCGCCTGAACCATGTCCCCTAAGTGAATGGCTTGGCTATATCCCTCAAGCGAGCGTTTGTATCCGTTCCAATTACGCATCAGACGGTCAAACACCTGCTTTTCTTCACTCGAGGCTACCGTCAGACCATATGCATCAAACATGCGTTCTGCATTTTGTACTTGCTGGCCTGCGCGTTCAACGCGTTGACGCGCTTTGTCGATATCTTCGTAAGTCAAAATGGCATATTGCACACGACGGATATAAGACAACTCATAACGCATATCCTCAACTTGCAACATACTCGGTACCGTGGAATCTGTAAGATTCACCACATCGGTTTTCACGATGTCGACTTCGGCTTGAATAAAAAACGCAAAAGAAATCAGTAGAAGAATAATACAACTGAAAATTGACGCTATTTTCTTTCCAATAGAAAGATCTTTAAACATGATAATGAACTTGAATAAAACACTAAGAATTAAAATAAAAATCTACACATATTTATTTGCGCAAACAATCCAAATAACAAAAACAACCCTTTAAAATCATCAAGATATGTTTTATGTCATATTTTTGAATCACGCGATATGCGCATATAAACACCGCAACCGATTGCTATGTGTCACTATAGCATCAATTAATTTACGCCTTTTTACTGTTAATTTTAGGTGCATTCCAATCCATCAAGTAATGATAAAAATCGGAAAAATATAAAGCGTGAAATATATACCCATTAATACAACGCCATTCACTTTACGTATATTTAAATAATTACCACCTTTTCACGTCAATATTTTGTCATTACTAACGTCATTGGCTATTTATTCTTTGTTATGGTTAATCTGTACTGAAAAACAGCAATACATGTATAACGACAAGAAAAACGGCTCAAAATATAAACGCAAAAAGGCCAGTCAATGACTGGCCTATATAGAGATTCAATATCTTTATTACATGTATTGCCCTACACTAAACGGAACTTCTGCATCTTCTTTTCAAGGCTATTGGCTATCTGGCTTAGCTCATTGCACGCATCACGCGTGTATTGCGTCTTCTGTACAATATCGGCTCGGTACAAGTCTTCGGCTAAGCGATCTAACTCAAGGCATTCGTTGGTCAATGCCGAACCTTTCTGTTCTTGGCTATCCCTATCCGCATTCACCTTTTCAATAGCCACACTCAGTTGCGTCACGGTAGCAGACACGTCTTTGATCAGAGAACTTAAATCCGTCTGCATTTGCATACTGGTATCAGCCAGCCTACCCAATTCATCATCACCGATTCTATTACGGGCAAATTGGTAGGTTAAATTCCCTGATGCGATGGCATTTGACTGCGCCATTAACATATTCAACGGACGGCAAATGCTGCGGGTCAGTACAATATTCATCGCGATCATAAACACCGCAAGGATCAGAATCGATCCCAACGCCAGATACAGCATGGCATCCACGCTTTGGATGATACTGATGCGGTTCTTTTTAATAAAGTTCAGGTTAAGCTGGCGTAAATCACTCAGCGATGCATCCAATGCGGAGTAAATATCTAACGACTTCGCCAAGACCTGATGTGCTTCATGACGCTTACCATGGTTAAGCAATTGGTTATAACGGGTCAGCGAGTTTTCGTAGACTTCCCAGGTTTGCACGAAACGGTCAAACACCTGCTGCTCATGATCGGTAATGACGGTAACGTCATACGCCTTCAACATTTGATTGACCATCAATACCTGGCGGTCAACGCGCTCGATATGCTGGTACGCTTGGTGCTCATCTTCATACGTCAGGATGGCATACTGTCCGGTACGGATGGTCGACAACTCATAACGCAGCGCCTCAACTTGCGCCACACTCGGTAAAGTCGAATCGGTCAAGTTGACAATTTCTTTTCTTACAAGATCGATTTCAGCACTGATCAGGAAAGCAACGGCAACAAGTAACGCGACAATGCAAGAAAAAATAGATGCTATTTTCTTTCCAACAGGGAGATGTTTAAACATGATAAGCACTAAAAAAACGATATTTTCTAAAGGAGGCGAAATTTACACAAAAACATTTTATTACACAATATAAATCAGTAACTTATTATCACGGATATGCTTATGTATGCATACTATTTATTGACTATTCTGGGAAAACAGCCATCGCAAACGGTTGCGTTGTGTCACAATGGTCTCAAATCTTTCTGCTTATTTGGATGCAATATATAGCTGAAAATAATCTCTGTTCCGATGAAAAAGTGACAAAACAATATTCAATAATTCACGTTTCATCGGTGTAAATACTCTTCTCGTTACACCTTGTTTACTTATAGTGTCACTTTCTCTTTCATTACTTCGGTATTACTTCTCATTCCCGCATAGAACGCCAAATGCATTCACTGATGCGCAACCATTTTGTGACAGAACAACATACTCCTTCTACGCCATTTATGTCATGATTACCCACAGTTTGTAACATGGAAAAGGCCAATATGGACGACAACTCACCAAAACTTTCTCTTCGCACCATTGAACCCACCGACTATCCTGAACTGGCCGAACTGATGAATCTGGTTTTTCATGATGTAGGCGGGGCTTGGCCACGTATGACCATCATGGATTTGATCCACCAATTCCCTGATGGACAAATCTGCATTGAATACAATGGGAAAATTGTGGGTGCAGCGCTCACCATTAAGGTGAATTACAACCGCTTTTCACTGCCCCACCTGTACACGGACATCATTAATGAAAACAATGTCATTCAGAACGAGGTGACAGGAGATGCCATGTATGGGCTGGATGTGTTTGTTCATCCGGATTACCGAGGGCTGCGCCTTGGCCGCCGTTTGTATGATGCGCGTAAAGAGCTGTGTCGCACCCATAATTTCAAAGCGATATTAGCCGGGGGGCGCATTCCGAACTACCACTTGCATGCTGATACCCTCTCGGTACCGGACTACATCGATAAAATTAAGCGCCGTGAACTGCACGACCCTATCTTGTCGTTCCAACTTGCCAATGACTTTGATGTGAAGCGTATTATGCGCGGCTACCTGCCGGAAGATGATGCCTCCAACGGCTACGCGACGCTGTTAGAATGGGATAACTTTTTCTACGAAGAAGACGTCGAGTCCATCCACGACATCGAAAAAACGCTGGTGCGTATTGGTGTGGTGCAATGGCAAATGCGTGCCATGAACGATTTGGAAGATTTTCTGGATCAAGCCGAGTTCTTCATCTCCTCCCTGTCGAATTACAAAGCCGACTTTGCCTTGTTCCCGGAGTTTTTCAATGCGCCACTCATGGGGTTAGAAAAAGATCATAACTCGGTGGAAGCGATCCGTTTTCTGGCCAGTTTCTCGGAAGACATTAAGCAACGCTTTTCGCAGATGGCCGTGACCTACAACATCAATATCATTGCTGGCAGTATGCCGGTTATTGAAGACGGCAAACTGTACAATGTTTCGTACCTGCTGCAGCGTGATGGCGAAATTAACGCACAGTATAAAATTCACATCACGCCACATGAGGTCAAAGACTGGGTGATTGACGGCGGCAATGAAGTGCGCGTGTTTGAGACCGATGCAGGCCGTGTGGGGATCTTGATCTGTTACGATTCTGAATTCCCCGAATTAGGCCGCATGATGGCAGAGCAAGGCGTACAAATCCTGTTTGTGCCATTCTGGACAGACACGAAAAATGGCTACTTACGGGTACGCCTCTGCTCGCAAGCCCGCGCCATTGAAAATGAATGTTATGTGGCGATTGGTGGCAGCGTCGGCAACCTGCCTCGGGTCGATAATGTGGATATTCAATATGCACAGTCAGCGGTTTTCTCGCCGTCCGATATTTATTTCCCGCATGATGCTACGCTGACGGAAGCCAGCCCGAACACGGAAATGATCATTTTCGCCGATGTGGATTTGAGTAAGCTGAAGCAATTAAATACGGAAGGCTCAGTCACCAACTTGCGCCATCGTCGAATGGATCTGTATGGCGGCTTCACGCAGCCCCATGACTCGCCAGACATGACAGAGATGGTAGACACAGTCGACACGCGCCAAAATACAGTAGAGCTGCAGACGAATATCAAAGAATAACCTTTCCTGTTCAGCCATCAAAAAAGAAGGGCGAGATCGTCAATACGCTTTCTCGCCCTTCTTTCTTTTCGCTTTATCTTTTCACTTAAACCATTTCTGCATATTGCTCGGCTGTCATGCCGTAAAACAGGCGGTCATCTGCGCCATGTTCCACTTTGTAATAGCCGGTTAAACAGCCTTCTCGGCGGAAACCGCATTTCTCTAATGTTTTATACGAACCTGCATTTTGTCCGTAGCAGTCTGCCGTCAGTTTATGTACGTCTAATGTTGTGAAAGCCAACTGAGTCAACGCACGACAAATGGCCGTTGCAATCCCCTTGCCCCATGCATGCTCCGGCAGTTGGTAACCCACTTCCATATTGCCTGCCAACAACATCACTTGTGCTAAGCCACCCATGCCCATGTATTGGCCTTGGTGGTCACGAATAATAACGGTGGGATGTTCCGGCCAGCGATCTTCAGCAATGGCTTGTACCGTGTCTTCGATAATCGGGTCGAAAAAGCCGTGATACAGCGCGTCAGGCGCAGGCGCAAAAAACAGATAGGTAGTGACATTTGGGTTCGCCAGCATGGCAAGAATATCCACCATGTCTTCATGGCGGATCAGTGACATGGTGTAGTCGTCTGTCAGGGGAATAGATTGGCCTTGGCGCAGTGCGTCAACATTCATCATGGAAAAGTGTCTCGTTGTTCATTTGGGCGAGAGTATATACACTAGCCCTCGCCCTGCATTGAACATTTCCGACAATTTAGCGTAACGTCGCTATTTCCAGCCCATGATCCAGTTTTCCTGATTTTTCAATTCACGCCAATCAATGGGAAACAATCTGTGGTTGATCACTGCTTGGATCAGGCAGCGAGTCACTTTCTGGTTTTCGTCGAACTCGACGTCAATCACCATAAAATGTCGCTCTTTTCCTTCCACATGGGTTTTGGTCCATTTACTGCCATATAAGGCTTTGGGATGGATGCGATTCATCGTGACCTCCTGATGGGTATTACCTGTGTCCTTATTAAACCGTACTGACTGCAGTTACCGCTTTTCAAAGTACGCTGACAGATTATCACGGGATCAGGAGGTTGTATGCCAACCACAATGCGCATTCCTTTGAGGTGTGCACCTCTTAGCCATATTGTGAGAAATTTGTGAGATTTTACGGAGTGTCTTGCAAGATTTGTTCGCCATGATCAATACAACATTCATCAAAGGACGAACAACGCTATGAAAAATACCGTTTGTACACTGGCAGCCACAACTTTGCTTTGCAGCCTGGGCGCATCATTGTCTGCGCAAGCGGCGGAGTTAGATATCACGATCACCAATGCCACAAAACAAATCTATTTCACCCCTTTATTGATCAGTGCGCATTCCTCTTCCGTCTTCCTTTTCCGCAGTGGTGAAGCTGCCACACCAGAACTGGAAGCCATGGCCGAAGGGGGGGATATTGCAGGCTTGGCTTCTCTTGCCAGTAACGCCGGTGCCATTAGCAGTGAAAACCCGGCAGGCGGCATTTTAGATCCGGGCGCATCCACCACCACCAGCCTCTCAACGGGCGATGCTACGCATTTGTCCATCACGGCCATGCTACTGCCTACCAATGACGGTTTTGTGGGTTTGGATAGCTGGCCCATTCCAACCACGCCAGGTATGTATACTGTGCGTCTGAATGGGTACGATGCAGGTACCGAAGCCAATGACGAACTGGCAGCCAGCATGCCCAACCCACCATTCATTACTTTTGGTACGGGCGGTACAGGCGTTGAAACCACCATTACCAATGACACCGTGCATATCCATCCGGGTAACTTAGGTGATACCGATCCGGCCGGTGGTTTAAGTGATATCGACAGTACCCGTTATCGTTGGTTGAACCCTGTGGCTGTTGTCACCATCACCGTGAAGTAAGGGGGTCACCATGCGAAATTGTACGCGCAAAGGCAACATCTACCGCAGCGGCTTATTAGCACTGTCTGTACTGCTACTCGCCGGGTGTCCGAATGATGACGATGACAACGGCGTCACACCTATCGGGGATGCTCCAACACCCAATACGGAAGGACGGTTTGTCGTGGAAGTCACTAACCTCACCGCTAACCAGCCGTTATCACCGGTAGCGCTGATTGCCCATCATGATGACTACCAATTGTTTGAGATCGGACAACCCGCCTCTCTCGCTTTGGAAGCATTGGCAGAGAGTGGTGATAACAGTGATGTACTGGCGGAAAAAGACAGTAACACAGCCATCATCGCCAGCTATGGCGGAACCGGTGTGATCCCTCCGGCTAATGGTGAACAATTCACGCTGTCTCTTCCGATTGATTCCCCCGCTTACCTGACAGTAGCTAGCATGTTGGTCAATACCAATGACGCATTTGTCAGTGAGCGCTCACCGAATCTCAGCGACTTATTAATTGGGGAAATGATCACTGTCAGTGTGCCGGTTTGGGATGCAGGCACGGAAGACAACACCGAAACGGCCGCTACGATTCCGGGGCCAGCCGGAGGCGGGGAAGGGTTTAATAGCGCACGTGAAAGTAATGACCGCGTGAGCTTCCACCCGGGGGTTGTCAGTCAGGATGATCGTTTAGCCACCTCTGCCCTGTCGGCCAATCATCGTTTCTTAAATCCGGGCGTCAGCATGCGCATTATGCGGGTCGAATAAGGCAGAAATCGCCTACCGTATGAAAGAAAAACAGCGTGGGTCGGTCTGCTGTGGGGAGTACGCACTGCCTACGCAGATCCATTCACCTGTTTTTTGGATATACGGTTATGTCTCACAACGTACCCCAGACGCGAGATCCTCATACTCAATCTCTTCGTCATGAAGCCCTTCATCACAAGAGCCGGACACAGGTAGCCCCCAGTATGATTTTGATGGTAGAAGATGACAGCGATCTGGCCGATTTGATCAGCATGCATCTGTCTTTTCAGGGACATGATGTGATGCGCACAGTCACCTTGAAAGAAGCCCAGCAGTTACTGACGCAAACCGCATTTGATCTGCTGGTGTTGGATCGTGGCCTGACTGATGGTGACGGGCTGACACTATGCCAGCAAGTACGCTCCGCCCATTTTACCTTGCAAGATCCTTGGCTTCCGGTACTGTTTCTGACCGCACGTGACACCGAGCGCGATAAAGTCGACGGACTAGAATCAGGCGCGGATGATTATCTGACAAAACCTTTTAGCGTCTTAGAATTTCAAGCACGAGTGCGTTCTTTGCTACGTCGCCAATATGCTCAGCAACAGCGTACAAGCACTCAACCGGAGACGGAAAGTTCGTCTGAAAGAACGCCAACTGACAGCTCGCACTCCACAAAAACCCGTGAGGCCCCGCTTTCCTCTGAAGAAGACGATGTGTTGATATTTGATGGGCTGATCATTACGCCTGAGCGCCACCATGTCGCACTCAACCAACAAACCATTCCACTCACCGCGACTGAATTTACCCTGCTGCATTTCATGGCTCAACGGCCTGGTCGGGTCTACAGCAAAGATGAGCTGCTGCAACAGGTCTGGCAAACCGACTTTGCCGGCTATCACCACACCGTGTGCAGCACCATCAACCGGTTACGCACGAAATTAGCACCAACCGGTCACGATCATAAATACATCCACACGGTATGGGGCGTAGGCTACAAATTTGAAGCGTAAACACCAAACGGAATAGATCCCCTGAAAGATCAATAGATAAAGAAGGACACACTCATGAATTTCAAATTACGACTGGTGTTACTCACCTGTGGCTGGTTTCTCTTTTCCGTTGTGCTTCTTGGCTCCCTGTTTTACTACCAGCACACCACCGTAGAGCAGCGAACGCAACAATCTCTACACCGGGATTTAGCCACCCATATGCGTGATGACAGCCCGCTGATGATCGGCCATGACTATAATCCCAAAGCGCTCAAAGCCATTTTTCACACCTTGATGTTACTCGGCCCCGACTTTGAAATTTACTTTCTCGATCAATACGGTCAGGTACAAAGCCACGCCGCGCCCAAAGGCCGAGAAATTGCCTCTCATGTGGATCTTGCCCCGATTAACCAGTTTTTGAGTAACGCCTCATTTCCGATTTTAGGTGATGACCCCCGCCATCCCGACCAAAAAACGGTTTTCTCGGTCGCCCCCATATTTGACGAGCAACAAATCAGCCCCATTGGCTACTTGTATGTAGTCATAGGCAGTGAACAACATGCTCTACTGGCACAAGATGCATGGCAGGCGCTCTTCCCGTTTTCACCAATCTTACTGTTGCTCGCCATCGCCCTGATCGGCGGATTGAGCTTGAGCCTCTATGTGCTGGTAACGACCTCGCTGTTGCGCCCTATTCAAACCATCACTCAGCAATTGCAGCAGCAAGCACAAAATGACTTCCTGCTTCCCCGCACCTTTACGGCACAAGTGCCGGAATTGACGCCTATCACTAAACAGTTCTATGCCATGGCACAAACCATTTCCCGACAATTTCTCCAACTGCAACAACAAGAGCAACAGCGTCGCGAATTGCTGATGCAACTCAGTCATGATCTCAAAACGCCGCTTTCCAGTATCATGGGCTATTTAGAAACGTGGACGATACAGAACCAGCCTGCGGACCCACTCATTCTGACGGCACAGAAAAATGCGCAGAAGTTAGCGGATCTCTTGCAGCAACAAATGACGCTGGCTCGCGCGGCCACCGCAAATGCCAAGAACACAGTAGCGTTCGATTCTGTCAAACTCAGCGATATCATTGATGAGGTACTGGCGAACGTGAAACCACAGGCCGATAAAAAAGCCCTGCGCTTATCGCTGTCGTTGCCGCCAGAAGACACGCTGGTTGCCGACACGCACCTACTGCAACGCCTGTTTACCAACTTGTTTGATAATGCCATTCGTCATGCGCCGTCTCACGGGCGTATCACCTTGCGGGTACAACATCTCGATGAAGGGTATGCTGTACAGCTGTTCAATGCCGTCGACCCTAAAGCGCCAACAGGTAGTCTAGGTTTAGGCACGAAAATCATTCGTTCGATTTTGATGCTACACCACAGCCACCTGACTACTCGCCAGTCTGACGCGCAATTTGAGCAAGCTTTTGTGTTGCCCTTGCAGCCTTAAACATACAATCGCACATGTAAACGACACGTATAAGCGGGCATAAAAAATGCCACGTCCAGTTAGACGTGGCATTTATGCTCAAGCTACTTCAGCCCCAAGCAACCTCAATACGGCTTATCTTCGGGGATATTTTAAATCACCAACGCACTGCCCAATTGACGCGCTGCTTCATCATCAATGACAGGCTGGACAGAAATGTCCATATCGTTATTCCAGCGCAAGGCGTAAGCGGTCACCGCTTCAATGCTGTTCGATTCCACCACACAGACACCCGCTCCACTGACTACATCATGCCAGCGACCGATTAAGGTAATGTCATCCCCCATCAGGGCGTCATCTTGCTCTTTGGTCAGTTGCGCGAAATGCGCCAGCACGTCGTGTGTACGTCCCTGATAGATCTGCCACGAAATCAAAAATGTCATGATCATTACCTCACTCTGTAAAATGCTTCAATTACGTCTGCCGGTGTGGTTTAGCACCTGCTCATTGAGTATAACCCGTGCATTTTGTCTATTTCCGGCCCATTCCCGGGCTTTTCGTCCTTTATCACCCTTTTGTTTGAATCTTCTTGTCATGATGAGACCTCACGCACTCAACGAAAATACGAAGTGAGAACAAGGCTTTAGATGCTGTTTACTTATTGAGCAGATGCGTACAAATTTATTGATCAAGATCAAATAAATGTTCTAATCATCAAAAAACAATACAAACCATTCTCATTCCCGATGTAATATGCGAATGATTCTTATTTGTTAGCATTTCACAGGATAGTTATGCCGCGCGTATCGACTTTGTTCAAAACCGTTCTTCTGCTCAGCAGCTTCATGGCGAGTCCGCTCGTTAGCGCTGAATCCATCACTGTTAATCACGTGTTAGGCTCAACCGTGATCCCTGATACTCCAGAGCGTGTGATCGTTGTTGGCGGCAATGGTAGCTTGGATGTGCTTCACCGCCTGGGCATTAAGCCGGTTGGTGCAGTCACTACCCTGATGCCAGACTATCTGAAAGACTTCGCAAAAGAAGGCATTGTGCACGTTGGCAGCACAAAAGAAGTGGATTACGAAAAGATCTTCACACTCAAGCCAGACGTGATCATTGCTGAAGCACGCATGGTGGATGCCTACCCAACCCTGTCCAGCATTGCCCCTACCGTGATGTACACGGTGGAATACGGCAATTACTGGGAAGATACGCAGCGTAACTGGCGCATGCTAGGTAAGATCTTCAACAAAGAACAAATCGTTGAAGACTACATCAATGAGACAAACGATCAGTTTGCGGCGATTCAAGCACAAGTGAAGAAAAACGACTTGAATACGTTGGCGGTCATGAACAACGGCAACAACGTGTCCATGTTTGGCCGTGAAGGTCGCTTCTCTGTGATTTTCAACGAGTTGGGTTTTAAAGAAGCGAAAGGTACCGATTCTACTAACCCACACGGTAACCTGATTTCTTTTGAATTCATCGCGGAAGCAGCGCCGGATGTCCTGTTCATCCTAGACCGCGAACAAGCGATTGGCGCAAGTGTCGGTAAAGCGAAAACCTTGTTCGATAACCCACTGATCAAGAGCACACCGGCGTACAAAAACAATCGTATTGTGTACCTGAATCCAACCGCTTGGTACATCTCCATTGCCGGTATGGACGCGACACAAATTATGATTGATGACATGAACGCAGTTTTCTCACCTAAGACTGCCCACTAATTTTTTCTTCTAGCCCGGCACTCGCCGGGCGTTGTTGTACTATGCAGAACCTAAAACATCTCTCAGCCTTTCTGGCTCTTTTGCTGTTAGGCAGCGCGTCCCTGTTCGTGGGTGTCGCCGATATTACGCCGCAAAACCTACTTGCCGGTGACGGCCATGCGCAATCTATCCTTTTTTCCAGCCGTTTACCGCGCTTATTGGCCATTTGTTTAGCCGGTGCCGGGCTGAGTGTTGCTGGCCTTATCATGCAACAGATCTGTCAGAACCGCTTTGCGTCGCCTGATACCACAGGCACCATTGACTGCGCCATGCTGGGCTACATTGTTAGCCTGTTGTTGTTTGCAGACATGAGTCGCTGGGCAAACCTGATCATCATTTTTGTTTTCTCTGTTGCCGGTACCCTGCTGTTCGTACAATTCCTGCAGCGCCTGAAATTCAAAAATGCCGTACTGGTACCGTTGATCGGCATCATGTATGGCAACGTGATTTCTGCGCTAACCACCTTCATTGCTTACCGTTACGACTTGGTACAAACCTTGTCAGCATGGACAGTGGCAAACTTTGCTTCAGTTCTGCAAGGTAACTACGAGTTCCTGTACCTGGCCCTACCCGCTTGTATTATCGCGTACTACTTTGCCAGCCAGTTCAGTGCGGCCAGCGTGGGCGAGAGCTTTGCCAAAAACATCGGTATCGACTTTCAGAAGATCGTTTTCATCGGCGTCTTGATTGTGGCGGTGTTGTCGTCGTCTGTGGTGATGATTGTCGGCGTGATCCCGTTCTTGGGGCTTATCGTGCCAAACCTGGTGGCCATGTACATGGGCGACAACATGCGTCGCAACCTGCCGTGGACGGCCTATTGGGGTGTGATGATGGTACTGGCCTGTGACGTGATTGGCCGTGTGATTATTTTCCCTTACGAGATGCCTATCTCCATGATCATCAGCATTGTGGGTGGCGCAATCTTTATTGCCTTGGTTCTACGAGATAAATCTAATGCGTGATGCTCATAAAGCAATCGGTCTGGCATTGCTCAGCGTCTTAATTATTGGTTACTTCATTGGTCAGGGACTGAATGCCCACAACTATGCGTTCTTCCTGTCCTTGCGCTTGCCAAAAGTGATGGCCATTGTACTGGCCGCCATCGCGATTTCCAGCTCGTCACTGGTGTTTCAGACCATCACCAACAACCGCATTCTGACACCATCTATTCTGGGTTTTGACTCCCTGTATGTGATGATTCAGGTGATGATCGTGGTGATGTTTGGCAGCATGAGTGTCTGGCTGATTGATGCCAAAGTAAATTTCGTAATCACGACCTTGGCGATGTGTGGCTTTGCTTCCATTCTGTTCGGCTTCTACTTTCGCCGTAAAAATAGCAACGTCTTTACCCTGCTGCTGATCGGTATTGTCTGCGGTAGTCTGTTTGGCAGCGTGACCAACTTTTTCACCATGTTGCTGGATCCGAACGAGTTTATGAACCTGCAAAACACCATGTTTGCCAGCTTCAGTAACGTGAATAAAGACTTGGTGTACTGGTCTATCGTACCGCTGGCACTGTGCTTAGCGAACTTGTACCGCCTATCCAATAAGCTGGATGTGTTCTGGCTGGGTGTCGATAATGCCAAAAGCTTGGGCGTTGATACCAAGAAAGTCACCATGCAAGTGATGATGACCATCACGCTAATGGTCTCGATTTCAACCGCACTGGTTGGCCCGGTACTGTTCTTCGGCCTGATTGTCGTCAGCCTGACACGCCAGATGTTCACCGGCTACCAACACCGCTTTTTGTTGATGGCTGGCAGCCTGCTTTCGGTTGTGTTGCTGGTTGGCGGCCAATGGCTGATTGAAAAAGTCTTCGCGTTTGATACTACCATCAGCGTCATCATTAACTTTGTGGGCGGCAGTTACTTCCTCTTCCTCCTAATGCGCAATAAGTTTGATTAATCATGATTAAGTTAACTGGATTATCTAAAAAATATAACGACGCCTTTGTGGTTAAAAATGCCGATGCGTTGTTCCCATTAGGTGAAGTGACCTCCATCATCGGTCCCAACGGCGCGGGTAAAAGTACCCTGCTGTCCATGGCCAGTCGTCTGACTGACAGCGATGCCGGTGAAGTGCTGATTGCCGGTAAACCCCTGTCACAGTGGGATACGCAATCACTGTCAAAACAACTGGCGGTATTGCGTCAGTCAAATAACATCAACATGCGCTTTACCGTACGTGAATTGGTGGCGTTTGGCCGTTTCCCGCACAGCCAGGGCCGCTTGACTGCAGAAGATAACCACATTATCGATCAGGCTCTGAATCACTTGGATATCGAGTACATTCAGGACAAATTCTTGGATCAGCTCAGTGGTGGTCAGCGTCAAATGGCCTTCATCGCAATGGTGGTGGCGCAGGATACGGACTACATCTTCTTGGATGAGCCGCTGAACAATCTGGATATCAAGCACTCGGTTGAGATCATGCAAACCCTGCGTAAGCTGGCGCATGAGATGAAAAAAGCGGTAGTGATTGTGATCCACGACATCAACTTTGCGTCGTGTTATTCCGACAACATCATTGCGATGCGTCGTGGCGAAGTGATTGCCAGCGGTAAAACCGTTGAAGTGATCCAAAAACCGATCATGGAAAATATCTACAACATTCCGTTTGATATTCAGGAAGTGAACGGTAAACGTATCTGTATGTATTACGGCATGTAAGGCAGTACAAAACAGCCGCAACAGACAGAGACAAAACATACAAAGACAAAAAAGCCGTTATCCTCGATTGAGGATAACGGCTTTTTCGTTTAGCGTTAGCAGTGCGATATTTATGTGCAAATTACACGTTGGCAGACTGCGCTTCGCTATCCTGATGCTTCAGCACTTTGTGACCTTCTTCTGTCACGCCCTGCTTCCAGTAACTGCTGATGTAGCAATCTGAACGAGGCACTTCACGTTCACCGTTCAGGTAAGTACGGATCGCCTTCATCGCCGTAAATTCACACGCACACCATACTGCCACTTTACCGTCTAGCCACGCCAAATCAGCAACAACGTCAGCCAGTAATGGCGCTTGCTCACCCTGCACATTCACCACTAGGCTCATGCCCGCTGGCAATGTCATCGGTTGTACATCATCACGGCTGGTCACGTTCAGCACGACATAACCTTTGGCATCCGCAGGCAGTGTCGCGACTTTGGTCATCACCGCTGTCAGTGACGTCATGTCAGCCACCAGCAGGAACCAATCCGCTTCGCTGATATAGCTTTGAATAGTCTGAGGGCCCGCAAAACACAATGTGTCACCGGCGGTCGCGTTAGCCGCAAAATAGGCAGCATAGCCCCCTTGTGAGGCATCAAACGGCGCGGTGGTATCAGCATGGCTGACAAAATCCACAGACAATGTGCCTTGCGCCATGTCACGGCCACTGATAGTCAAAGTACGCATCACCGGCTTGGCACTTGCCATCAGCGCTTCAATGCTGGTTTCGCCTTCAGGACTAAACAGCAACTTGACGTATGAACCGGCACAATCAGCCGGGAAGCGAGCAATATCTTCCCCGCCAAATACCACGCGGTGCATGTTCGGCGTGATACGTGAATTGGAAACCACGGTCAGGGTTTTGATTTTCTTTTCTTCTAATGCCGCAGCTAAGTTAAACTTATTCATTCTAATTCTCATTTGCATATATTGGCATTATTCTACCCCATTTCAGCAAACCGTTGCCGCACTTTTTTAGCTAAAATTTCTGATATTTATCAAACGTCATCACGTTATTTTCACGCGGGCGAACATAGTGCTTGTTCGACGATTTGGCCCCTTAAATGTCCCTTCTGGCTCACTTAGTGCTTATCGTAATCGGGCATACAACGACTTATCCCTTTCGCCAGCTCCTTTATCTGCCTTGACTCTACCCTTTCGCATCGCTTTGAACTTCATGGCTATGTTTAAGCCTGTGACGCCACCACCAAAGCAACCCTTTTTTCAACAACGCATACACCAACCATACAGCGAAAAACGCTGGCATCATCAGCATAGCGCCGGATAGACGAAATAGAATCGGCACGACACGCCCATCTTGCGTAATCCGGTATTCAGACCAAAACGTGTAATCCTCGGTCTCATGCCGAACCATATATGCATAAGCGCTGGCTTGCTCTGAGTCGTTCTGTTTTACATAAGCGAGCACTAACTGCTCGTTGTTCGCTAATCGGTAAGTACCGGCTTGAGGTACCTGTAACAGTTGCGCAGTGTAATTACCTGGTGCTTGCTGGTAATCCCCCCACGTTAATACATGTACGCGTTTCTCTTGTCTTGCGTGATCGTTTTCTCTCTCTTGCATCAGGGCAATAGGAAAGTAGCTGTGTATATCGCTGCTGCTTGTTGTCTCAACGTAATGTTCTGTCCCTAACAAATAGGGCGATAGATGGAAGGCCACCATCAATAAAACGATAAAGACCGTAATTTTTCTCACTATCGTCAACAGTGCCCTTATGATGTTACTTTTAGCCATGCTTTGCTCCCTGCATTATGTCCCCCTCCCCGGATGCATTGGCACTACTTACTATTACGTGCATCAAGGCAGGGTAAAACACTGGCAGTAGCGGCGAAACCCGAGCACGGTTGTCGCCCGTTTTTCACACCATCTTTCATAAGACTTTGTGACAATCACACAAACACAAAAGCACTCACGTTCTATTTCTTCGTATAATGAGTGTGAAAACATCACCCTAGATACTCAAAGGCACATCATGAAGCATGCATGTCTCTCACTGGCACTCTTGATATCGGCAGGCCTCACGCAGGGGCAAGTGCTGGCTAATGACAACATTCGTATCCACTATTCAGCCGCCCAAAGCGAGGCCGAACAACAAGCGGCACACATCATCAAGCAAAGTGATGTCAACGACACCGTCATAGCATTGTCTCGTGCTCATTTTCCCTTTAATGAGCCTCTGACCATCACTTACGGCAGTAAAGACGGGCCTCTGTACGATCCGGATACACACCAGGTTCAGATCCCTTATGGGTTCTATCTCGAATCGGTAAATTATTTTGCCAACAATGACTACCAGAAACGGTATGGCAAAAGTGCCCAAGAAGGGGCGTTAGATACCCTGCTACATACGCTGTTGCACGAAGCGGGGCATGCTTACATTGCGGATCAGGACATTCCGGTATTAGGCAAAGAAGAAGACGCGGTGGACAATTTCGCCACACTGTTGTTACTTGATTATGTGGACAAGGGTGATGAGGTAGCCATCAGCGCTGCTGACATGTTTGCGTTTGAATCTGACGACAGACCGGATTATTACGATTACGGCGAGTACATTGACGAGCACAGTTTCGATTTGCAACGCTACTTTTCGACCCTATGTTTGGTCTATGGCAGCGATCCTGAGGCGCACAAAGCCTTGCTCGATGAAGTGGAAGAAGATTACCTGCGCGACAGACAAGATTTCTGCCAATACAACTATGAGTCACTAAAAACTAACTGGCAGCGCTATTGGCAGACACCGCCGTCAGACAACCCTTCACGTTAAACACGCAGCAGGTAAGCCGGTAAGTAAAATTCCAACAAAAACAGCCCACTCTATATTTCAGCATATATCGCTACATAGCGAATACAGCAAAAACAAAAAGACGGGCTGTTTTACGTTTACTGGATCAAGGCTTGTTCTTTTAGCCACGCCATGGCAACCAACAAAGCCGCTGAACAACGGGCTTCGTCTTGCATATCCACGTAAGCCAATTCTTCAATTTCAGCGTCGGCCTGCAATTCACCGGTGTAGTCACCAAAGTAACACGTCAACTGTACCGAAATGCCTTCCGCTTTACCGTCCGCAGGGCCGACAAACGTGCCCGCATACTGCAAACTGCTTGGTACTAAATCCACTGACAGTTCTTCTTTGATCTCTCGGATCAAGGCTTGCTCATCCGTCTCACCGGCTTCACGTTTACCGCCCGGTAAATAAAATAAGGTTTTACCCACTGAACGTACAGTCAGTAATTTCCCGTCACGTAGCGTAAACCACGCCAGTTTATCAATCACTTTTTCCATCATTTCCTCAAACGCATCACCGCTCTCTGCATGCAAACGCAACGCATACCAATTTTGCTTATTCAGCACACGGCGATGAAAATTCCTGTAATGCGGCAAGCGCTTGTGCCGCTTTCTCTTTTTGTACAAAGATATGATCGTGGTAATACGCCGCAATCACATTGGCGCTGATGCCATGATCTTTCAGTTTCGTCGCCACCGCAGCGGTTAACCCCACCGCTTCAAGGCTGGAATGTACCATCAGGCTAATCAGACAAAATACCCCGTCAAACGCTAACCCCGCAGACTCGGCCTGCTCGCGCAATAGCACCAGCGTTAGCCCTTCCTGTTCCTGAAAAGTCGCTATCGGCGCACAGTGCACGTAATCGGCCAGTGCCCCTTGAACGGTACAAAACACATACTCACCGTCGACCAGCAACGGAGACATGCTTTTAAGTAATGTGTCTAACTCGGTGATCCCTGACATACCTTTTCCTCTTCACTCTTCATCATGGCATCCACAGCATAGCAAAAAGGCGAACCCTTATGCCTGTTGTTCTACCCACGCTTTGGCCACTTTCACCACCACTTTTTTCACCGGTGCAGGCTGCTGTGGTGCCACAAGTGGACGATGCGGCTGGAAGGTATCAAAAATAATGAAATCACCCGGCTGCAGCGTGGCAAATTGTTCATCAACGACTTGCTCACTGAAGGCCAAATCTTTCTCTGCCAGCAAATCTTCATCAATGGCGGTAAAAGGCTGCAGGCTGTAACCAAAACACTCTTCCCCTTCAAGAACGATTTGCACATCCATGTATTTGGCATGGCATTCCGACTTACGTTCCGCCAGCACTTGCGTGTGATCATCGGCAATAAAATAAAACACATCATCAGCTGAAATGTGCTCACCAGCAACCTCATAACGACCCGCCGCGTGTTGCTCAGCCAATTGCTGTTTGACCTGACGAATCACCGCCAACAATGCGGCCGGTAACTCGGTGCCTTTTTCAGTGTGAATAACGGATGCTGCGCATAGCGTGTCGATCGCGCTCAATTGACCTTGGTACACAATTTGCCTCTGCAAATGGAAAGAAAAACAAGATTGTACGCCGCTTCAGAAGGATTGTCCCTGATGCATTCACGGGAACCTTGGTGTTTTTACGCGCTAATGATAAATTCATTGCTATCATCATGTTTTTGAAAGGAATCACTGTGTTTACTGTTCGTCCGGCTACCCTGCAAGATCTGCAAGCTATTACTCACATTCATGCCGTTAACTGGCAGACCATTTATCGCGGCCAACTGACCCAAGCCTACTTAGAGAATGATGTTTTTCCTGAACGTCTAAGCCTGTGGCAACAGCGTATTGGTCAACCGGCGGCTAATCAGCACATCTTGGTCGCCTGCGACAATGACACTGTCACCGGGTTTATTTGCTTATATCTGGATCACCACCCGCAATGGGGCAGCATTGTCGATAACCTGCATGTGGATAGTCGCTACAAAGGCCAAGGCATCGGTGCCATGCTACTCAACCACGCGGCAAGTGTGATTCACCAACAAGCCCATGCAGCCAGCATGTATTTGGAAGTACTGGCCGCCAATGATGCCGCCCAAGCGTTTTATCAGCATATGGGGGGACATAATATCCATGCTCAGCAATGGGAAGCACCTGAGGGCAGCATCGTCGATGAATATGTGATCCACTGGCCTGATGCCGCCCACTTCCTTGCCGCGTAATGTGAGCATCCATTTTATGGGCTTTAATTCTGTGAACGCTGTGGGCCTCGATTCTGCGCAGGAGATGATGCGCAGATCAGTTTTCCAGTTTAACGAATTGAATATCACAAGGCATACGGCGCAATAGGGGTTCACTGGCTGACATGGTGAGCTGGCGAAAAATGGTCGATTCATGATGACCGATCACCAGCAAATCCACCTCAAAGGTTTCAATAGCACGGATGATCTGATCTTCCACGTACCCGGCATAAAATATGTGCTTATGGACGGGATAATCCGTGCCTGCCAGTAACTCGGTCATGGCCAGTACCGACTCACTCTGCTCGGCTGTTTCATTACTGGCATCAAATTCCCGCACACCTTCATAGAGTGCAGAAAAATCCGGATCAATGTGGATCACACTGAACAGCGCCCCATGGAGTTTGGCTTCTTGTGCCGCCTTTTGTACCAGAAACGGCGCGTTGTCATCTAAATTCACGGCGAGCATAACGTGCTTATAATTCATCGTTGTTTCCTCCCGCTAATCAATACTGTTTTCAGCCTCTACTTGGCACATCTACCATACGCAGCAAACAGCGCTGAAAAGTTGTTTAGACTATAGATGACTTCCTTTTCCTTCTCCTCTTTCCGACCTTCTTTCCTCCCCTCTTTCCTAGCCTCATCCTTCTACCTTTTGGCCGCAGATAATCCCATCATAGTATTGGCAAGGGTCTGAGAATCGTGACAAAGGCAACCCGCTATACTTTGATTACACGTATCTGAAATGACGTTATAGCACCCAGCAAACCTAAAGCCACAGACAGCATCAGGCCGTTTTATGTATACAGAAGCCTTCTTTGATTCACTGTCCATCTATCTGATCTTGGGACTGATTTTTGTCACCATTCTGATCATGTTTGAATGTGGCTACCAACTGGCGCAACGCTTTCCCTCGAAGCAAATCAGTGGCTCGATCAGCCCGATGGCAACCGGTCTTGCCAGCTTACTGGCGTTCATCTTGGCGATCACCTTCAGCATGGCGGCGGTCAAATCCGGCGAACGAAAGCAATTAGTCCTGGCGGAAGCCAATGCGGTGGGTACTGCGATATTGCGTGCTTCGTTACTCGCCGAACCCTACCGTTCTAACAGTCGAGCTTTGCTGCGAGAATATGTCACCATTCGCGTTGTCGAAGATCCTGAACAAAAAAAAGCCGTACTCAATCAAGTCATCATCGACAGTGAAACCTTGCACCTCAAATTGTGGAATCAGGCAATACAAGCCCATGACAGCACCTCGCCAGAGCTACTTTTGCTGTATATCAGTGCATTAAATGATGTGATTGATATTCACACCGAGCGGGTCAACAAAGGCTTACGGGGTCGCATTCCCATCAGTATTTGGTTTACCTTGGGGTTACTCACTTTTTTAACCGTCGGATTAAATGGGATTCAAGTGGGGGCGGAAGACAAAGGCAGAGCATTAGTGGCAGCGCTGCCTTTTGCGTTGGCGTTTTCTCTGGTATTAACCTTGATTGTTGAGCTGGACAGACCCGAGCGCAGCATCATTGAGATCAGCCAACAACCGTTGATTGATTTGCGTGATAGCCTCGATAAAGTGCTGTATCCCGATCAACAACCGCTATTACCGCAAGTATCTAAGGACTAAACCGGTACTTTGGATTGATAACGCTGCAGCTGTTCAATAGGATCGGTCAGCTGACACGTTGAGCACTTCTTCTTGCCATCCAATTTGTATTTCAAACAGCAGGTTTCACGACGAATGTAATACACCGCCATCGGTGCCCGTGATGCCACTTTTACTGCATTCAAGCTCGCCCAATCCGGTAGCAACGACTGCAACCAGCGATCCGCTAAAGGTTGTATCTGCTCCAGTAAAACACTGTCTGCCCCGTCTTGCGTTAATTTCTGAAACACAAGACCCAGCGCATATCCCCAGTGGCCCCAAAACAGCGTCCGATTCACTTTTTCAGTTTTCAGGTAAGGCGCCATGACCTCACCCAACTCAACCAGCATACGTGAGAATTGCTGATCTAATGCCGCTTCGGATTCCACCACGCGTGCCAGCGGTGAACTGGCCAGCGGATCGGTCGCTAAACAATAAAACGGGGCATTGTCATCAATCGATACCACTTTGACTTTCCCGGTTGCAGACAAGGTCAGAAACACGGCGTGCGCATCAAAATGGAGCACACGCTGAAATTTCAAACGCAGTGCCGCTAACCCCGTCAGCAAGTGCGCGCTGAAGCCTTTCAACCACATCGACGCCCCAACAGCCTGTCGCGTTTGCAAATCATCTCGAAATACCGCTAATGTCTGCGAATATTCTGTATCTAGCCACGTTATCAGCGGCTTACCGTGTTGACCACTTTGCAAACGAAAGAAAGGTTCACGCTCATGTAGCCAGCGCAATTGCGCGTTCACACTCATGTCCGCTGGCGAACCAGGCCATAGCGGAGTCATATCAGCAGATATTTTCATGAAAGAGTCTTCTGAAAAGGCCGTTTAAAACGGTGGTTAATTCTATTAGCGCATTCTACGCCTGCAACCCACTGCGCACAAAGATAGCTAAAAGAAATATTTTTCAACTGTCGAAATTTATGTCAAAAGCAACACATACATCCCCATCGACTCCGTATTATTTTCAACCAACTCAATGGAAACCCGTATCATATGTTGATATTGATCACACAAATCAGCTTTTTTCATCGTGAATGTTTCGCTAAGCATTTTATATCTTTTTATGATTCGCTATATTTCGACGCGTGTTTCAGCATGCGCTGACACAAACAGAAATAAACCTCCACAAAAATATACTAATAAAGCATTTTTGGTTGGCATAGGGACAGCACGATGAGTCAGGACGCAAAGTTAGTAAGAAAACGGCTTAAAACACAGACCCAGTCAGTGTTAAATAAAGCGAAAGATTCATTCTTGCAGAAGTATAAAAAAGCCGCATAGCGGCTTTTTTCAGTTTTATTTTCCGTCTAACTTCCTTGCCCCATTCAGCATTACTTTCAATCTCTAGGTCATCGTCCATAATGCCATAAATGCATTAACGGGCATGGCTTCAAATGTCGTTTGAACAGCACAAGCGGACTGCAACGTTGTCACCTGAGCAGAGGGAAAATGCGCGTGCAAGTTCTCTGTAAACTTCTGTTCTAACAGAGGGATCCCTGCCTCTCGCCGACGTCGGTGACCAATCGGATAGTGAACAGCCACTTTTTCTGTTTTGCTGCCATCAATAAAGAACACCTGAATAGCATTGGCAATCGCACGTTTATCGGGGTCCAGATAATCAACGCTGTATTGCGGTTCTTCTTTAATCACCATTTTTTCCCGTAAATAATCAATGCGGGGGTCATTGTCATGACAAGTATCTTCATAATGATCAGCGGTCAAGTCACCATAGAGCAATCCCACCGCGATCATATATTGCAGGCAGTGGTCCCTGTCGGCAGGATTATTTAATTCGCCTTCTTTCGAAATAATACGAATAGCCGATTCATGGGTCGTCACTTCTATATGTGATATTTGTTCCAACTTATTATTCAATTCAGCATGTAAAGCGACGGCGCACTCCACGGCAGTTTGTGCATGAAACTCTGCCGGATAGGTAATTTTAAACAGCACGTTCTCCATCACGTAACTGCCTAGCGGTTGTGACAGCGCCAGTGATTGCCCTTTAAACAGCACCTCTTCAAATCCCCATGTGGGGGCAGTTAACACTGACGGTAGTCCCATCTCCCCTTTCATGGTCATCATGGCAAGGCGAACAGCACGCGAGGTCGCATCCCCTGCTGCCCACGATTTACGGGATCCGGTATTGGGAGCATGACGGTAAGTTCGCAATGCGCCACCATCGGCCCATGCTTGTGACAACGCTGCGATGATCTGATCTCGCCCGCCCCCCAGCATATGGGTGATCACGGCAGTAGAGGCAATGCGCACCAACAACACATGATCCAGTCCTACGCGGTTAAAACTGTGGGTTAACGCCAGCACACCCTGAATTTCATGGGCCTTAATCATGGCGGTGAGTACATCTCGCATCCGTAATGGCTCTCTCCCCTGCGAAACAGCCACCCGACTGAGATAATCGGCCGTTGCCAAAATACCGCCCAAGTTATCGGATGGGTGCCCCCACTCAGCGGCCAACCAGGTATCATTAAAATCCAGCCAACGGATCATACAGCCGATATTAAACGCCGCTGTGATCGGATCTAGCTCATAGGTCGTGCCCGGTACACGCGCTCCATGCTGAACCCTCGTCCCCGGCACAATCGGACCAAGGTGATTTCGGCATGCCGGATATCGCAGCGCTAAGATGCCACAGCCCAACGTATCCATCAGACAGTAACGGGCAGTTTCATAGGCCAGCGGGGAAACGATCGGTGTATCAACGACATAATCCGCAATGGCGACCAACAAGGCATCCGCGTCAGGCCGTTCATTACGATCCACATTCTGATTCATCTGACATTCCTTTTCTTATTGAGGGCGATGACCCGTCAGCGCCAAGCCTCGCAGGCATCGCTGGCGATGTATTCCTCTATTTTTTATCGACGCTTTTTTTCATCACTTAGCGTTGCATCGCTTTGCGATTTATCGGTTTCGGTCTCATCCACCGGTATGTCATCAAATTGGGCTTCATAAAACAAAGGATCATCAGGCGCTTGGGAAGACGCCATATCCATCAGGGCTTGCTGTGCGTCATCCAATTGGGATTCATACCGGTGATAACCCAGGTACTGATACAGCGCCTCACGGGTTTGCATGGTGTCCACCACGTTGCGTTGATGGCCATCTTCAAGTAAATGGGTATACACAGACAATGCCGCCTGATTCATAGCCCGGAAGGCAGACAGCGGATACAGCACCATGCTGACGCCCTGTGCCGCGAGTTCCGTGGTGGAAAACAGAGGGGTTTGACCAAACTCCGTAATATTGGCCAGCACAGGCACCTTGACCGCTTGGGCGAACTGTTGGTAGTCAGCCAATGAATGCATAGCTTCAGGAAAAATCATGTCGGCGCCCGCTTCCACATAGGCGCATGCGCGTTCAATCGCTGCGTCCATGCCTTCGACGGCTAAGGCATCAGTCCGCGCCATAATGACAAAGTCAGGATCGGTACGGGCATTCACTGCCGCTTTGATACGTGCCACCATGTCGGATGTCGCTACGAGGGATTTATTGGGGCGATGGCCACAGCGCTTTTGGTCAATTTGATCTTCAATGTGAACAGCAGCCGCGCCACACCGTTCCATTTCTTGAATGGTGCGGGCAATATTCAACGGACCACCAAAACCGGTATCTATATCCACCAAAACCGGTAAACGGCTGGCTGCAGTAATGCGGCGTACATCTTCCAGCACATCCGGTAAGGCGGTCATCCCTAAATCGGGCAAACCGTATGAAGCATTCGCGACCCCTGCACCGGAGATATACAAGGCATGATGACCGGTCTGCTCGGCCAGCATGGCGCAATAAGCGTTAATGGCTCCGACAATTTGCAGTGGATGATGAGTTGCAACGGCATGTTTAAAGCGGGCTCCCGGACTGTCCATGACACCTCCTTGTTTGTGACTCACCGCTTTCCATCAATGGATGAAAAAATGAATCACATACAAAGAAAATAGTCACCGTTGTCCATATTGACAACTTTATGTACCTTTTTGAAAACACGCTGAATAAACAAAAACGGCAACCGAGTGGCTGCCGTTTTTGTTATTGGATGAAAGCGTCAACGTATGATGAACGCTTCTTATGACAAGCTCTTTTATGACGAGAACTTCTTTTTGCCAGATCTATTAAGAAGAGGTCTTCACTTCGTTAACCACCGGCACTGGCGTATCCAGTGACAACTTCGGCTTACGCTGGGCCAATACCACACCTGTCAGCACCATCATGCCACCAATGTAATGGTATTTTGCCAATTGCTCACCCAATGCCACGCTGGCGATCATCGCCGTTAATACCGGCATCAGGTTCATGAACATGGCTGTGCGGTCAGCGCCTAAAATCTCGATGCCTTTCATCCAACACCAAGGTGCAATCACCGAAGCCGGGATCGCGGCATACATGATCAACGGGAAAGAATCAGCTGTAATCGCCATGCGTTCACTGCTCAGTAGCATTGGCGTTAACATGGTCACCGCCAGTACCCCTTGCACATACACCGACTGCCAGTTAGTCAGCGGCATTTTCCAGCGCTTAAGCAACACGCAATACAGGGCATACACCACCGCCGCCAGCAACACCAGGCCATCACCTTGCGTGATACCCTGCTGCACCAGATTCATGACATCGCCTTTGCTGAGCATCAGTACCAGCCCCGCCAACGACAACACCGCGCCAATTACGCCCACAACCTGCATACGCTGACCAAGTAGCGGCACACTCATGAACATACTGATCAACGGGACTAACGAGACAATCAGCGCCATATTCGTCGCCGTCGTCGTCGCGGCCGCGAAGTAACCCAACGATTGGTTCAATACCATGCCCAGCAAGGCCAGAAACGCGAGCTTACTCAGATAGGGCTTGATGATATCGCGATTACGCCACACTGAAGGCAACACAAACGGGGTTAATACCACCATCGCGAAAAACCAGCGATAAAAGGAGATCGCGCCTGGATCAATCACGCTCACCGATAACTTATTGACGATGGCATTCCCTGACCAGATGATCACGGTCAGTAGAGGAAATAAATAAAACATGGGGTGCCTTAAAAATAAATACGTGTGATGAATCACTCATCGAAACCGTATTGTCACACGTCAGTTTAGAAATAAATATCTCTAAAAAGACATTTAGGCACTATAGTCGGACACCCATCGCGTCGATTTATCCTGTTTCACCCATCCCATGAGTATTTACACTGCCAAAATAAGGCTCAATCCATTGATTATTAACAATTTAATTTTTATGACGATGTTTTTCGCTTGATTCATTCCCAATAAGAAAGAGTGATACAGCTCACAGGAAAACGATTGTTTATTCACCACGGGTTTCATCTCGCATAACCACTACGTCGATGCACCTTCACCAGTGACCTCTGCGGCAGGCAGCCAATAAAACAGGTTTTCAAACACCTCGTTCGGACTTGGCTTCTTACATCCGGTTAAACTGGCATAGTGGTCAATCAGGTGATCCACTTTGGCTAACGGGCAATATGGCTCATCAATCCGGCGCCATAACTGAGAATGGGTAATATAGAAATTAACCGCATTCACCGCTTCATCAAACGACTCATGCGTGGAGATTTGACGCGGCCCATCCCACGAAAAACTGTCCAGTACGTACACCCCAATCGCACCGGTTTCTTCGTAACAAAGCTCATCAATAAACGGGACATTCCACCAGCGTTTTAATTCAGCTTTATTGCGAAACTCATTTAACTTTTCCTCACAAGGAAACTCATCCTTGTTATCCCGACATCGAACCGGGATACGACATGTTGTGAAATCCATAACCAACCAACTGCATAATAATATTTTTATGCGCGCCATACTAAAACCCATCAGCGGTATGTCAATTAGCGAAGGATGGTTATGTCTACATACCTTCCATAATTAAGTAACACTTTGAAACATTTTTGCAGCCCACTTTGCAGCTATGTTTGCGCCCCTCTCTGCAGCCCTCTCAGCGGCATGAGTGATGAAACACAATGGGATAAAAATACGGCAAGATCGAAGAATAGATACGAGATACGAGATACGAGATAAATATGAAGCAAAAGATAGGGGAAACGAAAGAAGGAAGGAAAAGCAAAAAGGAATGGGACTTGCCTTCTGTCGTCATAAACGAAGGCAAGAAAATCAACGCATTGATATGATGCTAGAAAGCTTATTCAGGAATGAACATTGTCTTAGCAAGGCGGGCTAAGTTATAGGCATCGTCATAACCAGAGTGCTGACGACCTTCCCATTCCACCCCTGCAATCTCCATCGCGGCACGTTGACCACAACGACGGTTGGGCACATGGCGCTGTAAACGGAACAGCGTTGCAAGGTTCAGGTATTCGTTAAACGGTACTTTCAGCCCCTTCGCTTTGCACTCTTTGCGCAAGATCAGATCATCACGGCCCCATGCTGCATAAATCTTATGGCGACCACCGAACTTCTGCTCAATCGATTTAAGGATCACTTCCAGCGGCTTACCGTTTTTCTCGATCACTTCTGGCTTAATGCCCGTCAGCTCGGTACAAAATGGCGACACGTCATCGTGTTCAGGCTTCACAAAATGTTGTGCTCGTCGGACAATTTCACCGTTGGTTAAATCAAGCTCAGCGACGCCAATCTCAATAATCTCCCCTGTTCTCGGCTCGCGCCCGTCGTTCCAGCAGCACATTTCGAGGTCAAAACAGACAATACGGTTAAAATTCATTTTACTTCCAGACATCACACTAAAACTGGCACGAAGAATAGCACTAAGGGGGCGTGGTCAGCAAAGTTTCCCACTTCTGAGCCTCATTCATTCTTGCCCTAATATACCGGAGCGCCAAGGTTTTCGCTGAAATGAACCATCAGGAAGCGTGCATTTATTCTGCTCTTCTATTCAATCACAAGGCTACGTCTCATTGTCGTCCTTCCCTTCCACTAAGAAATGATGGCTGTCTGAACCGGCTGTTCTGGCTTGCAGATACGGCGAATAATCCGGATCGGCCATGAAATCCAGAGCCGCGTCTTTAGATGGCCATTCGATGATCACCTGCACAGCCGCATTTTCGCCCTCGCCTTCCAATCGTTCAACACTCGACGTTCTCGCCAAATACCGGCCACCGTATTTCGCAACGGCTTTGTTTGCATTTTCAACATAATCGGCCATCCAATCATGAGACGTGGGTGTCACACTAATAATGGAATAATACGCCATACATGCACCTTCCAATGAGTCACCTATCAATCGTTCTTTCAATAATAAGACCGATCATCGAAATGTGTGAACCACACTACAGCACCATTTTTCTATGCCCGTATTATCGGGCGTTATTTCCGTTCCCATGAGTATGATGCAAAAAATGCAAGCACCTGTTTTTATTCCGATTGATTATGATTCGTGGCCGAGGAAAGACGTCTTTGAGCTGTTTTCAACCACACGAAAATGTACCTTTGATATTACTGCAAACATCACAGTGACAACGCTAAAGCGCTACAGTCAGCAGCATGGAATACCGTTTTCAGCCCTCATGACCTATTGCATCAGTCAGGTCATCAATAGTCACCCCAATTTTCGTACCGAAGTGAATGCCGATGGTGTGCTTGGCTATTGGGATATCTTACACCCGCTCTATACAATACCCACCCAAGAAGCAGAACGCTTTACCCATGTGGTGACGCCGTACACACCAGATCCTGCAGCCTTTACCGCACGCATGCAGCAGGACACGGCGCAATATGTCACCGCGACAACGCTCTATCCGCAAGCGCCATTGCCTGCCAATATTTTTGCTATTACTACCTTGCCTTGGGTCGCGTTTACCAGCATCAGCTATAACGTGTATGGGGACGGAAACTACATGATCCCGTTTGTGACGGTAGGAAAATATCAGGAGATAAACGGGCAGCTTCAACTGCCCGTGAGTGTGCAATTCCATCACGCGACTTGCGATGGTTTTCATGCCGGCGTGTTCTTTGAGCGACTACAAGCGGCTATCGACCAATTTGTGGTGTAACCACCGCTCTAGCACTTGAAAGGACAATGGAACACAAAAGAACACGCTCTCGATGGGGCTCTACATATAAGGCACTGCCGGCATACTGGTGTCGAGCTTATTGTCGGTGAAGGTTTCATGGTAAATCTGCATGAAATCTTCGCGAATACGCTGCTCTAAATGGGTCGCCATTTCGGTAGGGCAAAACAGCATGACATGCACCAATTGCTCGCCGGTCGGTGTGGTTGAAATATGCACATGTGGCTCAGAGCCTGGCAAATCCACCCCGGCGTGTTTCTCAATCACACTGTTATAACGACGGGCAACGTCAATGAACTCTTCACAGTGTCCTTCAATTTGTTCAATCATCTCCGGCACAATCAGGAACAAGTTCACAAAGTCACGCACCGTAATAGAAAAGCTATGATAAACATAGCGCTTCATGAAATTGAGATTTTTCACCGGATACGTAAAAAACATGCTGTTTGGCAAGGTGACCGTTTTGCCGGTGAAATGGTACTGGCCGTGGTGTAAATCGATTTCTTGGATCACCGTTGCCATCATGTTGTGCTCGATCACCTCACCACAGACCTTCCCGACCTCAATCCAATCACCAATACGGAACGAACGGGCACTGGCACGCTGAATAGAACCGGTAAAACACAAAATGATTTCTTTCGAGGCCACCACAATCGCCACCGCAATGGCCGTTAACGATAAGGCAAATTCACTGATTTCAGATTGCCAAAGAATGAACAGGGTGATCACAATGATCGCAAAGGTGCCGTTCTTGGTACGTGACATCCATTTACGTTGATGCTCCGAGATAAACGCGACATCCCCCCGGATCCGTGACAGTGCCACCCGTCTTAGCATTAACACCAACACAATCAACAATGCGCTCAATACGACTTTGTGCGTCATCAGAAAATTGATAACGAGCTTCACCTCTTCCACAACCGCTCCCTTTTTCGTTCTTTTGTCTGGCTTTCTGTTTTGCTTACTATTGCCAGCGATAACAACGTTTATACCATCGGCATCACACAGCAAAATTTAGCTACATCATTTCTACATTGCTCACTAATAAAGGTAACGTTCCCATACATTTGGCGAGAGATCCACCAAGTCGCCAGAATAAATCCCAAATTGTGCGGTTTTGTATGAAATAACAACATATCGTTTGTCGCTATCCCTTGCTATCCGCTCATCGGGCGATTAACGTACTGGCTGATATGCGACAACCGCTGTGATGGACACGCTGCGATGAACAAGATCTACCAACCGCTGTTTGATAATGATAATCCACCCTGTGACATCTTCTTTGGTCACGAGGTGTTTTTGCCCAATACCACCACGCCCAACCACAGTCATCCGTGGGGGCAATTACAGGTGATTAATGGTGGGATCTTAGAGCTAAAAGCAGAAGATAAGCGATTTCTGTCCCCTTCACAGTATGCCGTGTGGGTGCCCGCAGGCGTGCGTCATGAAAGCTATATTCGACGCAGTCTGAATTATTGCTCGATGAATATTATTGATGAATTGGCTAAGCCCTTGCCCGATTACACGTGCCTGCTGGAAGTGAGCCCGATTATGGAAGCCATCATTAATGACTTTAAAGCGCGCTGTATTTCAGTCCCCGACACGGAACAAGATAAGCGCTTAGCGAAGGTGTTGCTGGATCAGGTCTATCAAGCCAAAGAGCATGAGCAGTTCTTGCCATCCAGCAACGACAAGCTGTTACAGCCCATTTTGCACACGCTGGAGCACCAGCCGACCAACGAGAAATCATTAAAAGAATGGGCGGATGAGTTGCACACCACAGAGCGCACCCTCGCCCGCCATTGTCAGGATAAACTGGGAATGAGCTTTACCGAATGGCGTCAGCGTCGCAAGTTCCTTTACTCCTTGCATCTGCTGCGCAAAGGGCTGTCGGTAAAAGAGATTGCGCTGACCTTGGGCTACCATCAGGCTTCGCCGTTTATTTCATTGTTTAAACGTCACGCAGCCTGTACCCCAGAGCAATATCGCCAGCGCTTTTATCCTCGCACTGAACAGCCGCAGTAACGCCGACAGTCACCCTTTACAAGCAAGAAGACAGCGATTCTTTGTCTTCATCAAACGCAATGGTACGAATAGGCGCGGCTGGCGAGCCCACGCACACGGTATTGGCGGGCAGATCTTTCACGACTACGCTACCGGCGCCCACGACCACATTGTCACCGATAGTCACGCCCGGACACACGGTTACATTAGCGCCCAACCAAACGTTGTGACCAATCGTGATCGGTTTAGCGAATTCCATGCCGGATGCGCGTTCAATCGGATCTAACGGGTGGCCAGGCGTCGCAATCACCACACTGGGCGCCAGCAAACAGTTATCTCCAAACGTCACAGGTGCGCAATCGAGAATCGTACAGCCATGATTGGCATAGAAGCCTTGCCTACCGTGATGTTATAGCCAAAGTCACAGTTAAATGGCGACTCTACCCAGGCGTCTGTTTCCTGTCGCAGCAATTGATTTAAAATGACCTGTCGCGCGGGCTTTTCCGTCGGGCATGTCTGATTAAGCGCAAAACACAATTTCTTGGCTTGCTGACGGTCATTGGTTAGCTCGGCATCCCATGTTTCATACAGCTCACCGGCGAGCATTTTTTCTTTTTCCGTTCTCACTGTTGCATCGTCCTACTGATTCACCGCACAAGCGGCTGTTTTCTCTGAATAACGGCTCGCTACCTAACGCAGCCAAGCACAAAACTTGCTCACCATTATCAATGAAAAACACACAAATACAGCGGCAAAATAGCGAGAGATATCACACCAAAACGGGAAAAGTTTAACGGGATCACACTCGGGGAGCATCGCGGCCACTAAAAGCAAGAAACTGCCTATGTCAATTTTATTGAGCTGTCTGTCGGTTAGCGCACAAAACCGGCGTTTTTACTATTGTGTGATCATTGTCATTTACCCAAATCACTGAATTTTTATCCTAACTTTGAGCCAGATCTTAGGTTTATTTTTTTAAAATGACAAGAATCAAGGTGGAGAATTTCATTTCTGCATTCCCCAAAATTAAGCAAAAAGTTCCTCATTATTCCCTTAATGACAGCAAACTTAGAAAGCTTTTCCCTTCTTAATCGCATTAATATTCCTTCGAACAAAATAATGATAAAACATCCCCAATTACTTTGTCGTACTACCAACAAGGCACATTGGGGAATATTACCCTACATGGAGCAGCTATGAGCATGCATACAGACGCCATCAATGGCTCACCTAAAAATATCCCTCCTCATGTCAAAGCCGGCATGTCTGAAGCGGAATGGAAAAAAGCAATTAAGTTCGACAATGTGGATGTTGGCTGGATCGTGATGAGTATTGGTATGGCCATCGGTGCCGGTATCGTATTCCTTCCAGTGCAGGTGGGTATGATGGGTCTGTGGGTCTTCCTGCTGTCCTCTATCATTGGTTACCCGGCCATGTACCTGTTCCAAAAGCTATTCATTAACACGCTGGCAGAATCTAAAGAATGTAAAGACTACCCGGCTATCATTTCCGGTTACTTAGGTAAAAACTGGGGTGTGGCACTGGGTGTGCTGTACTTCATTATGCTGGTGATTTGGGTACTGGTTTACTCGCTGGCCGTCACTAACGACAGTTCTTCTTACCTGCACTCTTTCGGTGTGACAGAAGGCCATTTAAATGAAAACATTTTCTACGGTCTGGCGCTGATCTGTGTGCTGTCTTTCATTGGCAGCAAAGGTGAAAAACTGCTGTTCAAACTGTCTGGCTTCATGGCCGTGACCGTATTGTCACTGGTTGCCGTGATGGGCTTGCTGCTTGTGGGCCGCTGGGACATGGCAAACATTCCGGAGGTTGGTAGCTTCCTGCCAATGCTGAAAGATGCCATCATCACGCTGCCATTTACCCTGACTTCGATTCTGTTCATTCAGTCTCTGAGCCCAATGGTGATTTCTTACCGCTCACACGAGAAATCGATTGAAGTAGCACGCTACAAAGCCAACCGTGCAATGAAGATTGCCTTCTCTATTCTGTTTGTGGTGGTGTTCTTCTTCGCGGTGTCTTTCACCTTTGCGATCAGCCAAGAGCAAGCGGTAGATGCGATGAACCGTAACGTGTCTGCACTGGCTATCATTGCACACTACTACTCAGGCAGCTGGGCAACCATCACGGGTATCGTGATCAACATCTTCGCGGTGGTGACATCATTCTTCGGCGTGTTCCTGGCATTCCGCGAAGCGTGTAAAGGTCTGGCGATGAACCTGCTGCTGCGTAAGTACAAAGCAGAAGACATCAATGAAGATTTAGTGAGCAAAGGCGTAGTGGTCTTCATCATCCTGCTGGCTTGGTCTGCGATTGCACTGAATGCACCTATCCTGTCATTCACCTCAATTTGTAGCCCTGTGTTTGGTATGGTGGGCTGTTTGATCCCTGCGTACCTGGTGCACAAAGTGCCTGAGCTACACCAGTACAAAGGCATGGCGACGAACATGATTATCGCAACCGGTATTCTGCTGTGTATCTCTCCGCTACTGGCTTTCATCTAATGTAAGCGGCAACACCAGCATCATTTCTCCAACAGGCTCACCTCGTGTGAGCCTGTTGTTTATGTGTACGGCTCACCCACACTCTCACTTTCTTACTCACTTATTCTCTTAATCGCTTACTCTCTCGTTTATAACTAGGGCATGCTTTAGCATCATAATGAAGCTGCTGATTTAGATAAAACTGCCTTCCGCTTTCATCGGTATTTCTCCACGTTCACTCGCAAGGATGACTGTAATAACGATGTAAATAACGCGCGTTGCACCGTCCCTTCACCATGCTTCCAACCTCGCTGTCTGGATTAGATTGCGCGACGTCACAGTTCTTATCCGGCCTAATTGTGACCCCGTTAACACTCCGATTTAGGCCCGTTTTTCTACTGGATTTTGCAAAGGGCATGGCCTTGTGAATCGCTTTTCAAATTTTCATTTTCTCTGTTTGCACTGAACAACAACAAAAAGAAGTCGGTCGCACTTATACATTTTGCCGCAAAAAAACCGTACGCAATCTGGTCTTTTTGCCCTTGCTTGTTTTTAGATTAAAACGCCAACAATGAAGTAAGATCACACAAATACACAGAATTAACATCCGGCTTTAATCTAAAATTCAGCCGTTAAATTTAATATCCATCATCACTCCACAAATTAAGCCTTGTTATATATTGGGATGGTTACGTACCACCCGTGCTGTGACAAATGGATTCGGACCTGTGTGCTTAATACCAGGTACTGTTCACGCCTGACATGCTTTTTTGTCATCACTGACCATCTGCATGACGGGCAAGCAAACAGCCACTTGTTCGTTGTCACAAAGGTTGATAACTCGACCATGGACATAGCACAAATACGACATGCACTTTTTTAAAGGAATATTTACATGTTGAAGATGAAGCACTTAGCTGTTCTTGTGGGCTGTACGCTCGCAACCAGCAGCTTCGCGATGGACATTCAACCTGACCCGGAGAACCCGGGCGGTTATGTGATTCCGCGCGCTGACATTGAAGCGGCTGAAAAAGCCAAAACCAATGATCCAATGTACGCCGTTTGGGCAAAAGCATTGGAAACCCTAGACAATGCTAAGGTAGAAGCGATCCAGCCTGGTTTAGCGTCTAACCCATCGAACGTTATTCGTGCTGAGCGTGTTTTCCCTGAAACTGAGTGGGATTTCCTGACTGGCATGGCAGCGCCTGAATACACCTATACCCGTTTCCTGCGTGCTATCGGTAAATTCCCTGCATTCTGTGGTGAATACACTGACGGCCGTGATGCTGATGCAATCTGTAAGAAATCTATCATTACTGCGTTTGCACACTTTGCACAGGAAACCGGTGGCCACATTGCTATCGATAACACGTGGGATAACCCTGAAGGCCTAGAAGAGTGGCAGCAGGCGTTGGTTCACGTACGTGAAATGGGCTGGTCTGAAGGTCAACCAGGTTACACCACAGGTTGTGGTGGTAACGACTGGCAAAACCGTAAGTGGCCTTGTGCGGATGGTCAGGGTTACTTCGGCCGTGGTGCGAAACAGCTTTCTTACCACTTTAACTACGGCGCGTTCTCTGAAGCCATGTACGCTGGTGATGCGACGGTTCTACTGAACAATCCTGCGCTGGTTGCGGATTCTTGGTTAAACCTTGCTTCTGCGATTTGGTTCTTCCTGACGCCACAGGCACCAAAACCAGCGATGCTGCACGTTATCGACCGTACTTGGGTACCGTCTCAGCGTGAAAAAGATGCTGGCATTGGTTACGGCTTTGGTACCACCATCAACGTGATCAACGGTGGTATCGAATGTGGTGAGCAGAACAAAGACAAAGGTCAGCCTGTTAACCGTATCCGTTACTGGCAAGGTCTACAGAACCACTACCAAATCCCTGTGGAAGCGGATGAAGTGGATACCTGTTGGCAGCAGCTGCCATACGGTAGCTTGAACCTGAACGGCGCAACAGACGTGCTTTACACCAACTGGGAAGCGGACTACAAATATCACTCTGATCGTCCTGGCGGCGTATCGTTCGAGTGTAAGCTAGTTGGCTACCAAACTGCTTACTCTGCGCTCGTCAAAGGCGACTACGAGAAGTGTGTGACCGACGTGTATGACGCACAGATCAGCTGGCCTGAAGTACGCGTCATCGACGGTCCAATCGATCCAGGTCCGGGCCCTGGCCCAGGTCCAAACCCGGATCCTGATCCAGAACCAGGCGATTTCCCTGCATGGGAAGCGACAAAAGTGTACACCGGCGGTGATAAAGTCAGCCACAAAGGTGGAAACTTTGAAGCGAAGTGGTGGACACAGGGTGATGACCCAGCTAACGGCGGTCCATGGAAGCAAATCGGTGGTACAACACCACCAATCGATCCACCTGTTGATCCTGAGCCACCAGTTGATCCGCCAGTAGACCCTGAACCGCCAATCGATCCACCGGTTGACCCGGAGCCACCAGTCGATCCACCTGTTAATCCAGAGCCACCAGCAGGTGTGACTGAGTGGGTTGCTGGCCAGACTAAAGTGAGCAACGGTGATATGGTCACCAACGGCGGCAAGTGCTTTGTTGCGAAGAACAACCCTGGCGTTTGGGAATCACCAACAGCCAGCAACTGGTTCTGGGACGAAGTGCCTTGTAAATAATCAGGCTTTTTCTGATTAACCACATGAAATTAAAGGGATGCTATTGCGTTAATGCCGATCAGTTAAGGC
>NZ_LDOV01000005.1 GCF_001029435.1 Photobacterium aphoticum | reverse complement strand
GCCCCCCCGCACCACAGCCCCACAGGACCACAGGACCACAGGACCACAGGACCACAGGACCACAGGACCACAGGACCACAGGACCACAGGACCACAGGACCACAGGACCACAGGACCACAGGACCTTTTATCTGTTTTTGACTTTGCCCTTACTCGGAGCGAAGCGAGACCCGTCCCTTGAGACTCGTTCCTGCTCTATCTTTGCTGTTAACCGCCCCTAAAACCCTTTACGGCTTCTTATCACGCTTCATGGCGCGATCGTTTTCGGCTTGCTTGCTGATCAGATCATCCAGATCTTGCTCGCGTTTGTTCTTGGCGTGAGTGCCTTTTACGCTATCGCGTTGGCCAAACTTCATGTGTGCGGTGTATTTCAAGGCGGCGATATTACTGACGACCACCGCGACCACGATGATGCTGATCACCCAAGGGTTGAATAACCATTCCATTTATACCTCACCGACATTTGCAATGTACCGTGTATAAAGGGTATCAAGATTTGCCAGTATCTGCGACTTTCCTGCAATGTCAGTGGCTTGCAATGTGCGTTTGAGCATGTCTGGTGTCAGTTGTTGCAACAGGTGCTGGCTGATCGGGTAGTAGCTGATGTGCCAGGGCTCGCAGGCAACCCCTTGTCGCTCTTCGGCATATGGCAAGTAAAAGCCAAATTCAGGCATGGTGCGGTGTAGCCATTGGGCAAAGGCATGCTGGTGGCCGCCGGCTTCATATTCCCACGGCTCTAATTGCAGTGATGTGCCTTCAGGCAGGCAGTTGGCGGCGTAAACATCGACATCGGTGCCCCAATGATGGCGACTGCCACCCGGCAGGGCAGACCAACGTAAAATTGCATGGATCTTTTCCAGGTCGGTCAGGGTATCCGGATCCAGCGGTTGGCTGTGGTTGTCTAAAATCGGGCGCTGGCCGGTGAATTTGTTATTCCAAATCCACAGTTGGCGATCAAACGGGCGAAAAGCGCTGGCCAGTCGCATATCAAAACCGGTTTCAAGCGCAGCGGCTTGTAAGGCAAGCATGGCCGGCGCCATGTCGGCATGCACCATTTGATTATTGGTCGGGTTAATGACCACTAAATGGCTGGTGTCTTGGCCGGTAAGTTGCTCGGCCGTATGTGGCCGAGCGTGTTGTGGATGTTGAAGGGTCAAAGGGCTTTTTCCAACACTTTCTGGTACATGTCAGTCAGCTTCTCAAGATCAGCCACTTTCACGCACTCATTCACTTTATGGATAGTGGCATTCACCGGGCCTAGTTCCACAACTTGCGCGCCAGTGCGGGCAATGAAGCGGCCGTCTGAGGTACCACCGGTAGTGAGCAATTCCGGTGCCTGATGGTTCACTTCTTCAATAGCACTGACCACGGCTTCCAGCAGGGTACCTTTATCAGTTAGGAACGGGTGACCACTGAAAGTCCACTGAAGATCGTAATCAAGGCCGTGGGCATCCAGTACCGAATGCACTTTGCGTTTGATGTCTTCGACGGTCAGCTCGGTGCTGAAGCGGAAGTTAAACTGCACATGGAACTCGCCCGGGATCACGTTCGACGCCCCGGTGCCAGCCGCCACGTTAGCGATTTGGAAGCTCGTTGGCGGGAAGTAGTCGTTACCGTTATCCCACGTGGTTGCAGCCAGTTCGGCCAGTGCCGGCATCGCGCGGTGTACCGGGTTATCGGCTAAATGTGGGTAAGCCACGTGGCCTTGTACGCCTTTGACGATCACATCACCGGTGATGGAGCCGCGACGGCCATTTTTCACCACATCCCCTACGTGATGGGTGCTGGACGGCTCACCCACAATGCACATATCGATTTTCTCGTTACGTGCTTCTAGGGTGTCAATCACACGGGTGGTCCCGTTAATGAACGGGCCTTCTTCATCTGAGGTGATCAGCAGGGCGATAGAGCCGTTGTGATCCGGATGTTCAGCCAGAAAACGCTCAATGGCGACAATCATACAGGCCAGTGAGCCTTTCATGTCAGCGGCGCCACGGCCGTGTAAGTAGCCGTCGATGATGGTCGGTTCAAACGGGGCGGTGTGCCAGTGATTCAGGTTACCGGCAGGTACTACATCGGTGTGACCGGCAAACACAAACAGTGGTGCTTCAGTGCCGCGACGGGCCCACAGGTTAGTGGTATCTTCAAACACCATGGTCTCGATGGTAAAACCGAGTTGCTCGAGACGCGCGATCATCACGTCTTGGCAGCCGGCATCTTCTGGGGTCACCGAAGGGCGGCTGATAAAGTCTTTCGCCAGCGCGATAACGGGGCTGTCTGACATCCTTGTATCCTTCATTACTTGTCGTTAAAAATAGCGTGGTACTGATCTGGCTTAAAGCCAAGGTGGTACTGATTGTTGTGAACCAGCAGCGGGCGCTTGATCATCGCCGGGTATTCCAGCATCAGGTTCATCGCGCTGTCTTTATCCAGACCGGCTTTTTGTTCATCGGTCAGCTGGCGGAAGGTGGTACCGCGTTTGTTGAGCATCGCTTCCCAACCCAATGCCGCTTCAAATTGTTCCAGCATGTCACGATCCAGGCCATCCGTGCGGTAGTCGTGAAATTGGTAAGCAATCTGCTCGGCTTCAAGCCATTTCTTCATTTTTTTGATGGTATCGCAGTTCTTGATACCGTAAGCAATCGTACTCATTGTTATTAGGCTGACTTATGTTGTGAACTTGGTCTCTCTTTATAGCGGGAATCATCAACAGGCGCAACGGTACAGGGGAAGTGGTGAGTTTGCGGCGAAGGCCGAAGTCAGCACGAAATTTTCGCCACAAAAGAGACAGTACTGACACCCAAGTTGTTGATTAGTTGTTATTTTTATTGCTTTCACGTGAGTTGTGAAAAGTTTTGTGAGCAGGGTCACTCAACTGGGCGGTGAGGCGAGTCGAAATCGTGCCTCAATTTGATCAAACGCAACAACCGATTTTTATAAGACGGAATAATGAAATCCTCAAATTATGGAGGTCTCAATGGAATTGAATCCGGTTTTTGCTCGTCGTCTGTATTTAGCGTTGTTAGTCGAACAACTTGAACGTCCAAACGTGCCAAAGTTGATTGAAATTACGGGTTGGCCACGTCGTACCATTCAGGATGTACTGAAAGCCCTACCTGGTTTCGGTATTGAGTTGGCGTTCATTCAAGACGGTAAACGTCATAATGATGGTTACTACCAGTTAAGTGACTGGGGGCCATTTGACGTTCACTGGGTCGAGTCGCGAGAAAGGGATATCATCTCATCGGTCTCTTGCTGATAAAAAAACCGCAGAAATGCGGTTTTTTTATAGGTAACAAGCGGTACTCTCGTTCGAGGTTCTAGCGCCCCTGACTTTCCAGATATAACACCGTGGCGGCAGTGCGCGATTTCACTTGTAGCTTTTTCAATAAACTCTTCATGTGCACTTTGACCGTGGCTTCTGAAATAAACAGAGTGTCGGCAATTTGCTTGTTGCGATGGCCGCGTGCCACTTCTTTTAAGATCTGCATTTCCCGCTCGGTCAGAGTATCTAACAGTGAATCTTGTGCCTGGTTATCTGTCAGATATTCACGTACCAAGTCACTGTAGGCCTGACCGCCACATAAGGCTTGCTTGAGCAGGGCGATCAGTTGATCCGGCTCGGTATCTTTAAGCAGGTAGCCATCCGCGCCCGCGTTGATCAGCGCATGCACATCGGCACGGCTGTCAGAGACGGTCAGCACCACAATGCAGGACTGAATGCCTTCCAAACGCATGGCATTGAGGGTGTCCAGCCCAGACATGCCCTTCATGTTTAAATCCAGCAGGATCAAATCCGGCTCGGTATCGAGGGCCATTTGTACGGCATCGGCGCCATTGCTGGCTTCCCCTACAATCGTAAAGTCGCCTTCAAAGCTTAACAGTTGGCTGATCCCACGGCGCATAAGCGGGTGATCGTCAACAATCATTATTTTCCAGCAGGTCATTATCGGTATCCTTGCGGCTGGGGCGTAAAGTGAAGGGTGACGGTGCAGCCTTCCCCTTTGGCCGTGTTTATAGTCAGTGTACCGTGCAAGCGAGAGGCACGCTCGGTCATGATGGCGAGACCATAGTGGTTGAGCTTGTCATCATTGGGATCAAAGCCCAATCCATCATCCTGAATACTGATGGTCACTGTCTCGTCGTGTTGCTGGCAGCGCACGGTAATGGCCGTGGCGCTGGCATGTTTTATGGCGTTCAATACCGCTTCGCGGATCAATTGCAGCAGGTGCACTTGGTGGTGCGCCTCTAAATGGAGCGAAGAAAGTTGGTTGTCGATGGTGATCAACGCACTGCTCTGGGCTTCCAATGGGCTGAGCATCGCCCGTAACGCTTCCCCGAAATGGGTCTCTTTAATGGTCAGGCGGAAGGTACTGAGCAGCTCGCGCAGCTGGGTATAAGCGCCCGATAACCCCTCATCAATATCACGAATAATGCTGGTGGCCGGCGCGGTGTCATCTACCTGGCGTTTGAGCAACGTGACCTGAATTTTCAGGTATGACAAGGATTGTGCCAGCGAATCATGCAGCTCGCGGGCAATGGTGGCGCGCTCTTCCATCAACAGTAATTGTTCGGCCTGCTTCTGGGCGCGGTTGTAATAAATGCCGCGTGCCAAGGTACGGCTGATGTTCTCAATCAGGCTGTGATCCGGGCACGGTAGGGTGTATTGCCAGCCCAGGCGTCCCTGTATTTTGCCGTCAATCTCCAAATCTTGGTAGTGCCAGATGGCCTCGGTTGGCTCACCCGCCATCAGTTCGGTATTGGCCCCGCTTGGCTCTTCTATGATCAGTTGAGTGGCGGTGATCCCTTCAATCGTGTTCATGGTATTGAGCATGGCATGGAAATTTTGTGCGCTCAGGCGGCTGGCCTTGAGCTCTTGCGAGCAATCATACAGCACCTGCAACGAGTCATTGGCCTGTCGTAAACGGCGGGTTTTCACATCCACCTGCTTTTCCAAATTGCGATAGAGCTTGCCCAGTTCACTGGCCATGGTCGAAAACGCACCGGTGAGGATCCCCAGTTCATTGTCACTTTTGACCGGCAGGACAAGATCAAACTGGCCGTTTTGTACCTGTTCGCTGGCATGTACCAACTGATTGAGCGGGTTGACAATTTTTCGCTGCGTAAAGTGAATGATGAACAGGGTGATCAGCAGGATCAAACTCAGTCCGACACCGCCGACAATCGCCAGCAGTTGCAGCTTCACAATAGAAAATTCCTGTAACGCGTAAACAAACTGATCGATGCGATCGACAAAGCGTGCCACATCCGTCAGGAACTGCGCTTCGTGGCCGTTTTGTAACAGCGGATATAAGTCGTGCCAGCGGACGATCAGGTGATCGTAATGCTGCTGAATGCTTCGGGGGACCGTCCAGTGCTCTAACGCAGCCATCGACGGAGAAAAGAGGGATTGCTCAAAGTGTTCCAAATGCTCGTTGAGTTGCGGTGACTGAGTTTGAATGTCATAGGCCAGTCGGTAGCTTTGCATGCGCAGAGAGCCGGAGACGTTGATGGCTTCGGCATCATTGAGGCTGGATGCCAAGGTCAGCAGGGCAAAACTGGTGGTCACCACCGACAGCAACACAATGGCCAGCATGGCGCGGGCAATGGTGGTGGTGACGGGCTTAAGCGGTTGAGTGTGCAAGGCATTCCCTTTCTAAATCGTGTCAGGCGCGTGATGCCCTCGGTGAGGGATCGGCGTGATGTGCCACCGAACGCCTATTGTGTGTCTCAACTATAGTGAAAAGAGGACAAGGAACACAGAAGCGGTGACGTGTTACGTGTGATGGCTAGCCGCATTCAGGCGGTAACGTGCATATAGTGTGAAGAGTATCAATTTTATTTATTGATCCAAAACAATCTTGTCCCCCAAATAACCCTTACTGGGTATTTAAGCAAATATTACTGGATTTACACTATCGCATAGAAAAATGACGATTTATGAAAAAATATGAGTTGTCGCTATGGGGTGTTTGTCGTGTGACGCCAGTTGTCTTGTTTTGCGAGGCTGCCATCACGGTCATCTTGTTCATAACTTTTTACAAAGGATGTGTCGATGTTTGATCGTTCTCGCCGTCGCCTGTTGATGCGGCGTCAGCAACCGGATCTGCCGCGTCTGCCTTGGGTGGTGGATGAACAGACCTTCACCGATCACTGCACCCGCTGTAACCAGTGTGTCTCGCAATGTGAAACTCAGATCATCACCAAAGGGGACGGGGGTTTCCCTATCGTCGACTTTCAACGGGGCGAATGTACGTTTTGCTACCGCTGCGCGTTGGCGTGTCCTGAGTCCTTGTTTCGCCCGCAGCAGGAAGACCCGTGGCAACTCCATGCGGTGATCAGTGATGACTGCTTGGCGAACAAGAAGATCGAGTGCCGCAGTTGCGGTGATATGTGTGAGACCCAAGCGATTCGTTTCACGTTACAAATCGGTGGGGTAGCGACTCCGGCGATAGAGACGGATGCCTGCACCGGCTGCGGTGCTTGTATTGCAGTATGCCCGGCTTCGGCCATTTCCCTGGTGACAACAGATAAAGAAGGAGAGTAGCGATGGCGTTTCCTCAAGAAGTCCATATTTCCAGCTTGGTTGTTCATGTGAAGCCGGCCTATTTAGAGCCGGTGAAAGCGCAGATTGCCGCCCTGCCGAATGCGGAAATCTACGGTGACAGCGAAGAAGGCAAAGTGGTGGTGGTGCTTGAGACTGAATCTCAAGGCTATGTCACCGACACGATCGACAAGATTAATAACTTAGAACACGTTCTGACCACGTTTTTAGTGTTCCACCAAATTGAACACATTGACGCGCAATCTGAGGATGATTCATGAAAATGACCAGACGTGCATTTGTGAAAGCAAATGCCGCCGTTTCAGCCGCCGCCGTAGCCGGTATTTCGCTGCCGGCATCCGCCACGAACTTAATTGTGAGTGCCGATGAAACCAAAATTAAGTGGGACAAAGCGCCTTGTCGTTTTTGTGGTACGGGTTGCTCGGTGCTGGTGGGCACGCAAAATGGCCGCGTCGTCGCAACACAAGGGGATCCGGAAGCGCCGGTGAACCGTGGTCTGAACTGTATTAAAGGCTACTTCCTGTCAAAAATCATGTATGGCAAAGACCGTCTGCAAACGCCGATGTTGCGTATGAAAGACGGCAAGTTCCACAAAGACGGTGATTTTCAGCCGATCACGTGGGATCAAGCCTTTGATGTGATGGCGGAGAAATGGAAAGCAGCACTGAAAAAACACGGTCCGTCCGGTGTCGGTATGTTCGGCTCGGGTCAGTGGACGGTGATGGAAGGTTATGCCGCCTCAAAAATGATGAAGGCAGGCTTCCGTTCGAACAATATCGATCCGAACGCGCGCCACTGTATGGCATCAGCCGTTGTGGGCTTTATGCGCACCTTTGGTATCGATGAGCCAATGGGGTGTTATGACGATTTCGAGCACGCGGATTCTTTCGTGCTGTGGGGCTCGAACATGGCAGAAATGCACCCGGTATTGTGGACCCGCATTACGGATCGCCGCCTGAGTCATCCGCATGTGAAAGTGAACGTGTTGTCGACCTACACCCACCGCTCGTTTGAGCTGGCGGATAACGGCATGGTGTTTGAACCGCAAACCGATCTGGCGATCGCGAACTTTATCGCTAATTACATTATCCAAAACGATGCCGTGAACTGGGATTTTGTCAATAAGCACACCCACTTCAAGCGTGCGGAAACGGATATCGGTTACGGCCTGCGTGATGAGCACCCGTTGCAGCAGCAAGCCAAGCATGCCAACTCCGGCAAGATGTTCCCAATGACCTTTGAAGAGTACAAAGCGTCAGTGGCGGAATACACGGTTGAGAAAGCCTCGGCGATGTCGGGCGTGCCAGAAGACAAACTGATTGAGCTGGCCAAACAGTATGCAGATCCGAACCGCAAGGTGATGTCGCTGTGGACCATGGGCATGAACCAGCACACCCGTGGCGTGTGGATGAATAGCCTGGTGTACAACATTCACCTGCTGACCGGCAAAATCTCTCAGCCGGGTAACAGCCCATTCTCGCTGACGGGTCAGCCTTCAGCCTGTGGTACCGCCCGTGAAGTGGGCACCTTTGCTCACCGCTTGCCGGCCGACATGGTGGTGGCGAACCCGAAACACCGCGCCATTGCGGAGAAAATCTGGAAATTGCCGGAAGGGACAATTCCACCGAAGCCGGGTTTCCACGCGGTGCTGCAAGATCGCATGCTTAAAGACGGCAAGATGAATGCGTACTGGGTGATGTGTAACAACAACATGCAGGCCGGTCCGAACATCAATGAAGAGCGTTTGCCGGGCTACCGAAATCCTGAAAACTTCATCGTGTGTTCGGATCCGTACCCGACGGTGACGGCACAAGCGGCGGACCTGATTTTGCCAACGGCGATGTGGGTCGAGAAAGAAGGGGCTTACGGTAACGCCGAGCGTCGTACACAGGTGTGGTATCAGCAGGTACAGGCCGGCGGTGAAGCGAAATCGGATCTGTGGCAGATCATGGAGTTTTCTAAGCGCTTTACGGTGGAAGAAGTCTGGGGTGAAGAGCTGCTAGCGAAAGCACCACAGTACCGTGGCAAGACCATGTATGACGTGTTGTACCGTAATGGTCAGGTCGATCAGTTCCCGCTGTCTGAAGCCCAGTCGCTCAATGATGATGCGCAGACACAAGGCTTCTACGTACAGAAAGGCCTGTTTGAAGAATACGCCAGCTTTGGCCGTGGTCACGGTCATGACTTGGCACCGTACGATACTTACCATCAGGTACGCGGTTTACGCTGGCCGGTGGTGAATGGCAAAGAAACCCAGTGGCGTTTTGCTGAAGGTTCGGATCCTTATGTGCCTGCCGGTGAGAAATTCCGTTTCTACGGCCACAAAGACGGTAAAGCAAACATCATCTTTGCGCCATTTGAACCGGCGCCGGAAGTGCCTGACAACGAATACGACATGTGGCTGTGTACCGGTCGTGTGCTGGAGCACTGGCATACCGGCACTATGACCCGCCGCGTGCCTGAATTGTTCAAAGCGGTACCGGATGCGGTGTGTTACATCCATCCCGCTGACGCCAAAGCGCGTGGGGTTCGCCGTGGCGATGAAGTGTTGTTGCAGTCACGTCGTGGTGAAGTACGTTGCCGCGTTGAAACCCGTGGCCGTAACCGTCCGCCAGAAGGCTTGGTATTTGTGCCATTCTTTGATGCGCGCATTCTGATCAACAAGCTGGTTCTGGATGCCACGGATCCGCTGTCTAAGCAGACCGACTTCAAGAAGTGCCCGATTAAGATCACGAAAGTCTAACGACGCCATCCCTTTTATAAGTGCATGTCTCGCGCTGGCCTTACAGCATGGGGCGGGACATGTGCTGACTGAATTTTGCCTGTAGGCGGAGAAGAACATGAAAAAAGTAATTGTTGCGGTGATGGCGCTGGGCATGTTGATGGCCGGTGTTGTCCAGAGTGCAGAAGCATTGCACAACCCAGGAGGCACTGGCGGTGTGGAATCACTGCGTGGTGCCAGCGAGATTGAAACGACCCGTGCGGCGGATCCGATGAAACGCTACCCGCGCGATCAGGGCGTCATTGACAGTGATTATGTCTATCAGCCGCCGCTGATCCCGCACACGATTCGTAACTACGAAGTGTCGCAAAATGCCAATAAATGTCTGGCGTGTCATAGCTGGAAAAACGCCAAAGACATGGGTGCGACCAAGATCAGTGTGACGCACTACCAGTCACCGCGTCAGGGGCAGGTATTGTCTGATGTGTCACCGTCTCGCTACTTCTGTTTGCAGTGTCACGTACCACAAGCGGATGCCAAGCCATTGGTGGGTAATGATTTCCAACGTGTTGATGCCTTGCGCTAACCGTCGCTAAGCAGCTAAGAGAGGCTAGGTAAGATGAAGATCATCAAGGCATTTTGGCGCCGCTTAACGTCACCGAGTAAAGTGGCGGTGGGTGTGGTGTTATTCATGGGGTTCATGGGCGGTTTGCTGTTCTGGGGCGCGTTTAATACCGGCATGGAAGCGACCAATACGGAAGCGTTCTGTTCGGGCTGTCATGCCCCTATCGTGAAAGAAATTCAGGAAACGGTGCACTATTCTAACCGTTCAGGGGTACGAGCGATTTGTTCTGACTGTCATGTACCGCATAATTGGACGGACAAAATTGTACGTAAAGTACAGGCATCGAAAGAGCTGGTGGCTCATGCATTGGGCACCATTGATACCGAAGAGAAGTTTCAGGCGCGCCGAGGACATCTGGCCAGCCGGGAATGGCAGCGTATGAAGAACAATGACTCGCAAGAGTGCCGTAACTGTCACGAATTCGAGTACATGGACTTTTCAGAGCAAGGGCCGCGCAGTATGAAGCAGCACTCTACCGCGTTGGCATCCGGCGATAAGACCTGTGTGGATTGTCACAAAGGGATTGCCCATAAGTTGCCTGATATGAAAGGCGTGGAAGGCTGGCAGTAAGGTGAGGAGAGAGGCATGAGTACACTTGAATCCATTTTTTGGCATACCTTGGGTTACGCGGCGATGCCGGTGATCATCCTCAGTGGGTTTGCGGCGGTCGCAGTGGTGTCGGTTTGGTTACTGTCACTGGGGAAAGATAAAAATCTGTAATGGGTGAGCGCACGGGATGACACATCATTGATGGGTTTAGTGCCATGCATGTACAGAGAGGCGGTTCGACAGAGACGTCGGAACAGGAACGGAAAGCAAAAGCCATGTCATGTGACATGGCTTTTTTATTTGTGCGCTATGTGGTGAACCGAGTGGCGTGCAGGGAAGAGTGATGAAACCGGCCCTGTTGGCGTGTTGCGATGAAACACGGCCAAGGCTGCTAAGCCTAACCACAGGGCATCAATGGCGGCCCACTCTTGCAGGAAATGCATCATGGTGTGTGATCCCCAAACAAGATCAAACACCTGTAATGCGGTCATGATAACGATGCCCAATAAGCAGAAAAGTTGAAAGCTAGCTTTGTCCACGGATGTATCCTCATTCGTTCTATGCACAAAGTATAGATCGCATTGAGAATTATTATCAATTGGTTTTAATGTTTTTATTCGCTCTGCACATAACCGGCAGTCAACAAATGGTGACGAAACTGTTCAGCCCGTTCTCGATTCACGCCAAAATCGGAATACCCGACACGGGAAGCGGAACGCACCTCCAAGATATCGCCCACTTGCATCACTTCAAAGTCGTCTTTGAAGCGGAAAAACATGCTGGTACACACCACACGGAAATAATCGGGACGTTCGTCAGCCAGTGCGGCACCGGGCAGGGTCAGCGCTAAGCGTTGGATTTGTTTCCAGCTTTTCGTGCCTTTGGCCGTGAGCACAAAGGGAGATAAGTAATGGGCTTCGCGTTCATCCTGTGTCGAAACACAGTTAGGGCTATCCCCGCAAATGTGGTTGATTTGGTAACGATTGACGGTCGTGTCAGCCTGATCGGCGCTGCCACAGCCAATGAGCAGGCTGGTGGCGGCAAACAGAGCCAGTGTACGGTATAGAGCTGGGCGCATGGTGCAATTCTCCTTATTGGCCTCGCGCGAGTGTTTATAGCTGGGTGTAAGCGATAAAGCCAACCCAAGACAGAGCCAGCAAGACCCAAGGCAGCCATTGCTGACGCGCCGGTGCGTGGTCATGTGCCGGGGCTGTCGCCGTCGTCACTTCATCGGTGTCTGTTTGTTTGTCTTTAATCTGCTTTTTACGCAGCTTATCGCGCTCACGGGATTTGGCTTTTTGTTGTTTCTTATAAAGCTCTATACCGTGTTGGATCCCTTGGGCGATCAGTTTGGTTTGTTCTTTGGTTTGCCCTGGCTTTTGGGTTGCGCGGGCAATCTTCATTGCTTCGGTTTGCGTTTCCGGTGAAGGAGTCGAGTGTACTTTTTTTGTCGCCATGAATTTGGTCGCCATGAATAGGGTCGCCATGCAGGTGGTCGTTTTGACATGAACATCTGTCAGAACACGAATAAATAAATTATACCGATAGCGTAATTAATTGGTATGAGGTGGAAAAAATTGTCTTGTGGATCGTAATTATATTTCAAAAAATGTACGAAATATGAATGCAATGTTTATGCTTTCTTTATTCAATAAACACATGAAAAGTAATGGTAATGTGCGTATGTGATGGATTGGATTGAATAATCCTACACACTGTGATGTCTGTAAGAAAATTAGAAAAACGCCGTTTTAGAACGAAAAAAACGTGATCTGGCTTACAAGACCTATTCCTAAACAGTGCGGTGAGCCACAGAATTTAGCGTTTGCAGTGGTGGTAGTCTCAGAAAGGATTATCTTGACGCTACGGTATGACGGAAAACCCGCTGAATGTGACCTGTGTGTTTCAGGTGCAGCAGGATTGACCGAGTGAACGACGAACCTTGGCCGTGCTATTGAAAAGCCGCGTGTTCACCTCCATTGCATAATCAGAGATGTGTAATGAGGTAGAACAGTGTTATATCCAATAGAAGCCTATGACAAGCATGGCTTGTTAAAACCGTCCGCCATGCTTTGGCTGTGTTTCTGGTTCAGTGCCAAAGCCTGGATTGTGTTTGTGATGGCAGGGGCAAGTCGGCAACACGGGGCACAAGTGCTGGAAATCCTCTACCCCGTGCCAGAGAACTTATATCTGGCGATGGGACTGGGACTACCTGCAGTGATTCTGATGTGGTTAGCCGGGTACCGATACAAAAATAATAACGTCATAAATTGGGTATGGCAGCGCGGAAAATATGTCCTGTTGCTGAGCTATGCCATCGATTGTGCTTTACAAGTGTATCAATTGATCCTCACTCACGGTGAGTTCAGTTGGACCCGCGCGGTAACCTTATTACTTACGGTTTGGCTCGGGTGGTATCTCTTCCGCAGTTCGCGTGTGAAGAATACCTTCGCGGATAAGCCGTTGGAAGAGGTAAAGAGTCATGAACGAATGGGGTAAAGGCTTAGTCCTGTTCAGTGCGCTGTTAAGCCCACTGGCAATGGCGGACTGGCTGTTGGATGTTAACTTTGAAGTGACCGGCGCATCGGGTGTGACCCAGTCGGTGAATACGTCACTGTCATTGTTGCCGGGTGAAGAGACGGTCTTTTTTGGTACGGCAGATGCGGGTCAAACGGCGCGTGAAATGGTCGGCAGTGCTGAATTGCTGGCGGTATCTGCAGAAGAAGTGACGATTGCGTTTAAAGTCAAAGAGCGTCTGGATGACGGCGGCTGGCGTACCGTGATTGCACCTACATTATCTACCGGTCTGGATGCACCGGCATTATTTGAATCACACGACAGCGATGATGAGCAAGTCAAACTACAAGTAGCAGTGACAACCGTATAAGGAGATCGTTTTGTCTTCCATGCTTCTTTAAAGCGCTCCCAACAGGGAGCGTTTTTTATTGCCGCGCTTTTTTATGCCGATACATGGCCTTGTCAGCCCGTGACAAGAAGCGTTGCGGACAATCCCCATCATGATAAAACGTGATCCCGACACTGGCGCCAATATGAATCACCTGATTGCCAATGTGAAAGGGTTGCGCGGCCTGCTCTGTAATGGCATCTGCCAGCTGTTGCGACGTCGATTGACACGCCGTTTTCAGTAACACCACAAACTCATCGCCTGCCAGACGGGCAAAGAACCCATCATAGGCCAATACTGATCCACTTATACGGTGGCAGAAGTGTTGTAACACTTGATCCCCCGCATCATGGCCGAACGTATCATTAACGGATTTGAACCGGTTTAAATCAATAAACAGCAAGGCCGGCTGTGATTGGGTAATACGCTTTTTCTCTATCACGTGTTGTATGCGTTCGAGCAGCGCATACCGGTTGGCGATCCCTGTTAACGGATCAATGCGGATCCCGCGCTCTGCGTGTGCAGTGGCCTCTTGACTGCTGATGACGGTTTGTTGCAATAGTCGGTTGGCACGGTAGAAATACAGGCACAGTGCACTGCTGGTGAGTAGCCCCCCCAGCCCAATTACCGCCCAGGGCAAAATATCCGCCCACATGATGCCCTGCGGGGGCGTGAAGAAAAACCGGGAGGTCATCTCAATAGGAGGGATCAAGCCAATTTCCGCTAAGCTATCGGCAATGTGTTGCCAGCGTGTCAGGCTCATATGGCCGATTGTCACGGTGTCGGCTTTGATGAGTGCCACTGCATACTGTAATTCGTGATAGAGGTGAGCGCGGCTTTTGCCGGTGTCGTAATGGGTCAGGATATGCTCGACCGTTTCATCAGGGTGCGCGAGGGCATACGCCCATCCTTGCAAACTGGCCGAGAGGAAGCGTTCAACCAATACCGGGTGTTTGTCGGCAAATTCGCTGTGGGTAAACAACACATCACTGTAGTAATGGATGCCGTGATCCGCCGGATTAAAAATGCGAACATCGACGCCTTGCTGGGCAAAATAAAACGGTTCATTGGTGATGTAGCCATTAAACACATCGACATCCTGTCGGTGTAAATCGGTGTCATGGCCAGTGGCGGGAATGTGCTGTAATTCGTGCAGACGGATATTGTGTTTGGCCAGCAGGTGGATCAATTCTGCATCGGCCGTACCCGGTGATAAACGAATACGCTTTTCCCGCATGTTTTGTACGGAATGTACGGGGCTATTGGCCGGTGTGAGTAAGACAGCCGGTGATTGCTGAAAAATCGCCGCCATCGCGCGCACAGGCAAACCTTGGCTAAAACCAATGAGGACTTCACTGTTACCGACGGCAAACTCTGCCTGGCCTTCGAGGACTTGCTGTAAGGGCAGGGTACCGGCCTGATTCGGTCGCAATGTCACATCCAGCCCTTGAGCCTGATAAAAGCCCTTCGCTTTGGCCATGTAATAGCCGGCGAACTGGGCTTGATGAGACCAGCGCAATTGCAGTGTTACGCTGTCCTGTGCCCAGCTGGGCAGAGACAGGCAACCGAATAATAAGCAGAAGAAAAGGCGTAGCATCGTGACGTAGGAATGCGCTGTGCAATTATTGGCATATTAATGCCGTGATCTTTATCTTTTCGTCGCTGGAAGTAAAGGAAATTGAAGGTTATTTGCGAGCGCTGATAATGATCAATTATCCCGCTGTAAATCGCGCTATAATCCTTGCGAATTCAGTTTGTCCTTATGAGATCAGTCCAACCGCCTCATATAAAGTGCGATGTGCGGTGTGGCAGTAATAGGGATCAATGTAAGCACGCGCTATTTAGGAGAAGAATATGGCCACTGCACAACCTCTGATTTTGCCTGAGGCAGGTCCATTTGCATTGTATGCGGTAATGAAAGTGACGGGTGACGCAAAAGCGGTGTTGGCACAGTGTCAGCAGATCCACGAGCAGGTTGCCGCGCTGAACGAACTGCAGCCGCATTCTGACCTTCGTGCAAGTATCGCATTCGGTAAAGATTTCTGGTTGTCGCTGGAAAAAGGTTGCCCTGCGCAATTTGAAGATTTTGCCCCACTAGGTAAAGGTGACATCACTGCGCCAGCAACGGGTGGTGACATTCTGCTACACGTGAACTCAAGCCGCCACGATTTGAACTTCTACCTATTGCGCCAGTTCATGCAGCCGATTGCTGAGCAGATTGAAGTGATGGATGAAACATACGGTTTCCGTTACCTGGACGCACGTGACATGACGGGCTTCATCGATGGGACAGAAAACCCGAAAACCCGTGAAGCACGCGCAGATGTGGCGTTGATTCAAAACGGTGAGTTTGCCGGTGGTAGCTTTGTGATGCTACAGCGTTTTGTGCATAACCTGCCGGCGTTTAACCGTCTGAACATGCAAGCACAGGAAAAAGTGATTGGCCGTACTAAGCCAGACTCTGTGGAGCTGGAAGACGTACCAGCGGCATCACACGTAGGTCGTGTGGATATCAAAGAAGAAGGCAAAGGCCTGAAGATTGTGCGTCACAGCCTGCCATACGGCACCGTGACAGGCGATCATGGTTTACTGTTCATTGCTTACTGTCACACACAGCATAACTTCAATGTGATGCTAGAGAGCATGTACGGCGAAACGGACGGCAAAACAGACCAACTACTGCGCTTTACCACGGCAGTAACCGGTGCGTACTTCTTTGCACCGTCAATGGAAGTACTGGCTGCGCTATAAGGTGTGGCGGTAATTCAAAGCGTAAAAGTATCCCTGGCCGAAAGGCTGGGGATTTTTTTTGAGAAGAGGAAAGGAACGAGTCATGCTGCGTCCCTAAATACTCGATGCCTGTTTTTCGCCCATAAAAAAACGCTGCCCTTAGGCAGCGTTTTTTACAAAGATTGAAGCAATCTTATTTCTTGATGCGGATAACTGGAGTTTCACCCACAGTTGTTGCGCCAGAAAGTTTGTTCAGCTCTTTGATTTCGTCCATGTTAGAGATAACAACTGGAGTCAGAGTTGATTTTGCTTTCTCTTCTAGCAGTGCTAGATCGAACTCAATGATAGTGTCGCCCACTTTCACAGTTTGGCCTTCTTCCGCGATACGCGTGAAGCCTTCACCTTTCAGTTCAACTGTGTCGATACCGAAGTGAACGAATAGCTCGATGCCGTCGTCAGACTCGATAGAGAATGCGTGGTTCGTTTCGAAAATCTTACCGATAGTACCGTTAACTGGTGCAACCATTTTGTTGCCAGCTGGTTTGATAGCGATACCGTCACCAACGATTTTCTCTGCGAAAACAACATCTGGCACGTCTTCGATGTTTACGATTTCGCCAGATAGTGGTGCGATGATTTCAATAGCACCAGCTTCATTGCTGTCGTCAGAAACCAGCTTCTTCAATTTGTCAAACAGACCCATATCGTTGCTCCTAAGCGTTGTTATTTTATCTGCAGGTATTTTAGCAGATGGTCTTTTCTGCGATGAATTTTTCTACGTGTGCTTCAATTTCAGCAGCCGTAGGCATAGCTAGTGCTTGCTCAGCCATAGCTTTAACATCAGCAAAGTTTGCGTTACGGATAATTTTCTTAATGCGAGGAATCGAGATTCCGCTCATGCTGAATTCGTCCAGACCCATACCTAGAAGTAGTAGGGTTGCACGCTCATCACCTGCTAGCTCGCCACACATACCTGTCCACTTGCCTTCTTTGTGAGAAGCATCGATAACCTGCTTAATCACGGTTAGGACAGCTGGAGATAGTGGGTTGTAAAGGTGAGAGATCAGCTCATTACCACGGTCAACCGCAAGAGTATACTGGGTTAAGTCATTAGTACCAATACTAAAGAACTCGACTTCTTTAGCTAGGTGGTGAGCAATCGCAGCAGCTGCTGGTGTTTCAACCATGACACCGATTTCGATGTTTTCGTCGAACGCCAGGCCTTCAGCGCGAAGTTCTGCTTTATATTCTTCAATTGCCGCTTTCAGTTCACGGATCTCTTCAACAGAGATGATCATTGGGAACATGATGCGGATTTTGCCATGCGCAGACGCACGAAGAATACCACGTAGCTGATCACGAAGGATTTCACGACGGTCCAAGCTGATACGTACTGCACGCCAGCCTAGGAACGGGTTCATTTCTTTTGGCAGATCCATGTACGGTAGATCTTTGTCACCACCGATATCCATAGTACGGATGATCACTGGCTCGCCATGCATCGCTTCAGCAACTTCTTTGTAAGCTGCGTATTGTTCGTCTTCCGTAGGAAGCGCGTCACGGTCCATGAACAGGAACTCAGTACGGTAAAGGCCAACACCTTCACCACCGTTACGGTTTACGCCGTCACAGTCTTTAACAGTACCGATGTTACCGCACACTTCTACTTGCTTACCGTCTAGCGTAATAGCAGGTAGGTCTTTCAGCTTAGCAAGCTCGTCTTTTTCAGCTTGGTGCGCGTCACGGATCGCTTTGAATTTGGCCAGCTCATCGTCAGATGGGTTGATAACAATCTGGTTGTTGATTGCATCAAGGATCAACATGTCGCCGTTCTTCACGCGAGATGTGATGTCGTTAGTACCCACGATAGCTGGTAGTTCTAGAGAACGTGCCATGATAGAGGTGTGCGATGTACGACCACCGATATCAGTGATGAAGCCCAGTACGTAATCTAGGTTGATCTGCGCAGTCTCAGAAGGCGTTAGGTCGTTAGCAACCAGAATCACTTCTTCGTTGATCGCGCTTAGGTTAACAATGCTGATACCCAGTGCGTTTTTCACGAAACGGTTACCGATATCACGGATGTCCGTTGCACGCTCTTTTAGGTATTCGTCATCCAGAGACTCAAGCGTAGACGCTTGCTCTTCGATGATCGCGTGGATCGCAACATCAGCAGAGGCTTTGTTCTCTTTAATGAAGGCTATGATTTCTTCTTCTAGCTCTTCATCTTCAAGCAACATGATGTGGCCTTCAAAGATGGCTTCTTTCTCTTCACCGAAGGTGATGCGTGCTTTTTCTTTGATAACTTCTAGTTGCTCAGATGATTTTTTTCGAGCATCGAAGAAACGCTGAATTTCGTTCTCGATTTGGTCTGCAGCGATTGGAGCTTTGTTGAGTACAATCTCTTCTTCTTGCAGCAGTAGTGCTTTACCGAAAGCAATACCAGGAGACGCCAGGATACCTGAAATCATAGCCTTACCTTAAATTGACTTAAAACTAGGGGAAGTAATAGCGCGCTGCGTATTAGTGCAGCTCGTCCATTAGAGCAACTAGGTGGTCAACAGCTTCTTGAGCTTGTGCACCTTCAGCAGAGATAGTTACTACTGTGCCTTTTACTAGACCTAGAGTTTGAAGCTTGAACAGGCTCTTAGCGCTTGCGCTTTTGCCGTTTGAAGTCACTGTGATGTCTGCTTCGAAAGCTTTTGCTTCTTTAACGAACTGAGCAGCTGGACGAGTGTGTAGGCCGTTTTCTGCAGTGATCTCAACTTGCTTCTGATACATTTTTCACCCCGATGATAGATAATATTTATTTAATTTTAACGTAACTGTAAGTAAGCTAACCTTGTTTTGGCTTTTACTGCTTACATGAGTATAAACTACCCAACAGTTCGGCGTTTGAGATTAATCCAAGTCAATTTTTTGTGACTTTTCTCTCTTTTCTTTCTCCGTGGTGGCCGTTTTCTGACCTTTTATTTCGGAGCTAGAAATAAAACACCTCGGATTTATATTAGAGCTACATTCAAATTGCAACAAAAAAGCCCCCCAAGGGGAGGCTTTTAGCTGAAAATCGCGGCGTCAACATGTGAAAGTGTGATCACTGTTGGGTTTCTTTTTCTGTAAAGATACCGGCGAAAAGTGCAGTGGACAGATAACGCTCACCGGAACTTGGCAGGATAACGACGATGTTTTTGCCTGCAAATTCTGGGCGCTCAGCGATGCGGTTTGCTGCAACCACAGCGGCACCGGATGAAATACCCGCCAAAATACCTTCTTCTTCCATCAGACGGCGTGCCATGTCGATAGCATCGTCGGAACTTACCTGCTGAACTTCGTCAATCAGCTCTAGCTCCAGGTTACCCGGAATAAAGCCAGCACCGATCCCTTGGATTTTGTGTGGTGCCGGTTTGATCTCGTCGCCATTAAGGGCTTGTGTGATCACTGGGGATTCCGTTGGCTCTACCGCGACCGTGGTGATGGCTTTGCCTTTGGTGCGCTTAATGTAGCGGCTGACACCGGTTAATGTACCACCTGTACCCACACCGGATACGAACACATCGATGTCGCCATCAGTGGCATCCCAGACTTCAGGGCCCGTGGTTTTTTCGTGAATTTCAGGGTTAGCCGGGTTGTTGAACTGCTGAAGTAGCAGGTATTTGTCTGGGGCCGAAGCGACGATCTCTTCGGCTTTCTCAATGGCGCCTTTCATGCCTTTCGGGGCTTCTGTCAGTACCAGGTTTGCGCCCAGTGCTTTAAGCAGTTTACGACGCTCCAGGCTCATGCTTTCTGGCATGGTCAGCGTGAGCTTGTAACCGCGTGCAGCGGCAACAAATGCCAGTGCAACACCGGTGTTACCACTGGTTGGTTCAACCAGTTCGACACCTTCTTTCAGAATGCCTTTTTTCTCAGCATCCCAAATCATATTGGCACCAATACGGCACTTCACGCTGAAGCTCGGGTTGCGGGCTTCAACTTTTGCCAGCACGTTACCTTTACTTACGCGGTTAAGACGTACTAGCGGAGTGTTACCGATTGTTAGGGAGTTATCTTCGTAAATCTTACTCATGGTGATCGTTCCTTCGTAACACGTTCAATTCAAATGACACATCAAGCATACCCAATGCGTGCTGTTTTGAAAGGAATTTGTGGTTATATCTTATTGTTATAAAGGAGGATAGCAGAAAGCAGCAGAAGAAAGGGGAGGGAAAAGGATAACGCGCTGTGACCGCACAACAAGGTCACATGTACCTTGCTGTGCGAGGAAAGCATGAATGCGTGATGGGGATCAATGTGCGCGGTATTGATCGCGGTATTGATCGACCCACATGGCCGTGGCACCACACACCGCGACCGGCATCACGAACAGGTTCAGAATAGGAGTCATGGTGCACACCATGACTAAACTACCAAAACTCAGTGATTTGCCGCGTTTTACTTTTAATGCATCACGCATGGTAGGAAACGGGACTTTGTGGTTATCAAACGGGTAGTCGGCATATTGGATGCTCATCATCCAAGCGCTGAACAGGAACCATAATACCGGGCCAATGGTCTGGCCGATGGCCGGGATCCAAAGCAGGATAAACAGGCCAATGGCTTTAGGCAGGTAGTATTTTAGCTTGATCCATTCGCGGTGCATGATGCGAGGAATGTCTTTCATGATCGCTGCCATGCCCGCATCTGGCGCAGGTTGGCCGGTTAATTTCGCTTCCAGGTGTTCTGCGAGCAAGCCATTAAAGGGCGCGGCAATCCAGTTGGCGATGGTGCTGAATAAATAAGAGAAGGTGACCAATACCGCAACGGTTAGCAGGGGCCATAATAGGTACGACAGCCACTCTAGCCAGCTTGGCAGTTGTGCCATCCAGCCATCAATCCAATCACCTAATTGGCTGAGTACAAAGCCAAACGCGGTACCAAACAGCACCATGTTGATCAGTAAAGGGAACAACACAAAGCGGCGAGTGCCTGGTTGCATCGCAAGTGACAGTCCACGAAAAAAATACCCCGCTCCACTGAGGGAAGCGTGTACTGGCTGAGGGGGTTGCATAAAGGCTCCTTGGCAATCTTTGATTTTTTTGTACATTTGGCGTGGCCATGACTATCAATGATATTAACGGTGTTAGGTTACGAGAAGCAAATCGGTGCCGTGCCCGTGGTTTCTAACAACAGAATAAGTGGTCAATGATTAGGCAATTGTGTGTTCAATAACGCGATATTGGACGAATCCTTACATTCACCTTCTCATTCTGTTTTGAGTTTTGATACATTAGGTGGGTGTCTCTTTATTGCTGGTTTGATGACAGAATGAGAGGTGCCGCAGCGTTCCTTCTCTTTACTTTGGAACCAATTTGGAACCAACGCCCTTTTTCTGTGGTCGGTAAAAGAGACAGAAGGATTTGTAGTGATTGTGGTAGTGCCTGAAGGGATGTCCAGACAGGCGGTGCTTTTTGGTAGATTCACCCTTGATGGGTAACAAGTAAATTCAGAGTATTCATATGCAGGAATTGCGTCTGGTTCTTATTGTCGTCGGTACACTGGCGATTGCAGCGTTGCTGTTGCACGGTTTATGGAGCAGCCGAAAGGAAAAACCCGCGAAGTTTGGTGAGAAGCCGATCGGTAAGTTAGAGGATCCCTCTCGCGACTCTGATGGTTTTGATCAAGATGGTGTCGGCAGTGTCCGTGTGGTCAATCAAGAAGTGCCCGCTGAGCCTGTGCGTACAGAACGCAAAGAGCCAGCACTGCATTTTGGTGCCAAACCAGACGCTGATCCGCTACTAGACAGCGTGCCGGCGGAAACACAGTCACCCGTTGCTGCGCAAAGCGTGCCACAAGCGGCGACATCACAAGACAGTGTACAGCGTGCCATGGCGCACACTGCCACACCTGTTGCTCCGGTGGCGCAGCCAATGCCTGCGGCAGCTGAGGCCCCGCGCCCGGATGCACAACCTGCGGTAGCTCAAGCCCCCGCTGGCGAGGCTGAGCCCGTTGTTGCAGAAGCGGCTGACCAGCCTGTGACTGCGCCTGCTATGGACTCTGCTGTGAACGCGACAGTGAGTGAGCCTGTTGTGGCAGAGCGCGTTGAACCGACCTTAACCACCATGGCCGATGCGCCTGTGATTGAGCCGACATTGACCATTGAAGATATCGAACGTGGTCAGCAGCAAACTGCGTTGGATGACATGATTGTTGTTGAGCCAAGCGAGCAACCACTGACAATGGAAACATCGCGTACCGTGATGTCTGCCGCTGAGCCTCAGGTTGCTGCGGCGCAGACGGTAGAGCCGCAAATGGTCGAGCCCGCTGTGGAACCGGTACAAACGTCACACGTTGTGCCTGAAGCCGTTGTCGTTCCTGAGCCAGAGCCAGAGCCTGAACCTGAAGTGTTGCCACCGGATTTCTTAGTCTTGAACGTGCACGCCCGTCACGGTGATCTTTTGCGTGGACCGGCATTGTTTGCTGCATTTGAGCAAAATAATCTGATTTTCGGTGAGAATGCGGTTTACCACCGCCACAGCGATATGGCTGGTACAGGGCCGACATTGTTCAGTGTGACCAATATGGTGGCACCGGGACATTTCTCGGTTGAGGGTAATCAGCACTTTGAAACACCGGGTGTGGCGTTCTATTTGATGTTGCCTTGTGAAGCGGGGCGTGCTGATCAGTCGTTTAATTCGATGCTACAAACAGTACAGCGCATTGCTGATGTACTGGGTGCAGATGTCTTGGATCATGAGCGTAATTTGATCACACCGCACCGTATCAGTGAATACCGTGAGAAAGCGATGCGTTATACACGCGCGTAATCTCTTCGGTCATAATTTTGTCTTTAAGCCCTTTATACCCTGTTGTATAAAGGGCTTTGTTTTTTGTACCCCGTTGTAGCGTCATACTGCATGGTTGTTAGCGTATAGCGGGGTGATTTGAATAATGAGTAGGAAAAACAATGAGTCATGATATTCAGCAGCAGTTGATCTCGCTGCGCGATCTTCTTGCATATCACGGTCATCGCTATTACGTCGAAGATAACCCAGAAATTCCTGATGCTGAATATGACCGTATGATGCAGGAACTGCTGCAGATAGAAGCCGCTCATCCCGAGTTGATCACAGTTGATTCACCGAGTCAGCGTGTCGGCGGTGCGCCTCTGGATGGCTTTACTCAAGTGACCCATGAGATCCCAATGCTGTCGTTGGACAATGCGTTCAATGATGACGATCTGCGTAGTTTTGAAAAACGCCTGCGTGATCGCTTGGCGGCCCATGTCGATGTCACTTACTGTTGTGAGCCGAAGTTGGACGGCTTGGCTGTGAGCCTGATGTATGTCGACGGGGTACTTGTGCAAGCGGCCACGCGGGGTGATGGGACAACCGGTGAGAATATCACGGAAAACGTGCGCACGATTCGCGCTATCCCACTGAAGCTGCAAGGCGAGAACTGGCCAGCCCGTCTAGAAGTGCGTGGTGAGGTGTTCATGCCGAAAAAAGGCTTTGAAGCGCTGAATGAGCGCGCGCTGAAAAAAGGCGAGAAGACTTTTGCCAACCCACGTAATGCAGCAGCAGGCAGCTTGCGTCAGCTGGATTCACGTATTACCGCGACTCGTCCACTGAGCTTTTACGCGTATTCCACCGGCGTTGTGGAAGGCATGGATCTGGCCGACAGCCAGTATGCGCGTTTGCTTCAGCTAAAAGGATGGGGCTTGCCAATGTGTCCGGAAATTCGCGCATTGGATTCGATGGATGAGGTGATTGCTTATCATCAGTCCATCGGTGAAAAGCGTTCAAGCCTGCCTTATGAGATTGATGGGGTAGTGATCAAGGTCAACGCCATTGATACTCAGCAGCAACTCGGTTTTGTTGCGCGCGCACCTCGTTGGGCAATTGCCTATAAATTCCCGGCACAAGAAGAAATGACGGTGCTGAATAACGTGGAATTTCAGGTAGGCCGTACCGGTGCGATCACCCCTGTCGCGAAACTGGCGCCAGTCTTTGTTGGTGGTGTGACAGTCAGCAATGCCACGTTGCATAACGCTGATGAAATTGCCCGTTTAGGGGTGATGATTGGTGATACGGTGATTATTCGTCGTGCGGGCGATGTGATCCCACAGGTCGCTTCTGTGGTGATGTCTCGTCGTCCTGAGGATGCACAAGCCATTGTTTTCCCGGAAGCGTGTCCGGTGTGTGCCTCGAAAGTGGAGCGTGTAGAAGGTGAAGCCGTGGCGCGCTGTTCTGGCGGTCTGTTCTGTCAGGCACAGCGTAAAGAAGCCTTGAAGCATTTTGTTTCTCGTAAAGCACTCGATGTCGATGGCTGTGGCGAGAAAGTGATTGAGCAGCTGGTGGATCGTGAAATGGTTGCCACACCAGCCGATCTGTTCACCTTGTCAGCTGGCGTGGTGACAGTATTGGAGCGTATGGGGCCTAAATCGGCGCAGAAATTAGTGGATGCATTGGCGGCGTCTAAGCTGACCACGCTACCGCGTTTCTTGTATTCCTTGGGGATCCGTGAAGTCGGTGAGGCGACAGCGGCGAACCTGGCGAACCATTTTGAGACGCTGGAAGCCATCCAGTCAGCCTCTAAAGAGCAGTTGATTGAGGTGCCGGATGTGGGCGACATCGTGGCTGCGCACGTGTTTAACTTCTTCCGTGAAGCGCATAACTTAGACGTGATCAATCAATTATTGGCCGTAGGGATTCACTGGCCAGCGATTGAAGCGCCGAAAGAGGGTGTAGCGCGTCCGTTAGAAGGGAAAACAGTGGTATTGACCGGCTCATTATCCCAACTTTCCCGTTCTGATGCGAAAGCTGCACTGCAGCAACTGGGGGCTAAAGTGACGGGCAGTGTCTCAAAGAAGACCGATTTGCTGGTGGCGGGTGAAGCCGCCGGGTCGAAATTGACCAAAGCACAAGAGTTAGGGATTGAAATTTGGGATGAGCAAGCTTTGGTTGATTTGCTCGCGCAGTGATTTTTTTCTGCTAATTCTGTGAAATTGAGTTAAAAAGTGCAGCCCTGTCTGGTTTATGGCAGGGCTTTTTTCTGCCTGTGAGATCAGAGAACGTCAGAAAACGGTTTTTTTTTACCTCGAAGATAGCGAGGTTGTGAATAAAAAAAGACAAAAAAATGACAGATGTAATCTAATTTACAAATAAAAAAATCTTTCGACTCATCTCGCACTTATGAAAACCAAAAAAAACTCAAGTTGTTGTATTTATGAGGTTTTGTTGTTTTTATTGTTCTGTGGTTTCGGTATTTTGATCATGATCACTAATACGCGCAAAGTTTGCACTGAGTCATATTTTTAACACAATAAATTAAGTTCTCGTTGATGTTTTCCGGCGCGAAAGTAGTCTTAGTGAGGAAGCAGACAGAGGTTCAACCAATAGGTTCAATCAAAGTGCTAAAAAAATATGAATTGGTCGGATTCACCGGCTGACATATTGGGAGAGTTACTTGCAGTCTTCGGCGGCCAACCTTTAAGGCGCAAGTAAACACAGCTAGTATTTTTAGGAGTTTTTTCCATGGAAAACATGTTCAAACGTACGCTACTAGGTGCTGCAATCGCAACTGCAGCTATGGCTTCAACTGGCGCTAACGCAGCGATCGATCTTCTAGACGGTAACGTACAACTTTACGGTCAGGCTGCTGGCTTCATGATGTACGATTCACCAGATGCATCAGGTTCTGATGATACAATCACTGCTAACATCGAATCTCGTATCGGTTTCCGTGGTACAGTTGAGTTTGACAACTTTGGCCCAGATCTATTGTGGCAAGTTGAAGGCGGTGACGCTTCAAACGGTGGTAGCAACGCTGAAGGTCAAGGTTCTTTCGGTGGCCGTGATACGTTCCTAGGTTTGTCATTTGATGGCGTAGGTGCATTCAAATACGGTCGTCAGCTAGTCGCTGCTTACAACTACGTTGACTGGCCGCACTCAAACCCAGGTCTAGGTAACGTGTTCGACTGGAACAACGACCTTGGTGCAAACTTCGAAGACCGTGCAAACCACGTGCTACGTTTTGACTCTGCAAACTTCGGTGGCTTCAACTTCCAAGCAACTGCAAGTAACATGGACACTGCAACTGATAACATCGCTTACAGCCTTGCAGCATCTTACAGCGCAGACATGTTCAGCGTTCACGCAGGTTACTACCTAAACACTGAAGAAAAAGATGCGAAAGAAGATTCTGCATACACTATCTTCGGTGGTTCTGTATTCCTAGGCGATATCACGCTAACCGCTGCTGGTAAGTACATGACTGTTAACAACATTGGCGGCGGCGAAGACAGCCAGTGGGCTTACTCTGCAACTGCACAGTACGTTTACAACGGTACTTGGGTTTACAAAGTGGGCTACGCAGGCACAGGTGAAGCTGATTACGCTGATGGCGCATCTGGTAAAGACACAGACGATATGGCACTAACAGCTCGTCTAGGTTACCTACTACCAAGCACTTACCTATACACTGACATCCGTCACTACGACATGGATGGCGGCACAGATAAAGGTGATACAACACGTCTACTTATGGGTGTTGAATACTACTTCTAATTCCTAACCCGAGTTAGATAGTCCAGAACGAGCATTGTTTATCAATGCTCGTTTTTTATAGGAGAGATTAATGAAATTTGGAAAAGCAGTACTTTTAGCCGGAGTTATGGCTGCCATGGGCAGTGCACAAGCGGCTGTGAACGTTGAATTTGCCACTGGGGTAGAGTCAATGTTTGTCAATGGAGAAAAAAAGCTTAATCTCTTAGAATCAACGGAAGATGTTACGCTCAATAATGGCTTAAACCAAGTTGTTGTGCGTGTTTCTAAACTAATAGAAGGGCAAGGCCAACTCGAAAAATACCGTTCAGTACCAATCGTAATAACGTTTGAAGCCCAAGACCAGACGTTTATGATTGAGCCATCGATGCGTTTGATCAACTCTGTGGATCAAAGTAACTTTGATGCCAATCCATCGATGAAATTGGTCTCAAAAAATGGTAGCAAGGTCAACGCTAAAATTGACGTCCTGCCGAAAGATATATCTGGTGATAGCTCGACCATATTCGGTCGCGATTATAAAAAAGAACTGGCGTTATATAACCGTTCACAAGGCTATGCCATTGCGACACACACACCAGTAACGGCTCCAGTTGAACCGAAAACATTCCAAGTGATTGGTGGCGCCCCGAATGAAGTGGTCACCGCACCAGTCCCTGTTGCAACAGCAGTCGCGGCACCCGTTGTCGTGCAACAACCTGCTGTATCAGGCAATAATGCCATGATTCTTATGCAAGCCGACTTCTTGCGCATGTCGGAAGCACAGCGCCAAGCCTTCCTGAAGTGGGCAAAACAGCAGTAAGCTTTATTCTCATGAGAGAAATGCAGAGGGAGTGCTTAGTCACTCCCTTTTTGCATCTTGTCGAGACAAGAAACGGTATGGCGTTGCATCAGTTCACTTTGCCATTTTTTTGCATAGTACAAATCATCATTGGCAGATAATCCACACTGCCATCGGGCAGTTTGCAGTCAACCCATGGGCCTGCGGCAGATGAACCATTACCTCCGCCACCTTGTGTGCCATTACCATTTGACGAGCTAGCTAACGCACCGCCAGACATTAACAATAAGGCTGCTGTAGCTGCAATAACAATTCCTTTCATACACACCTCAATGAACATAGAAAAAATGTATTCCATTACAGGGAAGAGATAATTCAATCCGTTGCTTATCGTTGATTAAGTTTATGTATAGACGCCGTAAAAGATCAAAAAAATGACGGAAATTAATCTAAATTTTTAATTTTAATTAAGTATGTTGGTTTTATTTGTTTAAATTCAGGTGTTTACTTGTTTGTCATGGTTTTTTGAATAACATGAAGTTGGCAGTTTCTTATTTTTAGTGGTGAAGTTTGTTTCATGTTTAGATATAAATGTCTGCCTTGTCTTATATTTACGACACGCTAAATATAAAATTATTACTACGGGGAGTGATATTCTCTCGCTCTCAGAGCCGCGATATTATCTTTGTTTAATATCAAGGATTGAGGTGCCAGCGGTAAAGGTGGAGAGGGATAACGGTCTTATCAATCAGACGCCTTCTTATTGTGGTGCATAACCGTGCGGACTTTCACCGGCCTGAACGCGAGAGGGGCGCCATCGGTGATTGTAGATTTACCCAACAGTGATAGAATAAGAACCATTTTCTCGAGCAGCGGGATTCGGTCCGCTGTAACTTCATTAATTAGGTAATGTTCAATGACGGTTAAAACTCGCTTTGCACCTAGCCCAACGGGCTTTTTGCACGTAGGTGGTGCGCGTACAGCTCTATATTCTTGGTTGTTTGCTAAACATATGGGTGGCGAATTCGTACTTCGTATCGAAGACACAGACCTAGAGCGTTCAACTCAGGAAGCGATCGATGCCATTATGGAAGGCATGGAATGGCTGGAACTGAATTGGGACGAGGGTCCTTACTACCAGACTAAGCGTTTTGATCGTTACAATGAAGTGGTTGATCAACTACTGGCTGAAGATAAAGCGTACAAGTGTTACTGCCCGAAAGAGCTGCTTGACGAGCTACGTGAAGAGCAAATGGCGGCAGGTCTGAAGCCTCGCTACGATGCTAACCACCCGAAAATTGTGGCAGCGAACGCAGCGGCAACAGAAGATTCACCATTCTGTATCCGTTTCCGTAACCCGAAAGAAGGTTCCGTGGTTTTTGAAGACAAAATCCGTGGCCGTATCGAAATCGCAAACAGCGAGTTGGACGATCTGATCATCCGCCGTACTGACGGTAGCCCGACGTACAACTTCTGTGTGGTTATCGATGACTGGGATATGGGTATCACGCAAGTGGTACGTGGTGAAGACCACATCAACAACACCCCTCGTCAGATCAACATCTACGAAGCATTGGGTGCACCTGTTCCTGAGTTTGCTCACTGTGCAATGATCCTGGGCGATGACGGTGCGAAACTGTCTAAGCGCCACGGTGCGGTAAGCGTGATGCAATACCGTGACGAAGGTTACCTGCCACAAGCGCTACTAAACTACCTAGTACGTTTGGGTTGGTCTCATGGCGATCAGGAAATTTTCTCTCTACAGGAAATGATTGATCTATTCAGCCTGGAATCAGTGAGTAAGTCTGCGTCTGCATTCAACACAGACAAGCTACTATGGTTGAACAACCACTACATCAAGACCGCAGAGCCAGAGTATGTTGCAAAATACCTACAGTGGCACTTGGATCAGAAAGAAATCGCAACTGAAAACGGTCCAGCGGTGACTGACGTGATCAAGCTGGTTGGCGAGCGTTGTAACACGCTGGTTGAATTGGCTGAGCAGTCTCGTTACTTCTACCAGGACTTCAGCGAGTTTGAAGCAGGCGCTGCGAAGAAACACCTACGTCCTGTTGCAAAAGAAGCCCTAGAGCTTGCACTGGCGAAAGTGGATGCACTGACTGAGTGGACGACTGAAAATCTACACGCTGTGATTGAGCAAGTGTGTGCAGAGCTGGAACTGGGCATGGGTAAAGTGGGTATGCCACTGCGTGTTGCGGTAACCGGTCAAGGTCAGTCACCATCTGTTGATGCCGTGATGCAACTTGTGGGTAAAGCGCGCGTAATGGCACGCATCCAAATGGCACTGGACTTCATTGCAGAGCGTGAAGCAAACAGCTAATCACGCAGTGTGATAGGCATGTAACGCCTGAATGTGAAACGGAAAGCGATAAGCTTTCCGTTTTTTTATTGGTCTCTTTCTCTTTCTTCCCGCTCTCTTTTAATCTACTCGGCATAAGTGTGATCATTTTCTCAGTTTTAGTGCGTTCTCATACATTGTTAGCTTCGATGTGTTGACAAGATATCCTTATGTTTTTATTATCCATTTCAGATTTTGGGGTTATAGCTCAGCTGGGAGAGCGCCTGCCTTGCACGCAGGAGGTCTGCGGTTCGATCCCGCATAGCTCCACCAAATTTTAGAAAAGGATCTGACGTCGTCAGGTCCTTTTTTTATGCCTGTTATTTGTGTTTGCTTTCTATCCCTGTTTACCGATTTCATCCTCTTTTCCGCACTAATCCTCTTTGTTGATCGACGCATCCGTATGTGTGGAAGACCCTTGCATTGGGGATTGCCCAATTAAGCTGGCATCATGCCCACTGAACGTCTGGTAAGGTCGTAGTCCAAACAAGGGCAGTATTGAGTAAATATGATCGAAGATATCAGCCTGTACTCCCTCGTAGTACGCCCAATCCGTATTATTCGTGAATGCATAGATTTGCAGTGGTAAGCCTTCCTGAGTCGGTGCCAGCTGACGGACCATCAGTAACATGTAGGGGTGAATATCCGGGTGAGCGCGCAAGTAGGTGCTGAGATAAGCCCGAAAAATGCCAATGTTGGTGAGGTGACGGGTATTAAGCGGGTGGGGGACATCTTCTAACGCATCATTGAAGTGGTTAATGTCTTTCGTTTTCTCAAACAAAAATTCACGTAGGATCCTCACCGCTTTTAAGGATTCAATCTCATGATCGCGCATAAATCGAATAGAAGTCACATCGATAAATACAGAGCGCATGATCCGTCGTCCACCTGATTCTGACATGCCCTGCCAGTTAATGAACGGGTTCTGGACCAGAGCGTAAGCAGGCAACATGCTGATGGTATTGTCAAAGTTGCGAACCTTCACCGTGGTGAGGGATATTTCTTCCACCGTACCGTTGGCGCTAAAGCCGTCCATTTCAATCCAATCGTTTAAGCTGATCATGCGGTTGGCAGACAGCTGGATCCCTGCCACAAAGCCCAAAATGGTGTCTTTGAAAATCAGCATCACAAAGCCTGTCGCTACCCCTAAGCCACTGAGGAAAATTACCGGCGATTCATCAGAGAGAATGGAAATCGCCACAATGATACCGACTAAAAATGTGAACAGCTTGGTTAACTGAACGAAGCTTTTGATCGGCATGCGGCGTGTAATGCCTTTGATGGTGGCGATATCATTCAGTGCATCAAGCAGGGCGAAGAGCATCCAGAGAAAAATGATCACAAAGGCGACACTGAGCAGGCGATCGCTGATCGTGGCAAGTAAATGATTGTGGCTTAGGATTTCAGGCACCAGTTGATCGAGGATCAACACTGGGATCAACAAGGCGACTTTTTCCAGCACCTCAAACTTGGTGAGGCTGTTGCCGAGGGTTTCTTTGTTACGGCGTAAAATGGAGTTGGCCAGACGGACCAAAATACGGTGGACGATGAGATAGACCACCACAACCACCCCCACGGCGGCAAAGAGGAAAATCGCCGTCAGTTCCGCGTCATAAGGGGAGTGCGCCACCCCAGCATTATTGAGTTTTTCTGCCACGTACTTGCGCAGGGTATGGTTGAGCAGCAACTCGTCATGTGCTTTTACCGTCATTGTACTGTCCCTGTTATCAGACATAGCCGTTGCAGTGCTTTTGACAGTAAGTCTAGTGTTTATCCGTTGTTATTGATAAATAAATCTATTCTGTGTGGGCTATGGAAAGAAAAGGAGCGGGGCAGATTGGTGTGTGCTCACCGCGAGGGCGGAAACACAGGACGTGAATAGCAAAACGCCCAGCAAAAGCCGGGCGTTTTATCAAAAATGGCGCTCCCTACAGGAATCGAACCTGTGGCCTTCCCCTTAGGAGGGGGACGCTCTATCCTACTGAGCTAAGGAAGCAGCAAGTCATTGCTTGAATTGGCATTATACAAAATATTTCACAGAGATTAAGTGCTAACTCTTAATTTTGAATCTGTTTGGTTAGCAAATCACCAGGCTGAATGCTGCTCGCCAATTCGGCTTGTTCCACCTGCAATTCTGCTGATTTTTCGTATACGCGATCAACGGTGAGGGTGATGTCGGTTTGTACCATGCGATTACGTGGAATGCCGTTTTGATCAATGAAGCCCGCACTGTGCCACAGCGCCAAGCGATCCCCCGCCTGCACCCCATGAATACGGCCTGAATTGATCTGAACAGTATTGCCAAATGTGTTCACCACCTGCGGCAAGCTGGCTCGGCACGACAGCGAGCTTTCTAAATCCAACATCATATTGCGGCTGACCCGTTGTACCGCCTGACCATACGGGGATTGCCAGAAGCGGGCACTGTGGGTATCCACCTGACTGACACGAGAAAACGGCCACAACGCAATCTCTCGGTAATTGTTTTGCATCAGCACTTCACCGGTTTTGCCGTCCATGATCTGCAGCGTAGCGGCAAATTGGCGGTGGATATTGTCATCATTGCGGCCTTTTTGATCCAAGGTTGAGGTAAGGTCGGTGATTTCTCCGCTGACGATGTACTGTGCATCGTTGTCATCGGCCAGCATGGTCATGGTATCCGGTTGGCCAGGATTAACCGGCACACGGGTAATATCCGCCGCCACAAAGCTTTGAGATTGGCGGTTGATCTGGCGCTGTAACATACGGGTGAATGATTGCCCCATTTGATACACGCCCCCTAACGTCGCGTGCTGTGGCGAGGTTAAGGTGAATTCGCTGAGTAACAGCCCTTTCTTATATTGCACCTTGTGGCAAGTTTTTGCCGATGGGTACACGTCAATGCGTGCCGTGAGGTAATATTTGCCGTCTCGCTTGTAGCTTCTGATGATCGAAACATGGCGCACTTCGCTGCCACTGAACTGGTATTCTTTTCGCTCGGTCGCCAAATAGTCACGCAAACCATGAATACTGGCGATATTCGCGCCGGAGTAACTCATCGCTTGGAAAATCGCGTCTTCCAGTGCGTTTTGTCGCGCTGCACTTTCACTTTCTAACTGGACGGCAGAGCCAGTGACCTCATACCAGGCCGCAAACACCGGCGTGGTGAACAACACACAAAGGCTGCTCAGCAGGATCAGACGAAGATTTCTCATTTATTTTTACTCAGAGTCAACATGGGTACGAATATTGCTAGTCTTGGCGAGTGAAAGATAAAACTTACCGTTTTATGCGGGCAACAGGCCGACATAATCACCGCGATGACAGAGCAACGCCAAGAGCTATGCAAAGAGCGTTCCTACTCGCTCACGGAATCCGGACGTTTTAATAAAGTTTTTTTCTCTCTGAACGATAAAAGGTTACTTGGTCGATATCCGCTGGAGCTGGTTAGAATGAAAAATTGGATGGTCCTGATCGTGGCAATGATGACGACATCATGCGCTTATTCCCCGATCTACAACGGTAAAACCCAGTATACCGGAAGTGAGTTTCTCCTTAAGGAGACACCACGTCATACCATGGATTTCTTTATTGAGAGCATGACAGATCAGCTGGTGACCTCAAACCAATACCTGACCGCGAAAACGCCATTGGCGGTAACGTCGTTTGTGGATTTGCAGGCCATGAGTGAAACCAACTGGCTGGGGAATATCGTGACCGAAGGGTTCATGTACCAGATGCAGCAGCGTGGCTACACCGTCGTGGACTATAAAGCGACCGGTGGGATCAAAGTGACGCCAGAAGGTGATTTTGCCATTAGCCGTAACTGGCGTGAACTGGCGTCTGAGCAGCCGGTGGATTACGTGCTGACTGGCACTATGTTACGTCAGGGCGGCGGTATTTTGGTGAACGCCCGTATTATCGGTATGCGTTCGCGCGTGGTGATTGCCTCGGCGCAAGGTTTCTTACCGGCAGATCGCATTGGCCGTGATTTGGATACGTTAAATAAAATGCGTATGCAAAATGGCGTGATTATCCGCAGCGAAGCGCAAAGCTTCGATCGCAATAACGTGATTTTGAAGCCGTAGTTATCCTTCTGAGTAATGTGTAACGGCCGGGTGTCAGCGTGTGCTAGAGGCAGTGATAGAGAAACCGAGGCTGAGACAAGAATAGAACGTTCTCACAGCAGCAAGATTGCGGCAAGATTTTGCCTTTAGGCCGACATCGAGCCTAAAGGCGTGACAAATAAGTGGAGTACAAGATGCGTTACTGGTTATGGCTGGTGGTATTTAGTTTGGTGGGTTGCCAGCCGTTGGCGGAAATTCGCAATGAAAACATTTTGACGGCAGTTGGCTATGCCTCGGTCAGCGAGCAGCGTGGCCGTACCGATGAAGAAAAACGTATTCGCGCCATGCGCGCATCAAAGATTGATGCCTACCGTGAGTTGACCGAGCAAGTGTACGGCATGCGCATTAGTGCCCGTGCCGGCATGGAAGATCAGCAGCTAGGGGTAGAAAATACCGACGGCGCCGTTGATGGCATTATCCGTGGCGCAGAAGTGCTGCGCAGCTACCCTGTGGGTGACAGTTATGTCACGGAGCTGCAGTTGGATTTACGCCGAATGGAGCGCATGAAGAGTCACGGTGAAGTGTATCAAGTGCCGACGCATCAAGAGACGTTGTTTTAAGAAAAGAGCCGTTTGAAGGGACGAGTAAGAGCAGGGACGAGTTTTAAGTAGGAGCGGGACGAGAAAGAGCAGAGGCGAGTTTCGAGTCGAAGCGGGGCGAATAAGCGCGAGAAGAGCAAAGGCAGGGCGAAGGAAAGTGCAAGCCGGAGCGCCGTGTCGATGTAGCGCTCAGTGAGGATCAGGCTTTGATATTGGTACCCAGCGAGCGAATGTTCTGGGCCATGCCTTCGCTGGTGTAGGTCATCTGATGTTTGCCACGGCTTTGCTGGAACAGGTTATTGAGCTTATGAAAGCTCAGTTGTGCACGTTGTAGTGCTTCACCGTTCACTTCGTTGATGGCTTTGCAACGGGTGACAATGGCTTTGATCTGCGTGACTTGCTCTGCCAGTGTGGCTTCATCGACCAGACGTTGGCGCTGAGCATGGCTGGCGATCTGATGGTCCTGCTGTTGCACCTTGTGGATCAACGCCAGTTTCTCGTTCGCCAATTGGGCGATATCCGCCGCTTTTCGTTCCACGATCGCGGTTTTCTCCTGCTCTAATAAGCGGGACAGAGAAACCAAGGTGGCCTGTTGTAAAGACAGTAATTGTTCTAATGACGCAGACATAGTGTTTAAGCTGGCATGGTTGATACAGGTTTGTACAAAAGGTGTTTTATATTGAACGCGCGGGCACCTTACATGCCACGCAGTTCATCTTCAAATTTCATGATGTTAGCCGCCAGTTTTTCTGCATCCACCACGTAACTGCCATTGGCAATCGCATTTTTAATGGCTTCTACTTTCACACTGTCAAAACTTGGCTCAGCCGCCAGTTGCTGGTGAATTTGGCCTACCGCTTTGCCTTGAGAGCTGAGCGAAACCGCATCGCTTTGATGGTGAGCAGAAGCTGCATGCGTGGCGCCTTTGGCGGTCGCGGACGATGACCCGGTCGTCGTGTTCTGGACGTTGCGGGCTGTCAGCGGCTGGCCGGATCGAAACGCGTCAATACTTGCCATAAACGGAGTCCTTGGACAAAAAATCGAAATACAGGGTTGATGTCGGCGCTGTAGTGAAAAACTTTAGGGTTAATTTAACTTTGTTTTATTACTTCAGGTACCTAGCCTAATCCTTTGGGGTATGATGTATGCCTTTGAGTGGCCCCATTGGGAAGCATAGTGCATCCTCTCGTGTATTAATAGCCCACGCTGACATCACTCACGCCGGTAACGACGGCATCAATGATGCGTTTGGATTTGCTGTTTTGTACCCGAACCTGTTCACCCAATGAACCGTCTGACAGAGCAACGCCTTTAGTCATGATACTCAAGCCTTTGCTGCCGGCGCGAATGGTGACGACATCGTTGCGACAAACAACACAAATATCATTACCGAGCACCGCATCGCCCATTTGGACATTGCGTTTGATGCGCGCCCCGATGATTTGTTCTGGTGCTTCAAACGAGATACCACGCTGGAAGCGCAGTTCTACCGGCTGGATATGCAGGTCACTGAGCGTTAACACATGACCGCGTGCCAAAGGACGAGTCGCGACGACGCGTGGCAACAGTAACTGTGTACGCACCGGCACATAAACCTGCCATTGCGGGGCGTCACAGCGGATCAACACGGTGACATTGCCACTCAAGTTTTGTTTGCCAGGCAGCGAGGCCTCCAACGGCGTGGGGCAGCTTGTGAGCTTTAAACGGCTGTCCAGCGCGGCGGCTTCGACGTGTAAGGTCGCATTGTGCGGCGGGTCCAGTTGCGCGCTGACATACTGCTCGGCAGCGTGTTGCACCTGCTCTTGTGAGGTCAACGGCTTAGCTGAAATAAATGTGCTAAAGAAAATGCTACTTAGGCCGATGAAAGACCAAATGAATGATAATTTTGTTCTTTGGATCACAGGTTTCACTCGATACTGACTGGCGAATTAGCATGATAATTCCCATTGAACACATATCAACAAATAAAAACGAATAACACGGAGTCATCCTTATGTCGGGGATCCTGGATTCAGTGAACCAGCGTACACAGCTGGTGGGGCAAAACCGTCTGGAGCTGTTAACGTTTCGTTTGCAGCGTCGCCAGCGTTACGGAATTAACGTCTTTAAAGTCAAAGAGGTACTGCAGTGCCCGAAATTGACCACCATGCCGAACCTGCACCCGTTGGTGAAAGGGATCGCGCACATTCGCGGTCAAACCATCTCTGTCATTGACATGAGCTTGGCTACGGGCGGCCGTCCAATCGATGATTTGGATAACTGCTTTGTGATCATTTCTGAGTTCAACCGCTCAATCCAAGGATTCTTGGTGTCTTCTGTTGAGCGCATCATCAACATGAACTGGGAATCGATCCTACCGCCACCAAAAGGTGCAGGCCGTGCAAACTACCTGACGGCGGTGACCGAGATTGATAACGAATTGGTGGAGATCCTGGATGTGGAAAAAATCCTGGATGAGATTTCGCCAGTGAATACCGATATTACCGGCACCGTGCTGGAAGAGTTGGTGGATTGCTTGCCGGCGGTCCGTCGTGTGCTTGTGGCCGATGATTCCAGCGTCGCGCGTAAGCAGGTACAGCGTGCCATCGAAGCTATTGGTTGTGAGTGTGTGTTGGTAAAAGATGGCAAAGAAGCCATTACCCTGTTGCGCAGCATGGCCAAAGAAGGGGATATCCATCAGCAGTTGGCGCTGGTGATTTCAGATATCGAAATGCCGGAAATGGACGGCTACACCCTGACCGCAGAAATTCGTAACGATCCGGCATTGAAAGACATGCACGTGATTTTGCACACCTCATTGAGTGGCGTATTCAACCAGGCCATGGTTGAGCGCGTCGGTGCCAACGCCTTCATTCCGAAATTTAATCCCGATGAACTCGGTGCTGCAGTAAAAGCGGCAATGCCAAAATAATAAGACCTTGAGTAGTAGATGACAGCCATAACCATCAATGATCAAGAATACCGCGAGTTTTGCCGTTTTCTTGAAGCCCAGTGTGGGATTGTCCTTGGTGACAGTAAGCAATACCTTGTGCGTAGCCGATTAACGCCGCTGATCAGCCGTTTTTCGCTTACCTCTCTGTCAGAATTGCTACAACTGGTGATTTCCGGACGTAACCGTGAACTGCGTGTTGCCTCGATTGACGCCATGACCACGAACGAAACCCTGTGGTTCCGTGATACCTATCCGTACACCGTGCTGGCCGATAAAATTCTGCCAGAACTGGCGGCGACAAAGCGTCCGATCAAAATCTGGTCAGCTGCGAGTTCGTCGGGTCAGGAACCGTATTCTATCGCCATGACGGCGTTGGAAATGCAGGCGCGTCGTCCGGGCGTACTGACCAGCATGGTACAGATCACCGCCACGGATATCTCTCAGACCATGTTGGATGCGTGCCGCCTTGGCGCGTACGACAACTTGGCATTGAGCCGTGGTTTGTCGCCGGAGCGTCGTCGTCAGTTCTTTGAGGACAATGGCGATGGTCGCATGCGTGTGAACGACAAGGTGAAGCGTATGGTGAACTTCCGTCCGCAGAACCTGAAAGACAGCTACGCATTGTTGGGCAAGTTTGATGTTATCTTCTGCCGTAACGTACTGATCTACTTTTCGCCAGAGATGAAAGCCAAAGTGCTGAACCAAATGGCGATGAGCCTGAACCCGGGCGGTTACCTGCTACTGGGCGCATCAGAATCCCTGACCGGCCTGAGCGATAAGTTTGAGATGATCCGCTGTAATCCGGGGATCATTTATAAGCTGAAGTAAGGGCAGGGGCGAGTTTCTAGGGACGGGTCTCGCTGCGCTTCGAGTAAAAGCGGAAAAGCAAGAGCGGTCCTTGGCCCTGAGGCCCTATGGAAGAACAAAAGCGAAAGTGTTTGTTTTTCTGTAGGGTCTTTTTCATTTTATATTGACTCACGATAATTCTCCCTTTGATACTTTCCATAGGTCCATAGGTCCATAGGTCCATAGGTCCATAGGTCCATAGGTCCATAGGTCCATAGGTCCATAGGTTCCGCTTTTCCTTGTCACTCGCAAACCCGCCACTGCCTTTCCGCTCTTCCTCACTTCTGCCTTTTCTCGTTCCTCGCAAACTCGCCCTTCGTCCCTGCTTTTCATCTTTCTCAAAAACTGGCACAACCTTTGCTTCTTAATTCGCAATGAATTTTGGAGGCAGAATATGTCCATCTCTTTTGATAAAGCATTGGGTGTGCACCAGTACACCGTGGGTGTTCGCGCAAAGCGTGCGGAAACACTGGCAAGTAACTTGGCCAATGCCAACACGCCGGGCTATAAGGCAAAAGACATCGACTTTCAACGTGCATTGAATGCGGCAACCTCAGGGGCAAACATTGGCCTTAGCCGTACCAATGGACGGCACATCTCTGCCTCTACGCAGGTGAGCGGGGAGCAGAAGTTCCGCGTACCGACCCAACCGGACACCGGTGATGGCAACACGGTTGACGCACAACTCGAGCAGAACTTGTTCATGCAGAACTCGATTGAGTACCAGGCGTCACTTGATTTTCTTGGCTCAAAGTTCAAAAACCTGAGTAAGGCATTGAAAGGACAATAATGCATGAGTCTGTTTAACATCTTTAACGTCTCCGGCTCTGCTATGAGTGCAGAATCGGTTCGCTTGAATACCACCTCAAGTAACCTGGCTAACGCCAACAGCGTGACCAGCTCGGCAAATGAAACCTACAAAGCGCGTCATCCGGTGTTTGCTGCCGCACTCGACAGTGCGAGCTACCAGCGTGAAGACAGCGTACCGGTACAGGTTCTGGGTATTGTGGAAAGTGAAAAGCCACTGACCGCTGAATACAACCCGGATCACCCGATGGCCAATGCGGAAGGGTTTATCTACAAGCCGAACGTCAATGTGATGGAAGAGATGGCCAACATGATTTCAGCGTCCCGTTCATACCAAAGCAACGTACAAGTCGCGGATGCCAGCAAGCAGATGCTGATGAGCACCCTGCAGATGGGTAAATAAAGGTAAGGAGTAACAGTGATGACCAGTATTCAAGGCGCCGGTCAAAGCGGCCTGTCTTACCTTGACCAGCTCAAGGGGATGCAAGAGAAAAAGCTGCAGGAAAGCCAGAAAGCCACCGGCCAGAACGAGCTTAAGCAAGAAGATTTCCTGTCGTTGCTGACCAAACAGCTGGCGCAGCAAGATCCGTTTAAACCGGTGGGTAACGATCAGATGATCGCCCAGATGGCCTCGTTTGCCACGGTAGACGGCATCAGCAAAATGAACGAACAATTTGGCAGTCTGAACTCGGCGATGACGTCGAATCAGGCGCTACAAGCGTCCTCATTGGTTGGCCGTGATGTGCTGATCCCAAGCTCGACCTCCGTGAAAAGCGCAGAGGGCGGCATGGCGGGTATGGTGCGTTTGCCAGAGCCGCTGAATAACATGATGGTACGCGTGGAAAACGAGCAAGGCCAATTGCTGCGTACCTTTGACATGGGGGCGAAAGCCCCGGGCGAGCACCGCATTGAGTGGGACGGCAAAGATGAGAGCGGCAACATGTTGCCGGAAGGTCGTTACACCCTGAAAGTGGCGGGCCTTTCTGGCGGCGAAAGCCGTGAATTTGATGTCTCTACCTATGCCAACGTCAATAGTGTGTTGCTGGGCAATGGCAGCGGCAGTGTGATGCTCAACCTGGCGGGATTTGACTCGCCATTCAAACTGTCCGACGTGCTTGAAGTCGGTCAGGTATAACGGACAGTAGAAGGATCATCCCATGGGATTTAACATTTCACTCAGTGGTATCGGCGCATCGCAAAAAGATCTGAATACCACCAGTAACAACATCGCCAACTCCAACACGTTCGGTTTTAAAGAATCGCGTGCAGAATTTGGTGATGTGTACTCGAGCTCGATTTTCTCGAACGCTAAAACCACGACCGGTGGCGGTGTGCAGACCTCTGTGGTGGCACAGCAGTTCCACGAAGGGTCGAGTGTGTACACCAACAACCCGATGGACATGCGTATTTCGGGCAGCGGCTTCTTTGCCGTTGCGGATGACAAGTTGCAGCCGCAGAACAACAGCCTGACCCGTAACGGCGCGTTCCATTTGGACAAAGACAACCAGATTGTGAACTCAGAAGGGCAATACCTGCTGGGTTATCAGGTGGACAAAGACACTGATCAGGTGAGCTCGTACGAAGCCCAGTCACTGAAAGTACCGGATCAGTTCGGTCAGCCACGTGAATCGCAGAACATCAATATCGGCGTGAACGTACCGGCTTCTGCGCCTGCCAAAGATCCGGCGCGCTTCGACTTTACCGATCCAAGCACGTACAACAAATCGACTTCATTGACCATGTACGACTCCTTAGGTCAGCCGTACAAGATGACCACCTACTACGTGAAAGACAACGGTGGTGATGCGGCGACCTTGCCATTGGATGCTAACGGCCAGCCGGTAGAAGGGGCAACCAGCCCCGGCGCTGAAAACCGTTGGGCGGTGTACTACACCGTGACCGATGCTTCGGGTGAAAAAGCGTTGGATATCAACATGACACCTGAAGGTGACGGTGAAGTGGCCACGGGTGATGCCAATGGTCCGGTGGCGAGCGATGGTCAGCAAGGTCACTACATTGAATTTAACACTGACGGTTCGGTGAAATCGATCAACAACGGCAACCCGATCATCACCCAATCTTTGGGCTTGAGCCCAGAGCAAGGCGGTGCGGGTGTTGACATGAACGGTGCGGATCAGGCGCAAACCCTGAACATCAAGTTTGATGATCCAACCCAGTACGCGTCACCGTTTGAAGTGCGTCGTTTTAATGAGGACGGTGCAACGACCGGCTTCCTGACCAAAGTGGATATCGACGGCAAAGGCTCGATTGTCGCGACCTACAGTAACGGCGAAAACGTGACCTTGGGCCGTGTGGCGATGGTACGCGTGGCGAACGAGCAGGGCTTGGTGTCTAAAGGCGGTACGCAGTGGGTAGTGGGTCAGGACTCTGGCGCACCGATTTGGGGTGAAGCGACACAAGGTGCCTTTGGTTCGATCAAGAGTGGTACGCTGGAGCAGTCGAACATCGACATGACTCAAGAGCTGGTGGATTTGATCACCGCGCAGCGTAACTTCCAGGCTAACTCCCGTGCGCTGGAAGTGGATAACCAGTTGCAGCAGACGATTCTGCAGATTCGATAGCCTGCCGATCCGCTCATTACCTGTCTAACTTGCCGCTGTTCGTCGGAATGGCGGCCTATTTCTATCTTGCCCATCTATCACCCTGACATATTTGTCAATATTTTGACGGTTATTGTCACCGCTTTGTCGCTTTCCTTTCGTTTTACATTTCCTTTTTTTTCTCATTGCTGTTTTTCCCCGTTCAACATCGGTAATTGCTTGAATCATTACAAGCCATTATCAATGGCATAATTATTGCTTAAAAATCGTCAGATAGTGATTGGAGAGTCAATAATGGATCGTGCATTGTATTTGGCCATGAGTGGCGCGAAACAAGACATGTATGGCATGCAAGTGCACGCCAACAACCTGGCAAACGTCAGAACCACCGGTTTTCGCGCCGATCTCGAGCAGGCCCGAAGCATGCAGGCTTACGGCGAAGGCTTACCGAGTCGCGTTTTTGCCATGACCGAGCGTCCGGGGCAGAGCTTTGCCCAAGGTTCGGTGATGACCACGGGGCGCGATCTGGACGTGGCGATTGAAGGCGACGGTTGGTTGACCGTGCTGGATGCCGGCGGTCAGGAGAGCTTTACCCGTGCGGGTCACCTGAAAATTGACGAAACCGGTTTGCTGCAAAACAGCAACGGCAATTTGTTGGTGGGTGACAGCGGCGGCCCGATCTTTATTCCTCTTCCAATCAGCAAGATTCAGATCGGCAAAGATGGCACCGTGTCGGTACTGCCACAGGGCGCGCCACCGGACGCGATGGAAGTGATTGATCAGATCAAACTGGTCAAGCCGAACAACCAGTCGCTGTTTAAAGATACCGATGGCCTGTTCAAGACCAATGTGCCGGGAGAGACCTACGATGCGTCCCCGGAAGTCAGTCTGCTGACCGGTGCGCTGGAAGGCAGTAACGTTAATGCGGTGGGGGAGATGACCAGTATGATCGATCTTCAGCGCCACTTTGAAATGCAAGTCAAACTCATGAAAACCGCAGAAGAAATGGATGCCGCGTCATCGTCTCTGATGCGTTTAGGCTAACCGATAAAAGGAAATTCAGATGCATCCAGCTTTATGGGTCAGTAAAACCGGCCTTGACGCCCAGCAGACCAATATTTCGACCATTTCTAACAACTTGGCGAACGCCTCCACCGTGGGCTTTAAGAAAAGCCGTGCGGTGTTTGAAGACTTGTTTTACCAGAACATTAACCAGCCGGGCGGTCAGTCTACGCAGGATACGGAATTGCCAACCGGCCTGATGGTCGGTGCGGGTTCAAAAGTGGTGGCGACACAAAAAGTGTTTACCCAAGGTAACACCCAGACCACCAACAATGCGATGGACATGATGATCGAAGGCGAAGGCTTCTTTCAGATCCTGATGCCCGACGGCAACATGGGCTATACCCGTAACGGCCAGTTTACCCTGAACGCCGAAGGCCAGTTGGTGACCACCGGTTCCGGTTATGTATTGCAGCCTGAAATCGTGGTACCGGAAGACGCCGTGGGCGTGACTGTCGGTACTGACGGTGAAGTGTCGGCCCGTATTCGTGGCCAGCAGGAAAATCAGGTGCTGGGCCAGATCACCACGGTGAGCTTCATCAATCCAGGCGGCTTGGAGCCTGTGGGTCAGAACCTGTTCTTGCCAACGGGCGCGAGCGGTGACGCACAGGAAGGCGTGCCGGGCTTAGCGGGCTTGGGGTCGATCCGTCAATCCATGCTGGAAACCTCGAACGTGAACGTGACCGAGGAGCTGGTGAACATGATCGAAGCGCAGCGCGTGTACGAGATGAACTCCAAAGTGATTTCGACCGTGGATCAGATGCTGAGCTACGTGAACCAGCAGCTGTAACGTAATGATTAGCATGATGAAAAAGCCATTTGTTAACCCGTTATGTGTCAACTTTCGCCTTCACCCGCAGTGGCTTAAGCAAGCCTTACTGGCGGCCTGTGTGGCGTTGCTGATGACCGGCTGTGCGCAAACGCCGGAAGAAGAATCGGATGTGGCCGCCGGGACCACCAACGTGGATGCGGTCGAAGGCAATACCTTGCCGGATGACGGTTTAGTGGACAAACTTCGCCGTCGCGAAGATCCGCAAGCGGGCGATCCGGCATGGGCGCCGATCCGTCCGCCGGAAAAACCGGAACATTACGCCACCGCCACAGGCTCCTTGTTTAGCCCGGATCACATGCAGGATTTGTACGATGACACCAAACCACGCGGGCTGGGGGACATCGTGACAATTTTGCTGGAAGAGAGCACGCAGGCCAAGAAAAGCGCCAGTGCAGATCTGGATAAGTCGACGGATCTGTCGATGGATCCGGTCATGCTGGGCGGCAAAGATGTCACTATTGGCGATCGTAACCTGTCGTACGGCATGAGCAATGCTAACAAATTTGCCGGCAGCACATCAGCGGATCAAAGTAATAGCATTCAGGGTTCGATCACCGTTGAAGTGGTGGAGATCCTGCCGAACGGTAATTTGCTGGTACGTGGTGAGAAGTGGCTGACCTTAAACACCGGACAAGAATACATTCGCGTGAGTGGTACGCTGCGTCCGGATGATATTGATCAGGATAACAATGTGTTATCGACCCGCCTGGCCAATGCGCGCATTCAGTATTCGGCCACTGGCGAACAACAAGATATTCAAGAGCAAGGCTGGTTGTCTCGCTTCTTTAACACCAGTATTTAACAGGACAACAGCGTGAAATTGCACTTATTGCTTGGCGTGGTGATGATGTCGCTGATCGGCTCGGCCCATGCCGCGCGGATCAAAGACGTGTCGCAAGTGGCCGGTGTGCGCAGTAACCAGTTAGTGGGTTACGGCTTGGTGGTGGGCTTGCCGGGCACGGGGGAAACCACCCCGTTTACCGATCAAAGCTTCAACGCCATGTTGCAGAATTTCGGCATTCAGTTGCCGCCGGGCACCAAACCGAAAACCAAGAACGTGGCGGCGGTGGCGGTGAATGCCACCTTGCCGGCGTTTACCAAGCAAGGCCAAACCATCGATATCACCGTCTCTTCCATGGGCTCAGCCAAGAGCTTGCGTGGCGGTACGTTGCTGCAGACCTTCCTGAAAGGTCTGGATGGCAAGGTGTATGCGGTAGCACAAGGCAGTTTGATGGTGGGCGGTTTCTCAGCCACCGGTGCAGATGGTTCGAAAGTGGTGGGCAATACCCCAACGGTCGGCCGTATCAGTAACGGTGCGATTGTTGAGCGTGAAGTGCCTAACCCGTTTGCGCGAGGCGATTTCCTGACCTTTAACCTGTTTGAATCGGACTTTACCACTGCCCAGCGTATGGCTGATGCGATTAACGGTTTCTTGGGGCCGCAAATGGCCGCTGCCGTCGATGCGACCTCGGTACGTGTGCGTGCGCCGCGTGATGTGAGCCAGCGCGTGGCGTTTTTGTCGACCATCGAAAACCTGGAGTTTAATCCGGCAGATGGCGCGGCAAAGATCATCGTGAATTCCCGTACCGGTACCATCGTGATTGGTCAGAACGTGCAGCTGCGTCCGGCGGCGATTACGCACGGCGGCATGACGGTTTCTATCAAAGAAAACTACAGCGCCAGCCAGCCACCACCGTTGTCGGGCGGTAAAACCGTGGTGTTGCCAAACTCCAGCGTGCAGGTGAATGAAGAAGAGTCCCGCATGTTCAAGTTTGAACCGGGCGTGACACTGGATGAGTTGGTCAGTGCCGTCAACCAAGTGGGCGCGGCTCCGTCGGATTTGATGGCGATTTTGCAGGCATTGAAACAAGCCGGCGCCATCGAAGGCCAATTGATCATTTTGTAATAACGTTATCTGAACAAGGCTGACTGAGGCTGCATGAAAACCACATCACCGGGCTTTATCCATGACATGGCTAACCTTGATCGCCTGCGCGCAGGCATTGGGGACGATCAAGGGGAATCACTGAAAGCGGCCGCCGAGCAGTTTGAAGCGATCTTCACCCAAATGCTGTTTAAGTCGATGCGACAGGCCAATGAAGCCTTTGAATCTGACTTAATGAGCAGCAGCAACAGCAAGTTCTTTGAACAGATGCACGACGAGCAAATGGCCAGTGAACTCAGCACCACTGGCTCACTGGGGTTGGCGGATCTGATTGTGGAGCAGCTCGGTGGCGGCATCAGTAGTGATCACGCGAAAGCGTCAACGGACGCGGATAAAGCCGCTGACAGTGCGCTCGCCTCGAAGCGTCTTGGTGATGAGTTTGAGATCCGCCCGATCACGCAGCCTGCGCCTTCAGCCAAATCGGCACACGCGAGCGAAGAGACCTCACCGATGCCGATGAAAGACTTCTCAGCCGTGTTTGCGGCGGCCACTACGTCAAGTTCACCTGCAAACTCGTCGCCATCAGCCGATTCGGTTAATGGCATCAAAAAAGCCGCCGAGCCGATGTTTGATTCCCCACGTGATTTCGTGGCCCGCTTAACCCCGTTTGCGGAGAAAGCGGCCAAAGCGCTGGGTACTGATCCGGCCGTTCTGATTGCCCAAGCGGCATTGGAAACCGGCTGGGGTAAAAAGGTGATCAAAAACGCTGCCGGCTCGAGCCATAACCTGTTTAACATCAAAGCCGATCCGCGTTGGAACGGCGGCAAAGTGGCGACCAACACCTTGGAATTCCATCAAGGGATCCCGGTGCAGGAAAAAGCCGCCTTCCGTGCGTATGCCAACTATCAGGACAGCTTTAACGACTATGTCCGTTTCCTGAATGACAACCCACGCTACGGAGAGGCGCTTGCCCAACCGGCGGATCCGAAGCAGTTTATCCGCAATATCCATCAGGCCGGTTACGCCACGGATCCGCAATACGCCGATAAAATCATTGGCGTGATGGATTCAGTGAAGGGGTATATGGCGCAAGAACGATCCTAGGTTCGAGATCCTAGTTCCTGGCTGTTATTTTTTTATTCTAGGTTCTAGGATCTCGCCTCCCGCTTTATCACCTTTTCCCTCCAACTTGGCACGATTTTCGCTTAAGATCTTCCCGTTACTGACTTTTTTCTTCACCTTCAGGGGGCTTTATGGCGTTTGACTTGCTCAATATGGGCTCGCAGGGTGTGCTGACGGCACAGCGGCAGCTTAATACCACCAGTCATAACATTAATAACGTCAACACTGAAGGGTACAGTCGCCAGTCGGTGGTGCAGCAAAGTAACGATCCGATTTGGTGGGGCGGCAGCCAGTATGGCACCGGTGTGCATGTGGCAGAAGTTCGCCGTGGCTACGATCAGTTTGCCACTAACGAGCTGAACCTGACCACCACCAACCTGAGCTACGCCAATGAGCGTGACAGCCAGTTGGGCCGTCTGGATAACATGCTGTCGAACAGCGCGAAAAAAATCCCCGATGATATGAACAACTGGTACGACGCGGTGAAAGCCTTGTCGGACTCCCCCAATGACATGGGTTCGCGCAAAGTGGTGATGGAAAAAGCCAAGCTGGTGGCCGCAGGCTTGAACGAAAACTACAACGTGCTGGCACGCCAGAAATCGGAAACCAACGAAGTGTTGTCGCGCACGCTAAATCGCGTGAACGACATCGCCAAAGAGTTGGTGGATGTGCATCAGACTTTGTTGAAATCACCGGCCACCAATAACGATTTGATGGATCGCCATCAGGCGCTGATCAATGAGCTGTCCGAGTACACCAAAGTAACGGTGACGCCAAAAAATGACAACACCTTCAACATCATGATTGGTAGCGGTCACACGCTGGTATCGGGCACTGAAGCCAGTGAACTGCGCATGGTGAACGGCCAGCCGGATTCTCATCAAACCCAGTTGGCGATCCGTGAAGGCCAGTCATTAAAAACCATCCGTAACGACGGCATTGGCGGCAAGCTGGCGGCATTGTTTCAGTACCGTGATGAAACCCTGACTCATGCGCAAGATGAAGTTGGTCGTATGGCCATTGGTTTTGCCCATACGGTTAATGGCTTGCAGCAGCAGGGGATGGACTTAAACGGTCAGGTCGGTCAAGACATGTTCCGTGACATGAATGATCCGACGATTGCGGCCTCGCGCGTGGTGCTGCCGAATGACTCTACCGCCGATGTGAAAGTGTATATCGATGACGTGAATGCCTTGAAAAAAGGTGAATATTCGCTCTCGTTTGATGGCAGTCAGCACGCCTTAGTCACCCCGGACGGTGAGCGCCAGAAAATCATGCCAAGTGGCAATCCGCCGGCGTTTACGGTGGATGGTTTCCGGGTGGAAATGGATGCGCCATTGCGTGCCGGTGAGCACATCTTGCTGCGTCCGACTCGTACCGGTGCGGCAGACATCAGCGTGGCGATGAAAGATCCCAGCCAGATTGCCGCGCAAAGTTACTTAAGCTCGGCATCCCAAGTACAGGGCAAGGCGGATTTTGCCGTTACCCAACGCGGGCCGCTGAGCGAATTTCAGGTCGCCATTTCACCGGATGCTTCCCAATACGCCGTGTTGGATATGAAAGGCGGCATTCTTCAAAATCCGATGCCATATCCGCCATCCGGTGAGGTCAATGTGCAAGGTACCGTGTTTACTCTGTCGCAAGGGGCTGCAGGGGGCGATGTGTTTGCCGTGAACCTGCGTGCCGCGCAAGGGGACAACGGTAACCTGCTGCGCATGCAGGCATTACAAAGTGCCAAAGTGATGGATGAAGGCCGCTCCAGCGTACTCGATGTCTATCAGGGCCTGAACACCGAAATGGGTGTGCAGAAAGCCTCGGCAGCGCGCCTGAAAGAAGTGGGCACGGTGGAAAACGAAGCCGCTGCCAGCCGCGTGGCAGAGATCTCGGGGGTCAACCTCGATGAAGAAGCGGCAAACATGATGAAGTTTCAGCAAGCCTACATGGCCTCGTCGCGCATCATGACCGTTGCCAATGAAACCTTTGATACCTTACTGAATGTAGCCCGCTAAGGAGCCTGACCCCGTATGATCGGTCGTATTGCCAGTTTTCACCATTACCAATCGGTGGCCAATGACATGAATCGCCAGCAGGTGCGCGTGGCTGAAAATCAGCAGCAGCTTGCATCAGGCCAGCGTTTACTGACCGCCGGTGATGATCCGGTGGCGTCTATCTACATTCAGAATTTCGATCAGCAAAATACCCAGATCGACCAATCCATCAAAACCATCACACTTGCCCGTAACCGTTTGAATAACGAAGAAACGGCCATCACGGAAGTGGAGAACTTATTGGATGGTGCCAAGCGAAAATCCATGATGATGGTCAACGGTGCCTTGTCCGGCGATGACCGTCTGGCACACAAGCAAGACATGCAAGGCTTGTACGATTCGTTCATGAACTTGGTCAACAGTCAAGATGAGTCCGGAAACTATGTGTTTGCCGGTAACCAATACGACAAGCAGCCGTTTTTCCGTGATAACACCGGCAAGGTGAGCTACACCGGCGACAGCTACCAGCGCATGGCGCAAGTGGGCGCTGCGGTGTCGGTACCGGTCAATGATGCCGGTGACAAACTGTTTATGGAAGTGCCGAATCCGTACGGCGATTACCAGCCAGACTACGATCTGCAAAGCGGTTCGTTGTTGCTGCTGTCACAAGCCAAAAACACCAATAACCAAGATACTGCCGCTTACAGCATTTCTTTTTCTGCAACCGACCAAGGCATGACATACCAGTTGTTCCAAAATGGCCAGCAGGTAGATGCACAAGCGTATGACCCGAAGAAAGGGATCCAGTTTGGTACCTTGGATGTGACGGTGGAAGGCGAGATCAAAAGCGGTGACAGCATCAACTTGTCGCGCCAAGATAGTGTGAATGTGTTTGATGCCTTCCGTCGTGGCATTGAATTGGCTGACAGCGACGTGTCCGACGCCAGCGCGACGGCAGAGTTGCATCAGGTGGCGGCAGAGTTGTCGCAGGGCTTTAAGCACATTAACCGCGCCCGCTCAGAGATCGGTACCCGTTTGCAAACCTTGGATCGCCAGGAAGACATGCATCAGGATTTCAAAATCGTGATGAGTGAAGCGCGCGGCACGTTGGAAGATTTGGACTACGCCAGCGCGGTGATTGAACTGAACGAGAACATGACCGCGCTGCAAGCCTCACAACAGGCGTTTGCCAAAACCAAAGATTTGAACCTGTTCAATTATATCTAAGCGGCTTTTCATCAACGCTTTTTCTATTCAAGAGAAAGAGGCAAGGTCTTTCAGCCTTATCGGCATGACTTTGCCGCTTCTTTTCTTCGTGCTGGCGGGCACTTTGCCGCCCCATTATGTCGTGATTGCCACGATTGCCGCTCTGGCTTGCCGCCTGCACGGCTTCATCCTGATAGCGAGAGAAAACCGCGTAATAATGTGGTATGCGCTGTAGGGATATTCTGACAAATGCACTGCCAAATATTGGCACAGTGTTTGCTTCTGAACCGTTATTAAGGGCAATCACAGAAATTGCCGAGTATTTTCAATTTTATAGCCAGCCTGCCTGACGGTGTTTTTTCACGGTCGACGGTGGCGGGGGGCTGTTTTCGCCCATAGGCGGAAGTCAAAGGAGAGCAAAATGGCTGTAACTGTTAACACCAACGTGTCTGCCATGACTGCGCAGCGTTACCTCAGCAAAGCAACCAGTGATCTGAACACCTCGATGGAACGTCTGTCGACTGGTAGCAAGATCAACAGTGCGAAAGATGACGCGGCCGGCCTACAAATTTCTAACCGTTTGGTGGCACAGACCCGTGGTTTAAACGTAGCCATGCGCAATGCCAACGACGGTATCTCTATTGCTCAGACCGCCGAAGGGGCGATGCAGGAATCCACCAGTGTGCTGCAGCGTATTCGTGATTTGTCTTTGCAGTCGGCGAACGGCGCTAACTCGGATCAAGACCGTGTGGCGATCCAAGAAGAAGTGGGCGCACTGAAAGACGAGCTGAACCGTATCGCAGAAACGACCGCATTCGGTGGTCGTAAACTGCTGAATGGTACCTTTGGTGAAGCGGCTTTCCAGATCGGTGCCGATTCCGGTGAAGCGATCATCATGGGTATCACCAGTGTGCGTGGTGACTATGAAGAAATGGGCGGCCAGTTAGTGACCGGTGCCGGTCAGGCGACGCCAGACTGGGAAACCGGCGCAGGCAACAAGATTGTGTTTTCAGTGGGCGATGCCAGCAAACCGGAAAACAAGATCAGCATTGATTTGCCTGAAGGCGATGATATCGAAGAAGTGGCGACCCGCATCAACGGCCAGACCGATCGCGTATCGGCATCGGTAACAGAAAAAGGCGAGCTGCAAATCTTCTCTGAAGGGGATGAGCCGATCGTCATTGATGGCGCAACCGTGATGACTGCGGGCTTGGCGGACAAGAATAACCCGGCCAGTGCGGCAACCAGCATGATTGCCGGCACCAGTAAAGCGACCACGGTACAAGATATCGACGTAGAAACCGTTGGCGGCGCACAAAAAGCGGTGAGCATTGTTGATGCGGCGCTGAAGTACATCGATAGCCAGCGTTCAGATTTGGGTGCCAAGCAAAACCGCTTGGGTCACACCATCAACAACCTGGCGAACGTGTCAGAAAATGTATCTGAATCAAACAGCCGTATCCGTGATACCGACTTTGCGAAAGAAACCACGGAAATGACCAAGAACCAGATCCTGCAGCAGGCAAGTACCTCCATCTTGGCGCAGGCCAAGCAGGTGCCACAGGCAGCAATGAGTCTGTTGCAGTAATCGCACCACGGACATCATGACAAAACGGCTCTGCCCAGAAAAGCGGCAGGGTCAGGCAACACAGACGAACGGCAAGGGGGCAACCACTTGCCGTTTTTTTTGGCGCTTTCATTACGGTGCCAGCGAATTGACGATGTTTTCGACGGATCAAAGAAAAATCCAAAAAAAGTCTTAAAGGTTTTTGAAAGCATGCCGTTACAGACCATGAATAAAGAATATCGAGGTTTTACCGGCGGGGCTGGTCAAGCCATTTTGAAGATTTAAGGAGACACATTATGGCAGTTACCGTAAATACTAACGTTTCTGCAATGACCGCTCAGCGTTACCTGAATCAGGCAACGGACGCGTCGGCAAAATCAATGGAGCGCTTGGCAACAGGTAGCAAAATCAACAGTGCAAAAGACGATGCAGCGGGTCTTCAGATCTCTAACCGTTTGATGACACAGAGCCGTGGTCTTGACGTTGCGGTACGTAACGCCAACGACGGTATCTCTATGGCACAGACTGCTGAAGGTTCTATGCAAGAATCAACCAGCATCCTGCAGCGTATGCGTGACCTGTCTCTACAGTCTGCGAACGGCGCGAACTCAGATGACGACCGTGTTGCGATTCAAGAAGAAGTGACAGCACTGAAAGACGAATTGAACCGTATCGCGGAAACCACATCATTCGGTGGTACTAAGCTGCTTAACGGTACGTTCGGTAGCCGTTCAATCCAGGTAGGTGCGGACTCAGGTGAAGCGGTACAGCTTTCTATGAGCAACCTGCGTGCAGACGCAATGAACAGCACCTCAACCAAAGGTACTGTGGGCGTAAGCTCTGACTGGACAGTGTCAAAAGAAATGGCGACTGAAGATCTTAAGATCAACGGCACCAAAGTTGAAATGAAAGAAGGCGACGACCTAGAAGAGCTAGCGACCAAGATCAACGGTGCAGTTGATGGCGTGAACGCGTCTGTTGCAACGGTTGAAACCACAGATGCGAACGGTAACGTGAGCAAAGGTCTGGCACTACAGGTTGTGACTGAGTCTGACAAAGCGATCAACTTTGAAGGCGCGAAAACCACAGCGGCACTGGGCCTGACTAACGCAGCTGCGGGCGCGGGCGGTGCTTCTGTTCAGAACATCGACGTAACGTCTGTGGGTGGTTCTCAGCAAGCGGTAGCGGTACTGGATAACGCACTGAAGCAAATCGACTCAGACCGTTCAAACCTGGGTGCGTCTCAGAACCGTCTAAGCCACACCATCAATAACCTGAACAACGTGAACGAGAACGTGTCTGCGTCTAACAGCCGTATCCGTGACACAGACTTCGCGAAAGAAACCACGCAAATGACGAAGAACCAGATCCTGTCTCAGGCATCAACGTCTATCCTTGCGCAGGCGAAACAAGCGCCACAAGCGGCGATGAGCCTACTGGGTTAATCCGCAACATTGATAACGGCAAGGGTGCAGTGTGCCCTTGCCGTTTCACATCGTAACAAAGGTGAACACATATGGACATAACGCCCGTTTCTCCGTCTTCACTGCCCCCTTTCTCCTCCGCTTCAACGTCGCAAACATCCATTGGCACAAATATTGCTAATGAAACAACTGCGCCCGCGACTGCCAGTCGTCCGACGGCAACGCCATACACTCAGACCGCGACGAGTACGCCGACGGCCGCTTTACCGCGTGAGCAACGGGTGAATGAGCCTGCTGCGGTGGCACCGGTACCGGATAGCCATGCTGTCGAGCAGCAACGTCAGCAACAGCGTGAAGCGCTGGAAAAAGTCGTGGCACGCATAGAAGAATTTGTCGGTTCGACGCTCAACAAAGGGTTGGCGTTTCGGATTGACGAAGAGTCTGGTAAAAACACCGTGACCATTTACGATAAACGTACCGGCGATGTCGTACGCCAAATTCCCGACGAAGACATGCTGGCCGTGTCCCGTCAGCTGGTGAATCATTCCGGCGGATTGGTGACGACCAAGGTGTAATGGGTCATCCGACAGGGTGTCGGTGATCGTCGGTGACAATAGATTTTCATGAACAGAGAGCGGCCATGAACATAGGTGCAGCGGCCACGGCATCAGGCTTTGATATTAACACTATGGTGAAAACCATTGTGGATGCCGAACGCGCCCCCGCAGAATCGCGGATCAAGCGTCAGCGCGACAACATTGATGTCAGCATCAGTGCTTATGGCAAGTTAAAAGCCTCGCTGGATGACATGAAATACATGATGGCGGATTTTCGCCGCAATCACACCTTGTCAGCCCGTACGGTCAGTACCGATAACAGCGATGTGCTCAAAGCCAGCGCCAGTTATGAAGCCTTGCCGGGCAAATACAACGTCAAAGTCGAGCAATTAGCGCAAGCCCATAAAATTGTCTCTGGCCCGTTTAATGACGAGAAGCCATTAGGCGCCGGCAAGCTGTCGATTTCGATGGGCACCAACATGTTTGATGTTGAGATCCCTAAAGACGAGAGCGAGATACTCGACGTCGTTCGCCTGATCAACCGTCACCCTGATAACAAAGGGGTGATGGCGGCGGTAATCAAAGACGATGTGGGCTCCCGTTTGGTGCTGACGTCAGACAAAAGCGGCGAAGCCAATCAGATCAAAGTGCGTGTCGATGCGCCGTTTGACAGCACCCTGCAAAAGTTTGGTTTTAACCCGAACAACGACATCAATGCGATGACACAAATGCAGGCGGCCACCGATGCCAAGGTGCTGATTGATGGCATTGCGACGGTCACCAGTGACACCAACACCATTGAAGACGCCATTGAAGGGGTGGATTTGGACTTGTTGGGCATGGGTGAGACCGACTCGACAGCAAGCAAAGAGAGCAAGCCACCCAAAGATACCGTGACGGTGGAAGTGGGGTATGACCGCAATGCCGTCGGCGGGGCGATTGAACAGTTCGTCAACGCTTACAACCAGTTTTATTCGACCGCCCATGAATTAGGCAAGTTTGATCCGGAAACCCAGGAAAAAGGCCCGCTGGTGGGCGACAGTATTATCCGTACGGTTGATAACCAGTTGCGTAATGCCTTTTCCAGCCCGGTGGAAGGGGCGCCGGACACGGTCAAAACCCTCAGTGAATTAGGGGTGATGAGTACCATGGAAGGGCGGTTGGAAATTGATTATGACTTGCTGGATCGCCAGTTGGCGAAGAACTTCACCGATGTCGGGGCGTTTTTCAGTGGTCAAAACGGTTTTGCGCGCAAAATCGAAGATTTGATCCACTCCCACACCGGGATCACCGGCAGCATCAACAGCCGCCAGACCAGCTTGGGGGATCAGGTGTCTCGCCTCAATACCGAGCAAGCGAACTTAGATCGTCGCATGGAGAGCGTACAAAAGCGCACCCACGATCAGTTCACGGCCATGGATAACGCCATGGGGCAGATGAAAAGCCAGCTCAGCTCGATGATGAGCATGATGCCGGCCTAAGCCGTGAGAGATGCCAGAAAGCATGCAACGATTAGCACAGATAGACCAAGCACTTACCGCGTTGCTGGCCACCCCCAGCGACGTGGATACCCAGACACTGGAACAGTTGCTCGCCCAGCGTGAGCAGGTGTTACAACACTTACAGGCTGAGCCCGCACCGCTGGACAAAGCGCAGTGGCAGGCCGCGATAGAGCGTACCTCCGGTATTCTCACGCAGCTGCAACAACACCGCGAGCAGGCAGCTCAGCAAATGCAACGATTGGTACACGGGCAACGCTCGTTACAGATGTACAATAAATTTCGGTAGGTTAGAAAAAATGGCAATGAGAGGATCCCTTCAGGCGTACAAACGTGTGTCGGTAGACAGCCAGTTGACATCCGCATCACCCCATCGCGTGATTTCCATGCTGATGGCCGGTGCGATTGAACGTTTGATCCAAGGCAAAGCAGCCATGGAGCAAGGCAACATCGCCGTGAAAGGCGAGCGTATCGGTAAGGCTTTGGATATCGTGATCAGCCTGCGTACGTGCCTGTCGATGGAAGATGGCGCAGAGATCGCGGCCAACTTGGATTCCCTGTATGAATTCATGATCCACCAGATCTACAAAGCGAACCGTGAAAACGTGGTAGAGCCGATTGATGATGTGGTGGGCATGCTACGTGAAATCAAATCGGCGTGGGATCAGATCCCAGCGGAATACCACAACATGACGCAGTTGGGCTAAGCGCGATCGGTTGTCATCTGCATCATTGCCAAGGCAATAGTGCGATGTTACTCCAGCGGTGACAGAAAAATATCGGAATGAATCGGTTATATTTTCGTCATAACGCCCAGAGTCAACATCATCCTTTGTACTGGGGTCACAGCTTTTGGTTGTCCCCAGTTGCCTTATTGTGAGCATTTATTACAATGCTAAACCAAATTGGATCTCGGCACGCGCAGCAGATGGCATATCATTGGCTGTATTTTCCCCCTCTAGGTGGCGGAGATCCAACAAAAGAATTCGGTTACTGAGAACCAGTGCCATCACAAGGACTGTGCTTTCTGTATAATTCGCACTATTCAGATGATGTAAAGCCACAGAATAGAAAACACCTATAAAGGCAGGCAATATCTTTCCTATGCAAGGTTTAGCAAAAACCCTCGTTATTGATGATGATCCTAATCACCGCCATGATCTCAGCGTCATTCTTGGTTTTATGGGTGAATCACATCAAGTTATCTCAGGCTCCGAGGTCGACAGTACGCTTTGGGAAAACGAGTGGAGTGCCTGTTTACTGGGTCAGATCAGTACGGGTAAATCACTGAGTCGTATTCTGGATTACTTACGTATTCATCACCACATTCCGGTGATCGCCTTATCTCACCACGACAATGAGCTTTCGGGCTTTCCTAACTATGTGGGTAGCCTTGAACTGCCGTTGACTTACAGTCCATTGATTGATGCATTGCGCCACTGTCAGGAATATTTGGGCAAACGTGCGTTCCAGGTGCCACACCTGAGCCGTAAAAATACCCTGTTCCGCAGTATGGTCGGCCGCAGTGAAGCCATCAGTCAGATCCGTCATTTGATTGAACAAGTGGCTGCGACAGATGCCAGTGTGCTGATTTTGGGTGAATCAGGCACCGGTAAAGAAGTGGTCGCACGTAATATTCACTACCATTCATCGCGCGGTAAAGGTCCGTTTGTGCCGGTTAACTGCGGTGCGATCCCACCGGATCTGTTGGAAAGTGAATTGTTTGGTCACGAGAAAGGGGCATTTACCGGGGCGATTTCTACCCGTAAAGGCCGTTTTGAACTGGCTGAAGGCGGTACACTTTTCCTTGATGAAATCGGTGACATGCCGATGTCGATGCAGGTGAAGTTGCTGCGTGTGCTGCAAGAACGTTGTTTTGAGCGTGTAGGCGGTAGCGGCACCATTAAGGCGAACGTGCGTATCGTGGCGGCGACACACCGTAATCTGGAAGACATGATCAAACAGAACCTGTTCCGTGAAGATCTGTACTACCGTCTGAATGTGTTCCCAATCGAAATGCCGGCCCTGCGTGAGCGTATCGAAGATACCCCATTGCTGCTGCAAGAGCTGTTAGCGCGTATGGAAGCGGAAGGGGCGAAGCCTATCTACTTCACACCGCGTGCGATCACCTCGCTGATGGAGCACAACTGGCCGGGTAACATTCGTGAATTGGCAAACCTGGTTGAACGTCTGATCATCCTCTACCCAGGGGAAATGGTGGATGTGAACCACTTGCCGATGAAGTACCGCTACAGCGATATGCCGTCATTCCAGCCGGAAAACAGCTTGTTGACGCTGGAAGAGCAAGAGCGCGGTGCATTGGCAGACATGTTTGCCTGTGAGCCGACCGTCGCAGTGGATGACATGGTCAGCATGAGTGGCCTGCCACCAGAAGGTCTGAACCTGAAAGAAATGCTGGCTGATCTGGAAGTTGACATGATCCGTCAGGCGCTGGAAGCCCAAACCGGTGTTGTAGCCCGTGCTGCTGACATGTTGGGTATGCGTCGTACTACGCTGGTAGAAAAAATGCGTAAGTATGGCCTGAGCAAAGAAGCCCTTCGCTAAGCGAACTCTTGACGGTGTCAGTATTTTGACGCCGTCATTCTCTCCTTCCTCTCCGTAACACACTGATAATCAATCTTTTTAATTGGCATGAAAAATGCTTTAACTCGTCATCAACGACGATTTTATTGAATTTTTTGCATTATCAGGATCCCCATGGATGACCATTCATCGTTAGTCGCTCTGCAACAGCAGGTGTCCCGTTACCAGCAAGCGCTGGAAGTGATGCCGTCCGGGGTGATATTTCTTGATTCCAGCGGCGTTGTCCGTGAAGCCAATCCGGAAGCATTGCGCTTGTTGGGCGAGCCCTTGGTGGGTGAGCGTTGGTTTGCGGTGATCCAGCGGGCTTTTGCCCCGCGCGAAGACGATGGCCATGAAGTGTCCCTGCGCAATGGTCGCCGGGTGAAACTGGCGATTTCCGCCTCCAGCAGTGGCCAGTTGATCTTCATTACAGACATGACGGAAACCCGCCTGTTGCAATCGCGCATCAGTGAAATGCAGCGTTTGTCCTCGCTGGGGCATATGGTTGCGTCCTTGGCCCATCAGGTGCGTACACCGCTGTCGAGCGCCATGTTGTATGCCGCCAATTTATCGTCACCGAATTTAACTCAGCCCACCCGTGAGCGCTTTCAGAGCAAGTTGGTGGATCGCCTGCATGATCTGGAAAAACAGGTCAATGACATGCTGTTGTTTGCTAAAGGCGGCGACAATAAAGTGGTGGCCCCGTTTAGCTTGGAAACCTTGCTCAATGAGGTTGAGCGTATGGTCGAAGCGCAAGTGCTGGCTAATCAGGTTGATTTCAGCATTGATTGTGATGACGAAACCATTGAAGTACTGGGTAACGCTAACGCATTGGCCAGTGCGATCAGCAACCTGATCACCAATGCGATTCAAATGGCGGGTAAAGCGTGTCAGGTGCGATTGGCCTTGACGGTAGAAGCCGGCTGGGTGCAGATCGCGGTGAGCGATAACGGCCCGGGTATCGCACCAGACATGCAGCAAAAAATTCTTGAGCCATTCTTTACCACGCGCCAGCAGGGTACCGGGTTGGGGCTCGCCGTCGTACAAATGGTGGTGCACGCCCACAAAGGGCAATTGCAGATCAGCTCTGTGTTGGGGGAAGGGGCGACCTTTACCTTGTGTGTGCCGGAAGCGGCATTCACCCTCTCGCACAGCGCTGAGTACCGTTCGGAACCTACCCCGAGCCACCCTTCACTTGAAATGACAAACGGAGAAACCGCATGAACCAGAGCCGCGTATTAGTGGTGGAAGATGATGAAGGTTTGCGTGAAGCCTTGATCGATACCCTGGCGTTGGCCGGTTATGAGTGGCTGGAAGCCGACAGCGCCGAACAAGCCCTGTTGATCCTTAAAGCTGAAGCGGTGGATATCGTGGTGTCGGATGTGCAAATGGCCGGTATGGACGGTCTGTGCCTGCTGCGCAGCATTAAACAGCACTGGCCGAAGCTACCGGTGCTGTTGATGACCGCCTATGCCAATATCGAAGATGCGGTGTCGGCGATGAAAGACGGCGCAATTGATTACATGGCCAAGCCGTTTGCGCCGGAAGTGCTGCTGAATATGATCAGCCGTTATGCGCCGGTGAAAACCGATGTGGGCCATGCCGTGGTGGCGGATGAAAAATCCCTGAAATTATTGGCCTTGGCTGAGAAAGTGGCGAAAACCGATGCCAACGTGATGGTGCTGGGGCCAAGTGGTTCCGGTAAAGAAGTGATGTCACGTTATATTCACAGCCATTCTGCCCGTCGTGATGGCCCGTTTGTCGCCATTAACTGTGCGGCGATCCCGGAAAACATGCTGGAAGCGACCTTGTTCGGCTACGAGAAAGGCGCCTTCACCGGTGCCGTGCAGGCGTGTCCGGGCAAATTTGAACAGGCACAGGGCGGCACCATTTTGCTCGATGAGATCAGCGAAATGGACTTGAGCTTGCAGGCCAAGCTGCTGCGTGTGTTGCAAGAGCGCGAAGTGGAACGCTTGGGCAGCCGCAAGAGCATCAAGCTGGATGTCCGTGTGCTGGCGACCAGTAACCGCGATCTGAAACAGTACGTGAGTGAAGGGCACTTCCGTGAAGACTTGTACTACCGCCTGAACGTGTTCCCACTGGCTTGGCCAGCGTTGTGTGAACGTCCGAGGGACATCGCACCGTTGGCGCAGTACCTGTTAGAGCGCCATTGCATGAAGCAAGGTTTGCCGTTGCCGCAGTTTGAAGCCGAAGCGTTGATCAAACTGCAACAGTACAATTGGCCGGGCAACGTGCGTGAGCTGGATAACGTGGTGCAACGTGCCTTGATTTTGTGTAACGGGGCCAGCATCAGCACCGGTGATATTTTGCTGGAAGGGCTTGATTGGCTAGATGCCGGCAGCTTACAACACGCGGTCGAGCAGGCGGTGTCGCCACAATTGGCCGTGGAGCAACAATTTGTCGTCGGGCAGCCATTGCCAGCGGGTCAACAAACTGCAGCGACCCATCGAGAAGCCCCGCTTTTGGCTTCTGCGTCATCGTCGGTTTCACTGCCAGAGGCGACCCCGGCCGCCGAGTCTGCGGCAACGGTGCCATTTGGGGGCGATGGACTCGGAAATGAGCTGCGAGAACAAGAGTTTTCGATTATTCTAGAGACCATTCGCATTTGCGAAGGTAGACGCAAAGACATTGCAGAAAAATTGGGGATCAGTCCTCGAACTTTGCGCTATAAATTGGCCAAAATGCGTGACGCTGGGATCGACATTTCAGTGTAACGCCGCCCCGAACACGTCTGCTGTGCCGCCGATGGCACAGCTGCCCCTAACTCCCTGACAGGTAATTTTGCAGAATGAATATCAATGGACTCCAAGCCGAGCTGCAGGCGATGAAGCTGGAAGCGGGCAATACGTCGCGTCCGGCCACCGGCCAGCAAGTCAGTGCCGACTTTGGTGCGCTACTGGGTGATGCGATTAAAAGTGTGAATGGGTTGCAGGCGCAGTCCAGTGAACTGGCGACCCGTTTTGACCAAGGGGATCGCAGTGTGTCGTTGTCGGATGTGATGATTGCCCGCAATAAATCCAGCGTGGCGTTTGAAGCGACCGTGCAAGTCCGTAACAAAATGGTCGAAGCCTACAAAGAATTAATGAACATGCCGGTTTAATGCAGGAATACTTGAGTGTCAGACCCATCATCGAACAACAATGAGTTGGCGTTAGCCGGCGGTGCCCCGTCAACAGCGGTGACCGACAGCGATCTTGCCTTACAACCGGAAGCCGAAGAGAAACCCGCGTCACGCGTGGACAGCATGCTGGGCAACCTGGACTTGCTGCGTCAGGTGATCTTGGTGCTGTCGGTGGCGATCTGTGTCGCCTTGATTGTGTTGGTCGTGTCATGGATCAAAGAGCCGGAAATGCGCCCGCTCGGCACCTATGAAACCGCCGAGCTGATCCCGATTCTGGATCACTTTGACCAAAAGCAGATCCCTTACACCCTCGACGGTAACACCATTCGTGTACCGGCAGAAAACTACGGCTCCGTGAAACTGGAACTGACTCGTGCGGGTCTGAACGAGCGCGTGGCGGAAGGGGATGACATTCTGCTGCAAGACATGGGTTTTGGCGTATCGCAACGCCTTGAGCAAGAACGCCTGAAGCTGAGCCGTGAGCGCCAGTTAGCCCGTGCCATTGAACAAATCCGTCAGGTGCGCAAAGCGCAAGTGCTGTTGGCTATGCCTAAGCAAAGTGTGTTTGTGCGCCATAACCAAGAAGCGTCCGCGACCGTCTTTCTGACACTGGGGGGCAGCGGCTCACTGGGTCAGCAGGAAGTCGACTCTATCGTGGATATGGTCGCAACCGCAGTACCGGGGCTGAAACCGACCCGCGTGACAGTCACCGATCAGCACGGCCGCTTGTTGAGCTCGGGCACCGAAGATCCGAGTGCCACTGCCCAGCGCAAAGAATACGAATTAGAGCGCAAGCAAGAGCAGGCGCTGCGTGACAAAATCGATGCCATTTTGATCCCGGTGTTGGGCTTGGGCAATTACACCTCGCAGGTGGATGTGTCGATGGACTTCAGTGCAGTGGAAGAAACCCACAAGCAGTACGATCCGACCACCGCTTCGACCCGCAGTGAATTCACGCTGGAAGACTACAACAACGGTAAAACCGTCGCCGGGATCCCGGGGGCGTTGAGTAACCAGCCGCCGTCAGACAGTGCGATCCCACAAGATGTGGCTGAGCTGCAATCGGGCAAGAGCGGTGACAACGGCTCGGTGCACCGTGAATCGACCCGTAACTATGAATTGGATACCACCATTCGTCACAAGCGTGCGCAAACCGGCACCATTGACCGCCAGACTGTGTCTGTGGCGATCGATTATAAATCCGTGGTGGATCCGAAAACCGGTGACACTACCCGCGTACCGCTCAGCGATGCCGAATTAAGTAAAATCAGCCGCTTGCTAAAAGGTGGCGTAGGCTTCTCGGCCGCGCGCGGTGACGTCTTGGAAGTGGTGGCGATGCCATTTGCGGTACCGGAACAAGAAACCGTGGCCGATCTGCCTGTGTGGGAACACCCAAGTTTCAACACCTGGGTGCGTTGGCTGGCGGCAGCGTTGGTGATTGTGGTGGTGATGCTGGTGCTGGTACGTCCGGCGATGCGTAAACTGCTGTATCCGAACCAAGCCGCCGACGGTACGCCGTTGGATGAACATGGCCGACCTATTCTGGCCAGAGGCGACGGGGTGGAACTGTTGGGTGGTGAGCTCGATGGGGTAGATGCCCTTGAGCTGAGCAGCAACAACATGGATCTGCCGAACCTGCATCGCGATGAAGATTTGTTAAAAGCCGTGCGTGCGCTGGTGGCGAATGAGCCGGATCTGGCCGCACAGGTTGTTAGAAGTTGGGTAAATGAAGATGGCTAATGAAGTCGCAACCACCGAAGAAAGCAAAAAGTTTGATGTTGCCACGTTAAGTGGCTCAGAAAAGGCGGCGATTTTACTGCTGAGCTTAAGCGAGCAGGATGCGGCCAGCATCATTCGTCATCTTGAACCGAAACAAGTCCAGCGCGTGGGTGGCGTGATGGCGGCCATGAGCGATCTGGGGCAGGAAAAAGTGTCGGCGGTACACCGCCACTTCCTGGAAGACATCCAGAAGTTCACCGGTATTGGTATGGACAGTGAAGGCTTTGTCCGCAATACCCTGATCGCGGCGCTGGGCGAAGACAAGGCCAACAACCTGGTGGATCAAATCCTGATGGGGACCGGCTCACGTGGCCTGGATTCCCTGAAATGGATGGATCCCCGTCAGGTGGCCAGCATCATTCACAACGAACACCCGCAGATCCAGACCATCGTACTGTCGTACTTGGAGCCGGAACAATCGGCCGAGATCTTGTCGCAGTTCCCTGAACGTGTGCGTCTGGATTTGATGATGCGTATCGCCAACCTGGAAGAAGTTCAGCCTGCGGCACTGCATGAATTGAACGACATCATGGAGAAACAGTTCGCGGGTCAGGCGGGTGCACAAGCGGCCAAGATGGGCGGCTTGAAGGCAGCGGCTGAAATCATGAACTACCTCGACAACAATGTTGAGGGCCTATTGATGGATCAGATCCGTGAGAACGATGAAGACATGGCTACGCAGATCGAAGATCTGATGTTCGTGTTTGATAACCTGGCTGACGTGGACGATCGCGGTATTCAGGTGTTGCTGCGCGATGTGCCGCAAGATCTGCTGCAAAAAGCCCTCAAGGGTGCCGACGATGCGCTGCGTGAGAAGATCCTACGCAACATGTCTAAGCGTGCAGCGGAAATGCTGCAAGAAGATCTCGAAGCCATGGGCCCAATCCGTGTGGCCGATGTGGAAGCGGCGCAGAAAGAGATCCTGTCGGTGGCGCGTCGTCTGGCGGATGCCGGCGAAATCATGCTATCCGGAGGCGGTGCGGATGAATTCTTATAATCCGCGCCCATTCCTTTTGACGCTATCGGTCGGGCAGGTGAAGCATGTCTACTGATCGTCGCCGTGGCTTTTTACGCGTTACCGAGCATCAGGCGCAAGAGCTTGAGCGTTGGGCGTACCCGGATTACAGCGAAGAGCGGGAGTTTGGTGCCGATAATGCCCTGAACTACCGCCATGACTGGCATGAGCCGGTATTGGAAGAAGAAGAGCCGGGGCCTCCGCCTTTAACGGCGGCAGATTTGGATGCCATCCGTGAATCCGCTTATGAAGAAGGACAAACGGAAGGGCGTGAAGCCGGTTATCAGGACGGGTTTGCTCAAGGGCAGGTTGAAGGACTGGAACAAGGTACCGCACAGGGGCTGGAACAAGGTCTGGCCCAAGGCTTAGAACAAGGCCAGCAGCAGATTGATACCCAAGTGGGGCATCTGACCCAACTGATTGAACAACTGGCGACGCCACTCAAGCAAGTGGATAACGCGGTTGAGCAAGAATTGCTGCGCCTTGTGACCGGCTTAACCCGTGAACTGATTCAGGTGGAGTTGAAAACCAACCCCACTGTGATTTTGCAGACCTTACGTGAAAGTATCGCTACCTTGCCGATGGCCGGTCAGATCGTGACGATTCAATTGCATCCGGACGATTTGGCGGTAGTCAAAGACGCATACGGGGAAGAGAACCTCGCGGAACGTCAGTGGCGTTTGCAGGCCGAGCCGGCGCTGCAGCGGGGGGATTTGCAACTGCAAGCCGGAGATTCCACCGTGGATTACCAGATGGAACACCGCATTCGTGATTTGCTCAATGGCTTCATTGGCCGCAATGCCCAGCAAGCGGCACAGGCTGAGCAAGCGGAACATCAAGCATCTAGTGAACAAGCGATGGCATCATCTGAGCCTGACGCTGATCCCTCACACATCGAGCCGGACAACCTGTAATGGCCGGTCTTGCTGCGCGTTTAGCGCGTTATCAAACCGATGATTTAGCCCGTCGGCCAGTGGCGTCCGGCCGCTTGGTGCGTGTGGTAGGCCTGACCCTGGAAGCAGTCGGTTGCCGTGCGCCGGTCGGCAGTTTATGTCGGGTGGAAACCTTAACCGGTGAAATGGAAGCGGAAGTGGTCGGCTTTTCCGGCGAGACGCTGTTTCTGATGCCGAGCGAGCAGTTAACCGGCGTGATGCCCGGTGCCCGCGTCACCCCTGTGCTGCAAGCGGCGGGGTTGCCGGTGGGGATGGAATTGTTGGGCCGCGTCATTGACGGGGTCGGCAATCCGCTGGACGGCTTAGGCGACATTTATACCGCTGATCGCGCCTCGTTTACCGCTGATCCCATTAACCCGTTGTCGCGCAAACCGATCAAAGAGCCGCTCGATGTGGGCTTAAAAGCCATTAACGGCCTGCTGACGGTCGGCAAAGGCCAGCGTATCGGCCTGTTTGCCGGCTCGGGTGTGGGTAAGTCGGTGACCCTTGGCATGATGACCCGAGGTACCACGGCACAAGTGGTGGTCGTGGGGCTGATTGGTGAACGTGGCCGAGAAGTAAAAGAATTCATTGATGAGATTTTGGGCCATGAAGGTCGCCAGCGTGCGGTCGTTGTGGCCGCGCCGGCCGATGCGTCGCCGTTGATGCGCCTTAAAGGCTGTCAGACTGCCCTGACCATTGCGGAATATTTCCGTGATCAAGGGCTGGATGTGTTGCTGCTGATGGACTCCTTGACCCGTTTTGCCCAAGCGCAGCGTGAAATTGCCCTGTCGGTGGGTGAGCCGCCGGCGACTAAAGGTTATCCGCCTTCGGTGTTTGCCAAATTGCCTGCGCTGGTCGAGCGTGCCGGTAACGGTGGCGAGCATCAAGGCTCCATCACCGCCTTCTTCACCGTACTGAGTGAAGGGGATGACTTACAGGATCCGATCGCCGATGCGTCGCGCGCGATTCTGGACGGTCACATCGTATTGTCGCGGGAAATGGCCGATGCCGGTCACTATCCGGCGATTGATGTGGAACGTTCGGTCAGCCGTGTGATGCCTGCGATTGTGAGCGAAGAGCACATGTTGATGGCCAAAGCCGTGCGCCAGATCTTGTCGATTTGCCGTAAGAATCAGGACTTGGTGTCTATCGGTGCCTATAAGCCGGGCACAGACCAAGCCATCGATCAGGCGTTTACCTTTAAACCCCGATTAGACGGTTACCTGCAGCAGACCATGAAAGAGTCGGTGCCTTACGACATGTGTATCAACATGTTGCGCTCCATTTTGGGCGGTTAACTGACACGTATCTCCCGATCAGGGAACCCACAGATAGATCTAAAACGGTATGTCGAATCAAGCCCTTGCATTGATCCTAGAGCGCGCCAAAGACGATGAGGACAAAGCCTCATTGGCGCTCAATCAGGCCCGCGTCGAGCGGGAAAACTATTACATCCAGTTACAGCAAATCGAGCAGTACCGATTGGATTACTGCCGCCAGTTGTCGGAGCGCGGCCAGCAAGGGCTGACCGCCAGCTCTTACGGCCATTTGCAGAAATTCCTCAATCAGCTGGATGAAACCCTGACTAAGCAAAAGCAGGCGGCCAGCCAGTTTGATTTTCAGGTCGAACAATGCAGCGAACACTGGCATGAGATGCGCAAAAAACGCCGCTCTATTGAGTGGTTGCTGGAGAAAAAGCAGACCGAACGCCAGCAATTTCTCGATCGCCAAGAACAAAAAATGATGGATGAATTTGCCACCTTGCAGTTTGCCCGTCGAATGAGCATTAAACGCTAACGGCGATACCTTGGTTGTTGGGGGCGATAGCGTGGTTGTTGGTCATGCTATCTTTGGATAGCTGGTTTGATTTTTGCATGGATGCGAACAGAGAAAGAAACCGTCAAGGGTTAGACGCCGGACGGTTTCCCGTTATGTATCCGTATCAGAGTCAATATCATGTTATCCCGAGTGTTTGCTTCCGACCCTTCTTCTGCCGCGCCGACCAGCCGTTCTGCGTTGTCGCCGGCCCCGCGTGCCGGGAGTGAGCGAGGCGACGACAACTTTTCCCATACCCTTGCCGGTGCGGTGGATCGCCCGCGCAGTGAGCCGTCACGCCCTGAACGTGCGGTCAGGGAGCGTGAAGAGCGGGATCATCCTCCTCGTCATGAATCGGTTTCTTCCTCTCGCAGTAAAACCCAGGCCGCGCAGGCCAACCGTGATAAAGCCGAAGCGCGTCATGCGGAATCTCGTCGTACGGAGGACACGCGTGCTGCGTCATCGAGTGCCGCTTCATCGAGTGCCGCTTCATCTTGTGAAAAGACGGATAATCAGGCTGTTGCAGAGAAAAAAGCGGCCGATGACGTACAGAACGATGCCGAGGTGGATCAGGGCCAAGCGGTGAGTGACGCAGCGGCGACGGATACACAGGGCGAAGCCACTGATGCGAACCAGCAGGCCATGCATGACGGGGAAGCCTTTTTACAAGAAATGCAGCGTTATCAGCGCCAACTCAGTGATGGGACGAGCGGTGAGGCTGGCAGTGACAATGGTGAGACCACACTGGCTGGCAAGATGTTGCCGCTTGCCGCTGATGCGACAGGCAAAGCGGGGCAAGACGGCGAACTGGATGGTCAGACGCAAGGCGATGCACAAGGTGAAGCGTCAGGTGTCTGGGGGCAGATCTTTTCATCGTCCGATGTGGCCTCGACCGATTCGGATGTGCATCAAGCCGCTGTGGCAGGCATTCAGTCAGGCACCCTTTCAAATACGTCGTCTGCTGCGCTGACCGGGGCGTTACCCAATGGCACGGTTGACGGTGAGATGCCACTGACTGACGCGGGGAAACTGGCGGCCCATGATGCGCTGAAACTGGCGAGTGAAGGACGCCTTGCCATGCAAGGGGGCGTGCCGGTTGATGGCGCGCTGACAGCGGATGCACAGGGTCCTGATCTGAACGGCAACACGGACGGCAGTGCGCAGAGTAAAGCGCTGAACGCGTTATCTGGCCAGATGCTGTCAGGTCAAAGCCTATCCGATCAAAGCCTATCCGATACGTCACTGTCAGGGATTGGTCTGACAGGACTGGCTCAGGGTGAGGGAGACGCAGGCAGTGCCGTCAATGCTGATGGTACGGTGGATGGCCTGAGCCTATTGGCGGGCACAACGGGTCATGGCGGGAGCGAACAAGATACCAAAGCTTTATTGGCCGCGCTGAGTGGTGATGAAGGGATAGATGGCGTGCGTCCAACGCATACCGCCTCACCGTTGCAGGGTGCACAGCACCGTCTGGGCGATCCGGCGGCGGCAAATAATCAGCCTCCGTTGTTGCTTACCCGCGATCAGGGCGGTGATGAACTGGCTGACCGTTTGCAGATGATGATGTCGAAAAACCTTAAACATGTCGACATCCGCTTAGATCCACCAGAGTTGGGACGCTTGCAGATTAAATTGTCGATCAACAACGATCAGGCCAGCGTGCAGTTCACCGCTGCTAATGCTCAGACGCGTGAATTGATTGAACAGGCACTGCCAAGGCTGCGTGAACTGTTGAGCCAGCAAGGCGTGCAACTGGCGCAAAGCTCGGTGCAGCAAGAAAGCAGTCGCCAGTTTGCCGGCCAGCAAAGTCAGCCGGGTCAAGACGGGCAGGGCAACGGCAGTCATAACGGCAACGACGGACGTGGCAGCGATCACTTGGGCGAGCAGCACCACGGGGATGTCTTGAGTCCACAGGATTTCTGGCTGTCGCAAGCCAAAGACGGCGTGGACTATTACGCCTGATAACACGGGCAACAATTGCCCCACAGAATGCTTATCCCGTGCCGGGGAGTCTGCTACTATGGCGCCCCAAAAACGGATATTGATAATTTAAACAGCAAGCCGTAACAACGGACACAGTAAAGGAATAACAGCCATGGCTGATGACATGAACGCAAGCAGCAAAAAGAAACGCCTGATGATCATTGTGGGTGTGGTGTTGCTGTTGATCGGCGGCGGTGTTGGCGCATGGTGGTACCTCGGTAACGATCCGGCTCCGGAAGCGGCGGCGCCTGCGCAAACCAGCACGGCATCATCGGCCTCTACCACCCCCGTGGCTGAGCCGGCGTATTACGTGATTTTGCCTCAGCCGTTCATATTCAATGTGACGGGCGATCGCCGCGATCGTCTGGTGCAGGTGAAAGTACAGCTGATGGTGCGTGGCGATCGCAATGAAGCCACCGCCAAACAACATATTCCGTTGATTGAAAGTACGTTGCTGCAAACCTTTGGTGCCGCAACGGTAGAACAATTACGTGCCCCAGGCGGCCGTGCGCAACTTCGCACGATTGCTCTGACGGCAGTGCAAGATGCTCTGGTGAAAGTCTCCGGCCGCCCTGTGGTGGAGCGAGTACTGTTCACTGGCTTTGTGATGCAATAGGTTAACCGTGAGTGATTTATTAACCCAAGACGAAATTGATGCCCTGCTCCACGGGGTGGACGATACCGATGAGGAAGAAGATCTCGGGCGTCCCAGTCAGGAACGTGGTGTCATCTCGTTTGATTTCTCCTCGCAAGACCGCATTGTGCGCGGTCGTATGCCGACGCTGGAATTGATCAACGAACGTTTTGCCCGCCATATGCGCATCAGCTTGTTTAACATGCTGCGTAAAACGGCTGAAGTGTCGATCAACGGCGTACAGATGATCAAATTTGGTGAATACCAAAACACCCTATACGTGCCGACCAGTCTGAACATGGTGCGCTTCCGTCCCCTCAAAGGCACGGCGTTGATCACCATGGAAGCCCGCTTGGTGTTCATTCTGGTAGAGAACTTTTTCGGCGGCGATGGCCGCTTCCACGCCAAGATTGAAGGCCGCGAATTTACCCCGACCGAGCGCCGTATCGTGCAGATGCTGCTGAAGTTGGTGTTTGAAGATTACCGTGAAGCCTGGTCACCGGTGATGGGCGTCGAATTTGAATACCTCGACTCGGAAGTGAACCCGACCATGGCCAACATCGTCAGCCCGACCGAAGTGATTGTAGTGAGCTCTTTCCACATCGAAGTGGACGGTGGCGGCGGTGACTTCCATGTGGTGATGCCGTATTCCATGGTAGAGCCGATCCGCGAATTGCTCGATGCCGGTGTGCAGAGTGACAAGATGGACACCGACGTGCGCTGGAGCAAGGCACTGCGTGATGAAATCATGGATGTGCCGGTCAATTTGCGCGCCAAACTGCTGGACGTGAACCTGACCCTGCGCGATTTGATGGAGCTGCAACCGGGGGATGTGATCCCGATTGATATGCCGGAATCGGCCACGGTGTTTGTGGAAGACTTGCCGACCTATCGCGCAAAAATGGGTAAATCCGGCGATAACGTGGCGCTGAAAATTACCGAAAAACTGAAACGTCCGGATATGGTGAAAAGCGATTTGGCTTTCCTGGATCGGGACGAGTTGGGGACGGCACTGCTGAACCTGCACAACGACGACAGCAATGATTAAGGACATCCGTCCTAAGCGAGTAAAACTATGTCTAATGACCAACAAATTGCCGACGATTGGGCGGCAGCACTGGCCGAGCAAGCGTTGGAAGAAAGTGCCCACCTTGCCCCGTTAGAAGAGCTGACAGACGACTCCTCTCCGATTGGGGATGACGAGCGCCGCAAGCTAGACACCATTTTGGATATTCCGGTGACCATTTCAATGGAAGTGGGCCGCACCCAAATCAGCATTCGTAACCTGCTGCAATTGAACCAGGGCTCGGTGGTGGAACTGGACCGCGTGGCCGGTGAATCACTGGACGTACTGGTTAACGGCACCCTGATCGCTCACGGCGAAGTCGTGGTGGTGAACGACAAGTTCGGTATCCGTCTGACTGACGTGATCAGCCAGACCGAACGTATCAAGAAGCTGCGTTAATATGGCAACCGGACCGGAACTGAATCTTGCCACCACGTTTGCATCCTTGATGTTTGTGGTGATCCTGATCATCGGCCTGGCGTGGCTGATCAAGCGCATGAAGTGGACGGGCATACAAAGTGGCCCGTCACCACTGCGCATTGTGCGCCAGTTGTCGGTGGGTCAGCGTGAACGCATTGTGTTGTTGCAAGTGGGTGATGAGCAAATGCTGGTGGGCGTGACTCAACAGAATATCTCCCTACTGAGCAAACTGGATCAACCGTTGCCGACCGAGGCAGGGCTGTCGGGCGGCGATTTTGCCCAGCAGCTGAGCACCATGCTGAAGAAACATGAAACGAAATAACCTGATCGCGGCGATCTTGGCGCTGTTCTCCCTGTGTTTGGTGTTCCCGGCTTTTGCGGCCACGACGTCGGTTGGTGCCGATCAGAGCGTGACTCTAACGCAGATGCAGCAAGAAGGGGGCGCCACCCAGATGTCGCTGACCAAAGGCGGCGGGGGCGGCATTCCTGCCTTTTCGGTCACCATGAACCCGGACGGCTCGGAAGACTATTCCGTGACCTTGCAGATCTTGGGCTTGATGACGGCACTGGGCTTTTTGCCTGCCATTATCATCCTGATGACCTCGTTCACCCGTATCGTGGTGGTGATGTCGATTCTGCGTCAGGCCATGGGTTTGCAGCAGACGCCGTCTAATCAGGTGATCATCGGTATCGCCCTGTTCCTGACCTTCTTTGTGATGTCACCGGTGATCGACAAAATCAACACCGATGCGGTGCAGCCGTACATTAACGAGCAAATCACCGCGACGCAGGCATTCAATGCCGCGCAGGATCCGTTACGTCAGTTCATGCTTAAACAAACCCGCGTGAAAGACTTGGAAACCTTTGTGCAGATCTCCGGCTCGACCGCGACCGATCCACAAGCGGTGCCGATGACCGTCTTGATCCCGGCCTTTGTCACTTCCGAGTTGAAAACCGCATTCCAAATCGGCTTTATGCTGTTCTTGCCGTTTTTGATCATCGACTTAGTGGTAGCGTCGGTCTTGATGGCGATGGGTATGATGATGCTGTCGCCGATGATTGTGTCGTTGCCGTTTAAGCTGATGCTGTTTGTGCTGGTGGATGGCTGGAACCTGATCCTGTCGACATTGGCAGGGAGCTTTGGCACATGACCCCGGAATCCTTCGTCGATATCTTCCAAGATGCGCTCTACATGGTGCTGATCATGGTCAGCGTGATTGTGGTACCCGGCTTGTTGATTGGTTTGGTGGTGGCGGTGTTTCAGGCCGCGACCTCCATTAACGAACAGACGCTGAGCTTTTTGCCGCGTCTGATCGTCACCTTGCTGGCGCTGATGTTCTTCGGGCACATGATGACCCAGATGCTGATGGACTATTTCCACCGCATCATTGAACAGATCCCGTCCTTGCTGTACTGAGCCACGCGATGAATGTCCCCTCGACCGTACTGCTGGACTGGCTGGCAAACTACATGTGGCCGCTGACCCGCATCTCCGCCATGATGATGGTGATGACCTTCTTTGGCGCGCGGTTTGTGTCAGCCCGTATTCGCTTATACCTGTCACTGGCGATCACCTTTGCGGTGATGCCGATGCTGCCCAAAATCAGTGAAGACATTGCGTTGTTATCGTTTGCCGGTTTGCTGACCACCGCCCAGCAAGTGATCATCGGCGTGGCGATGGGGCTGGTAACCCAGTTCGTGACGCAAATCTTTGTCATGGTCGGGCAGATCCTCGGGATGCAGTCGAGTATCGGTTTTGCTTCCATGGTTGACCCGGCCAACGGCCAGAATACCCCCGTACTGGGCCAGTTTTACATGATGCTGTCGATCATGCTGTTTTTGGCCACCGACGGCCATTTAACCCTGCTGCAATTGATCGTGATGAGTTTCAAAACCTTGCCCGTGGGCGAGATGATGCTGCGCCCGAGTGATTATTACGACTTGGCCGGCTGGTTCGGGTTGATGTTCAAGCTGGCACTGAATATGTCGCTGGCCGGGATCATCGCTTTGCTGACGGTAAACTTGGCGTTCGGCGTCATGACCCGTGCCGCCCCGCAGCTGAACATTTTTGCTTTGGGCTTTTCGGTTGCGTTGCTACTGGGCTTTGTGATCAGCTGGTTCCTGATTGGCGGGATCATGCCCCAATACGAACACGCGTGGGGACTCGGGTTCAGTCAGATCTGCTCGCTGGTGCGGGTGGAGTGTTAGGGGTAGGGGCGAGATCCGAGTAAGAGCGGAAGCAAGAGCGGGTTTAAAAGCGGCCCTTGGTTCTAAGGCCCTATGGGGAAAGCAGAGCAGGGACGCGGGACGAGCCGAAAGGGACGAGAAAAAGCAAAGAATCGGTACAGATTTAACTGAGTGGTGCTTTGCTTTTGATTTTTCTAGGATCTCGTTTCTAGTCACTCGATACTGTCGGACCACAGGACCACTTTGTGCTCTTCCGCCTTTCCTCGTCCCTCGAAGCGAAGCGTGACTCGCCCCTAGAAACCAGGATCTAGGATCCAGGTTCTTGCTTTTATCTTCTATTAACCTTTTTACGTGAGAACCCACCATGTCAGACGCTGACGGTCAGGAACGTACTGAAGACGCCACGCCCCGAAGGCTTCAGCAGGCGCGGGAAAAGGGGCAAATACCGCGCTCAAGAGAATTAGCTTCTGTTGCCGTTTTGGTGGCCGGTGCCGTCGGGCTGATGTGGTTTGGCGAACCGCTTGGCCGCAGCTTGGCCGACATGATGACGAAACTGTTTTCCCTTACCCGGGAAGAAATTTTTGATCTTAACCGTTTATTCGCTGTGATCGGCGGGGCGGTGTGGCATGTGGCGTTACCGTTGTTTACCTTGCTGGCCTTTTTGTTTGTTGCCGCCATTATTGGGGCGATTGGCCTGGGCGGGATGAACTTTTCGATGCAGGCGGCGATGCCGAAGTTGTCGAAAATCAACCCGATGAGCGGCTTTGCCCGCATGTTCGGCAAGCAGAGTCTGGTGGAGCTGATCAAATCTATCCTCAAAGTCACCTTGGTGGCGGGCATGGCGTTTGTGCTGATGAAAGGCCGATTGGATGATTTGTTCCAGTTGACCATCGAGGTGTATCCGCAAAACCTGTTCCACGCGCTGGACATTCTGACAGGCTTTATTTTGTTGATCTGTTGTTCGTTGCTGATTGTGGTGGCGCTCGATGTGCCATACCAAATCTGGCAGCACAACGAGCAGTTGAAAATGACCAAGCAGGAAATCAAAGACGAATACAAGGAAACTGAAGGTAAGCCGGAGGTGAAAGGCCGTATTCGTATGTTGCAGCGGGAAATGGCCCAACGTCGCATGATGGCCGATGTACCACAAGCTGACGTTATTATTACCAACCCGGAGCACTTCTCAGTCGCCTTGCGCTACAAGCCGGAAATTGACGCCGCGCCCGTGGTGATTGCCAAAGGCACTGATTTCCTAGCCTTGAAGATTCGAGAGATCGCCAACGAGCACAAGATTGATATCGTGCCCGCGCCCCCTTTGGCTCGTGCGCTTTATCATACGACTGAGCTGGAGCAGCAAATCCCCGATGGCCTGTTCAGTGCCGTGGCACAAGTTCTGGCGTATGTGTTCCAGTTGAAACAGTACCGTAAAGGACGCGGTAGAAAACCCGCCTTGTCGAAAGAAGCGACCAATATTCCGAATGAATATCGGTATTGATTAAAAGCAAGAGCGGTTCTGAGGTCCTAGGCCCTATGGAAAAGCAGGAGCGAAAGCCCTTGCATCTATAAAGTGAGCTGAAATCCTGCTTACAGGAC